>NZ_JBQFMH010000007.1:0-239697 GCF_056531745.1 Ruegeria sp. L12
GCGACGACGGCAAAGGCGACGACGGCAAAGGCGACGACGGCAAAGGCGACGACGGCAAAGGCGACGACGGCAAAGGCGACGACGGCAAAGGCGGTGAACCGCAAACCTAGTTCAAGAGCCACGATAGTGCGGCCGAACACAGAAAAAGGCGATCAATCAGATCGCCTTTTTACGTCAATTACCGACGAATCTTGACTTGATGAGCGCTGTTTTTCAGCTTCGTCCGTAAACCCCAACCCAATTGCGCGGCTGCTTCGGATCTTGCATCCGCAGGAACAGATAGCGCGTTTCAGACCAGGGTTTGATCCGATTGGTCAGATTGTCCAGAACCAGATCCCCCTGGCTCGAACGATAGACCAGGACGGCATGAGAGTTTCGGCGCGTATCCAGAACCGTTGCGATCAATAGCTTGCGTGGATCGATGCCAGCCTGGATCAAATCCCGTTTCTTGAGCAACGCAAAATCCTCGCAATCACCACCCAATGACGTAGGGAGCGCCCAAAGTTCGCGGGTTTTGTACTGAATCTGATCGGTCACTTCACGCGTCGATGAATTCACACGACGATTGATCTTCTTGACCAGCTTCATTTCCTGTTCGCTGGGCATCGACGCTGCAGATTTTTGTGCGCAGGCCCAGGTATAATCCCGACACAGTTGGCGCGCACCCGAAGGTGGCGGCGAAGCGGCTCCGCTGGTGATGAATGCTGTGTCACGCGCATCCGCGCTCGACCCGAGCAACATTGAGCCGCACACCATCGCAGCAGCGGCGCAGCCGGCGCCAAACCGAACGATACGATGTCCAACGGTCTTCAAAGTCGTTCCTAGCCGCGCCATTCCTGTCCCTCGAGCACTGTTCAAACCAATCGATTGGCGTGACGCAGAACCCTATCTATTGCATGGGAAATATCCGTAAACGAGGGGCAGCACGCAATCCTTGTTGAAGCTGGGGGGAAAAAGCGGCGGAAATTCGTCATATTTTGTGACCATTTCCGCGCCAGATCATGGCGCGTTGGTCACAATCAGAAAGCTAAATACAACAAGAACGCCGCATAACACGTTGTAATTATTAACTATAAGAAGATCATTTGCGTGAAAAAATTGAACGCGCAGTCGATGCTGCGCGCCCATAGATCACTTAACTGTCAGGTGTCGACACACCCGAGTGATTCTCATTCGGTGGTTTCGACGACCATCAGCTCGCGCTCGCTGGCGCCACGGGCGTGGTCAAGTGCCTCTTGGTATTCGGGGGAATGATAACAATCCACCGCCGCCTCAAGCGAGGGGAACCGCGCTACGACATTGCGTGGCCGCTCCTTTCCCTCGAGCTGAACGAAGCGCGCGGCGCGGGCGATGAATTCACCACCATGTGCCGCAATCGCCGGACCAGCGAGTTCTGCATACTTTCCATACGCTTCGGCATCCGTCACCGTCACATGTGCGATCCAGAGTGCTGGCATCTTATCCTCCCAAAACCTGTTCGGCGGCCTTGATGGCCGCATCCGCGTTCGATGCGTCTCTGCCGCCCCCCTGTGCCATATCGGGACGGCCCCCGCCGCCTTTACCGCCCAGTTCCGCCACGGCAGCTTTGACCAGATCAACCGCCGACAACTTGTCTGTCAGGTCAGGGGTCACACCCGCAGCGACCGCCGCCTTACCGCCCGTATCGGCGATCAGCAGTACCGCGCCTGTTCCCAGGCGGCTTTTATGTTCATCAATCAGAGCGGGCAGATCCTTGCCGGACACACCGGTCAGAGCCTGCGCCAAAAACGAAACGCCATTCACCTGTCGGGCCTCGGCACCACTGCCCTGCCCCGCGCCACCGGCCATCGCCAGATCACGGCGCAGCTGAGCCACTTCGTTCTGCAGCGCCTTGCGTTCATCCATCAGGGATTTCACACGCGCCACTACGTCGTCCGGCTGCGCCTTCAGCTCAAGCGCAATCGCGCCCAGACGTTGGTCCTGTGCAGAGAGGTATTTGAACGCTTCATCACCGGTCAGCGCTTCGATCCGCCGCACACCTGCACTGCTGGCACTGTCGCCCAGCACCACAAATGTTCCAATATCACCGGTCTGACGGACATGGGTGCCGCCGCACAGTTCAATCGACCAGGTCTCGCCATCCTGCCCTTTGCCGGTGGGGGCCTTACCCATCGAAACCACACGCACCTCGTCGCCGTATTTCTCGCCAAACAACGCCTGCGCACCCAGCGCACGTGCGTCATCCGGCGTCATGATACGGGTCTCGACGCTGGAATTCTGACGAATGAACGCGTTCACCTCGCGCTCGACCTTCTGAATTTCCTCCAAAGTCAAAGCCTTGGAGTGGCTGAAGTCGAACCGCAGACGCTCAGCGGCATTCAGCGAGCCCCGCTGTGCAACGTGATCGCCAAGCGTTTCGCGCAGCGCTTCATGCAGCAGGTGTGTGGCCGAATGGTTGGCGCGGATGGCCGTGCGGCGGGCGTGATCGACCTCAAGTTCAACCGCGTCGCCCTTGGACAGAACGCCCTGATCCACGGTGATCTTATGCGCATAGACCTTGCCATCCGCAAATTTCCGGGTGTCTTCGACGCGTGAAACATCCGAACGCTCTCCTAGGCGCCGGATCTCACCTGCGTCGCCGATCTGACCACCCGCCTCGCCATAAAACGGGGTCTGGTTCACGACGACCCATCCGGAACCGCCCTGATCAATCTTGTCCACCAATGCGCCGTCAACGATAAGCGCGGCCACCTGTCCTTCGGCTTTTTCGGTGTCATACCCCAGGAAATCAGTGGCACCGGCGGTGTCCAATACGTCGAACCATACAGCTTGGTCAGCTGCTTCCCCTGAACCGGACCATGCGGCGCGGGCCTTGGCCTTCTGCTCGGCCATAGCGGCATCGAACCCATCTGTATCGACGGTCCGGCCCTTTTCACGCAGGGCATCCTGCGTCAGGTCCAGAGGAAAGCCATAGGTGTCGTAGAGTTTGAAGGCCGCATCACCCGGCAAAGCCGCACCTTCGGGAAGGCCCGCAACCTCGTCGTCCAGCAGTTTCAGGCCGCGGTCGAGGGTCTGCTTGAAACGCGTTTCCTCAAGCAAAAGCGTCTCTTCGATCAGAGCCTGCGCCTGTCCCAATTCGGAATACTGTGCGCCCATCAACTGAACGAGGGATGGCACCAATCGGTGCATCACCGGATCCTTCGCGCCCAGTAGATGTGCATGGCGCATCGCGCGGCGCATGATGCGGCGCAGGACATAGCCGCGCCCGTCATTGCTGGGCATCACCCCATCCGCAATCAGGAACGAGGTCGAGCGCAGGTGGTCCGCGATCACGCGGTGATGCACATTCTGGTCACCATAAGGATCAACCCCGGTGGCATCCGCCGACGCCTCGATCAGTATCTTGAACAGGTCGGTGTCATAGTTGTCATGGCTGCCTTGCAGCAGCGCACCGATCCGCTCCAGCCCCATACCGGTGTCGATCGACTGCATGTCGAGCTCCACCATCGAGCCGTCCTCGAACTGCTCGTTCTGCATGAAAACGATGTTCCAGATCTCGATGAACCGGTCCCCGTCTTCCTCGGTCGAGCCCGGAGGGCCACCCCAGATGTGGTCGCCATGGTCATAGAAAATCTCGGTGCACGGGCCGCAGGGACCGGTCGGGCCCATCTGCCAGAAGTTGTCATTGGTGGCGATGCGGATGATCCGATCTTCTGGCACGCCAACCTTTTTCCAGATCTCAAACGCCTCATCATCCGTATGATAGACGGTGGTCAGCAGACGGTCTTTGTCGATGCCAAATTCCTTGGTGATCAGCTCCCATGCGAAAGGGATGGCGTCGTGCTTGAAGTAATCCCCGAACGAGAAATTCCCCAACATTTCAAAGAACGTATGGTGCCGCGCGGTATAGCCTACATTGTCCAGATCGTTGTGCTTACCACCGGCGCGCACACATTTTTGCGCCGTGGTGGCGCGGCTATAGTCGCGGGTTTCCAGACCCGTAAACAGATTCTTGAACTGCACCATGCCCGAGTTCACGAACATCAGGGTTGGGTCATTACGAGGAACAAGCGGGCTGGACGCCACGACTTCATGGCCCTGCTTGGCGAAGTAGTTCAGAAAAGTTGATCGGATATCGTTCAGCGTGGGCATTTGGGCTCTCTCGGCGCACATTCATATGGGTCTGCGAAGGTTTAGCCCTCCACCTCGGGAGTGTCCACAGCGTTGGCCACTCCGATACGAAACAAGGCGGCCCTGATGGACCGCCCTGTTCAAAGTATTCTCAGCACCTCAGGGGGCACCGGGGAATTTCCGCGGTTCCCTTCAGCGTTCTTCAGGCTTCGAGGATATCATCCTCTTCCGCCTCGGGCGGCATCTCAAAGTCCAGACCATGCGCGGCGCGGATCTTGTCCTCGATCTCAAGCGCGGCACGGGTGTTATCGCGCAGATATTGCTTGGCGTTCTCGCGCCCCTGCCCGATGCGTTCATCGCCATAGCTGAACCACGAGCCCGACTTCTCGACTACACCAGCCTTCACGCCCAGATCCAGCAGCTCGCCCATTTTGCTGATGCCTTCGCCATACATGATGTCGAATTCCACCTGCTTGAACGGCGGCGCCACCTTGTTCTTCACAACCTTCACACGGGTCTGATTGCCGACCACTTCGTCCCGGTCCTTGATCGCACCGATGCGGCGGATGTCCAGACGAACCGAACTGTAGAATTTCAGCGCATTACCACCGGTGGTGGTTTCCGGGCTGCCGAACATGACACCGATCTTCATCCGAATCTGGTTGATGAAGATCACCATGCAGTTCGAACGGCTGATCGAGCCGGTCAGCTTGCGCATCGCCTGGCTCATCAGTCGCGCCTGTACGCCCACGTTGCTGTCGCCCATGTCGCCCTCAAGCTCGGATTTAGGCGTCAGCGCCGCCACCGAGTCGACCACGACCATGTTCACAGCCCCCGACCGCACCAGCGTATCGGTGATCTCCAACGCCTGCTCACCTGTGTCGGGCTGCGAAATCAGCAACTCATCCAGATCGACACCCAGCTTGCGGGCATATTGCGGGTCCAGCGCGTGTTCCGCGTCAACGAATGCACAAACGCCGCCACGTTTCTGCTGTTCTGCAATGCAGTGCAGCGTCAGCGTGGTCTTACCGGAACTTTCCGGCCCGTAAATCTCGACAATCCGGCCCATCGGCAAGCCGCCGATCCCCAGCGCGATATCCAGCCCCAGCGAGCCGGTCGAGCTTGCCTCGATATCCTGCTTGGAATCTTCGCCCAGCTTCATGATCGAGCCCTTGCCGAACTGCCGTTCGATCTGTGCCAGCGCGCTGTCGAGCGCCTTTTGCTTGTCTGCGTTTTTCTTGTCGCTCATCGTCAGAAGATCCGCCATTGTCCTGTCACTATCCCTTTTGTCACACCCTTTGACGGGCGGCAATCGCTGCTTTGTTCGCCTCTTGTTCCTTATGGGACCAAAAAGAGAACATTTCAACTAAAACTTATGAAACTTACTGTTGGACAATTGTGTTAAAGAGTCGTTTACGACAATCTGCGACACGAAAAGCGTTGAAGAGAAAAGAAAAATGCTTGTGTTTTACCAAGAGCGTCTGGCGCTTCTATCTGTTCCGAAAACCGGCAGCACCGCCTATCAGACCGCTTTGCGCGACCGGGCGGATATTGTCATCGCGGGTCCGACTGACCTGAAACACGCGAACATGCGCCGCTATGACCGGTTCATTCAAACCATGTTCCGCAAGATATTCGATACCGAGATGGAGGTGATGGCCGTTATCCGCGAGCCCTTCGATTGGCTGGGAAGTTGGTATCGATATCGCAGCCGCCCCGAACGCGCCGGTCATCCGCATGCAACTCGGGGAATGAGTTTTGATACCTTCCTCAACGCCTATTTGCAGTCCCCGCGTCCGGCCTTTGCGGATGTCGGATGCCAGACCGATTTCCTGAGACCGCGCAGCAACGGCGCCGGCGTTGATCATTTGTTCAAGTATGAAAACCAGAATGAGATATTGCAGTTCCTACAAGATCGCTTGGGTTGTGGCATTCATCTCGCGCGCGAGAATGTCTCACCCGATCTCCCATTGGACCTGTCCCCCGAAACCGAGCAGCGGTTTAGAACCCTGCACGCCGCTGAATTCGCGCTTCACCAATCGGCGCGCTAGCCAAGCTGCTGGTACACCGCCTCCGTCAGTTGGTTGAGTGAAAAGGGTTTTGGCAGGAACGCCGAGTTTTCAATCTTGGGACCTGTTTCGTTGAAGGCCCCTTCGGTATAGCCAGACATAAAGACTACTTTGACATCCGGACGCGTCTGCCGGGCCTGACGTACCCAGGTTGGGCCATCCATACCGGGCATCACCACATCGGTGACAAAGACATCCACCGACAGATCCGGGTCTTCCAGCAATTGCAGCGCGTCTTCGGCTGATTCTGCTTCAAGCACGGTATAGCCTTTCAAACGCAACGCCCGGGTCGCAAAGGCGCGCACGGGAGCTTCGTCTTCAACCAGCAAAACAACGCCTTCCCCCTGACGTGAGACATGTTCCTCCTGCGTCACGGGGGCTTCGGGCTCTGCGGGTTCAACCGCAGCACCCACGGGCAACAGGACGGTAAACTCGGTGCCCTTGTCCTGCACACTATCGACAAAAATAAACCCGCCTGTCTGCTTTACGATCCCATAGACGGTGGACAGGCCCAGCCCCGTCCCCTCACCCGTGCGCTTGGTGGTGTAGAAAGGCTCGAACACTTTTAACAGCTTGTCGGCGGGGATGCCGACACCGCTGTCGATCACTTTCACCGTGACGTATTCTCCGGGCTGTACGGTGGCCCGGTCGCGCGTAAGGGGGCGATCCAGGGCCAGGACTTCGGTCTCGATCCGAATCTCTCCACCATCCGGCATCGCATCGCGCGCGTTGACCACGAGGTTCATCAACACCTGTTCGAGTTGCCGTTTATCCGCACAGACGGGTTTGAGCACGGGATCGTGGCTGAGGGTCAGCCGGACCTTCTCGCCCACAAGCCGGTTCAGCAGGTGGATCAGATCTGAGATCGTGTCACGCAGATCCAGCGTTTCGGGCCGCAGGGTCTGTTTGCGTGAAAAGGCCAGCAATTGGCTGACCAGCGCTGCCGCGCGGTTGGCGTTCTGGTTGATCTGGATGAGATCACTGTAGTTCGGATCACTCTGATCATGGCGCAACAGCAGCAGGTCACAATGACCGGAAATCGCGGTCAGAAGGTTGTTGAAATCATGTGCAACACCACCCGCCAATTGCCCCACGGCCTGCATCTTCTGTCCTTGCACGAACTGCGCTTCGAGCGTCTTGAGTTCGGTCGCGTCGTTCAACACGGCAATCAGGCCCGCCTGCCCATCACGTTGCGTACGGGATAGCGTGACCTGTACAAAAACCTCTTTGTCACGCCGCGTCAGGCGCAGGAATTCAGACCGCGAAGCTATGTCTTGCGCGATCGTGCGGGTCAACCAATCCCTTAGCGGATGACCGAGGCCTTGCATCAAGGCCTCGATATTGGCGTAGCCAGGTTTGATTTCTCCGACCAGCTGTTCCGCCAACGGGTTGGCTTCCAGAATCTCTCCGTCCGGAGACAACCGCATGATAGGCACCGGAAGGTCCGTGAATGACGCCGCATCAGCGACCGAACCGGTTTCTTCGGCCGGAAGCAACAGCAGATCACGCACCAGGCCGTTTTCCCGCAGGGTCGAGACGATCACAGGCATTTTGCCCTGCGGTGTAATAACCTGTCGAAGGCCGTCTGAACCGCCATCTATAAACACCTGCCCGACAGTCGATGGAGTATCGCCCAGCAATCCCCTGGCACTGTCGTTCAGCCCCAGAACAACGTCATCAAAGCCGACGGTTATGACCGGAACGTTGATATCGGCCCAGACACTTTCGGTGTCCGCAGTAATGCGCCAGCAAAACCTGTCATGATCCAGCTGCGAAACAAACAATGAAACCGACTGCCCGCGCGTCACGATGTCTTTCCGCGCATACCCCTTCGCCGCTGCTTGTGACTGCAGGAGCAGAAGAACAGAGGCAGGATGCGCGATTACAGATCGGAGGCATGTTTCCAACCGATCCCCCACCCTGGCACGAAAGCGGGTTCTGGCAAATGTGTTGGCGACAAGGATATCGCCGTTCGTGTCCGCCACAAGACAGGCCGAATCCTGATGGTCCAGATAGGTGGCCAGATAAGTCTGCGCCCGATACTCTGCCGACTGGACAAGCCGTTGGCGTGCAATCTGAAAGACGCCGACCACCAGGAAGGACAGCCCGACCGCTGCAATCATCAGGCTCCAGGGCGACGGCACCAGACCGATGGTCGCGCTCAGGCATAAACCAACCGCGATTACCCCCAATAGGACATAGCGCAGGTTCACGTTGTCCCATCGGCTTTGGTCGCTGGGGAAAACATCAGAAAGACTGGACATAAAGCAGCTCTTGTTAACTCAATTTTTGGCCAATATCGGCCTGCAATGGTTAACCCCCGCTTAACGCAAGTGCGGGATGAACTTCTTATAGTTGATTTTATACAATCAGCTTCGCGTCAAGTGAGCTGTATAGAATCCATCCGTACCGTGGGAAACCAGCCACGTTTTGCGGAAAACTGAATGCCAGGTGGGGTGATCCAAAAGAAACCCGTCGACCACGGCGTCATTCTCAACCGTCAGCATCGAACATGTGGCATAAGCCAGTACCCCGTTTGCTGCGACCAGTGGTGCGACTTCTTTCAATATGCCCGTCTGAATCTCGGACAGCGCGTTCAAACGTTCAGGCGTCAGCGCCCACTTCCCGGCGGGTGCACGTCGCCAGGAGCCACTGCCTGAACAGGGAACATCCGTCAGCACGACATCAAACGGGGCCTGTTGCGCAAGTTGCGCCGCGGTCAGAATGGTCACTCTGGCCCCTGCTCGCTCAGCCCGCGCAGGCAAATCCCGCATCCGGGCCGGATTGGCATCATGGGCAAACACCTGTACGCCCTCAACCGCCGCCAAAGCCAGTGTTTTGCCTCCGCCGCCCGCACAAAAGTCCAAAACCCGCATACCGGATATCAGGTCGAGCGCCGAAACAACCGCCTGGCTTGCCGCATCCTGCAACTCGATAAGCCCCGCCTTATAGGCATTGCTCTGCGCGATCTTGCGCTCGCCTTCGAAAACCTCAAGCGCGGTGTCGCAGGCCGGATGCGGACATGTCCGAATGCCCTCGGCAGCCAGTCTTTCAACCGCGTTCAACCGCTGGGCCTTTGAGCGGTTTACACGCAGATGCACCGGCGCGCGGGATTGCAATGCCACCGCCGCCTGTTCCGCCTCATCACCCAGCGCGCACTGAAACTCCGGCCAGAGCCATTCGGGAATATCAAGGCGTTCGGCGTCGGTTCGAAAGTCCGAATCCCGATCCTCGGCCGTAACAGGTGATGGCGCGAACCGTTCGCCTGTGAACATGTCTGAAGGGTCTGCACCCGCGGTGCGGATCGAGCCAATCATCAGGCCCCGGCCCGTCTCGGAACCGCCTCGCGTTGCGAAAGATCGCTTGCAACGCAGAGCACTAAACACATGATCGCGGATCGCCGCGCGGTCTTTTGATCCGGCAAATCGGCTGCGACGGGCCCATCCGGTCAGCGCCTTTTCGACAGGCGCCCCCGACAGAATCTCATCGAGTATCTCGATCGCGGCCTGCACGCGCGCTGCCGGGGTCATCGCTGTCTCCGATCTCGGTCGCTTACATCACCCGGTAATTCGGGCTTTCACGAGTGATCTGAACGTCATGCACATGGCTTTCCTTCAGACCCGCACCGGTGATTTTAACGAAGTTGCAGTTACGCCGCATCTCATCAACGGTGGCGCATCCGGTATAGCCCATTGCAGCGCGCAGACCGCCGACCAGTTGATGCACAACCGCGCTGGCCGAGCCCTTGTAGGGCACCTGCCCCTCGATCCCTTCGGGCACCAGCTTGTCATTGGCGGCGTCCTTCTGGAAATACCGATCCGCCGAGCCACGCGCCATTGCGCCAAGGCTGCCCATGCCGCGATAGGACTTGAACGAGCGGCCCTGATACAGGATCACCTCGCCCGGGCTTTCATCGGTGCCCGCGATCATCGAGCCGACCATGGCGCAGGACGCCCCGGCCGCAATCGCCTTGGCGAAATCGCCCGAGAACTTGATGCCTCCGTCGGCGATCACTGGCACATCGCCTGCTGCTGCCGCGCAATCCATGATCGCGGTCAACTGAGGTACGCCGACCCCCGCAACCATCCGCGTGGTGCAGATCGAGCCCGGCCCGATCCCAACCTTGATTGCATCCGCCCCGGCATCGATCAGCGCCTTGGTTGCGTCGGCCGTCGCAACGTTACCTGCGATGATCTGAACCTCATTCGACAGCGTCTTGGCGCGTTTCACTGCGTCCAGAACCCCTTGCGAATGACCATGGGCAGTATCCACAACAATGATGTCGACACCCGAATCCACCAGTTGCTCGGACCGTTCAAACCCGGCATCCCCGACCGATGTCGCCGCCGCCACCCGCAAGCGACCCAGCCGGTCCTTGCAGGCAGTGGGGTTCAGCACCGCCTGTTCGGTGTCCTTCAGGGTCAGCAGACCGGTCAGCTTGCCCGCGCCATCCACGACCAGCAGTTTCTCGATCCGACGGGCGCGCATCAGGCTTTTTGCCTCTTCCAGATCGGCCGGTTCCTGCAGCATCGCCAGATTGTCCGCCGTCATCATCGCGTGGATCGGCGTATCGTCCGAGGTGGCAAACCGCATGTCCCGGTTGGTCACGATACCAACGACGCGCCCGTCGCCGTCGACCACTGGGAAACCGGTGAAGTTGTAACGCTCGACCAATGCCTGCGCATCCGCCAGCGTCTGATCCGCGCGCAGCGTGACCGGGTTGTAAACAATGCCGGATTCAAACCGCTTGACGCGCCGTACCTCGCGCGCCTGCTCTTCGACCGAGAGGTTCTTGTGGACCACTCCAATGCCACCCGCCTGCGCCATGGCGATGGCCATGCGCGCCTCGGTCACCGTGTCCATCGCCGAGCTGAGCAGCGGGATGTTCATGGTGATCTCGCGCGTCACGCGCGTGCTTGTGTCCGCTGTTGCCGGAAGCACAGAAGATGCGCCCGGAACCAGAAGAACGTCGTCAAAGGTGAGTGCCTCACGAATCTGCATCTGAAAACCCCATGCAAAAGCCCGTTTGACGGTGACCCTATTACATGGATTTTGACCAAGGGAAAGCCCTGAACCCAAGTTGTTTTCCCATGTGGGGTTCTACCGCACCCGAAAACGACGCTAGCGGTGCAAAACGTGCCGCTGAATACCCTTTCGCTTTGCGTTCAAACCCATATGTTCCACCGCATACGCGCGAATACAAAGGCAGGCCATTCATGACCACCGAACCTCTTGTCGTTTTCACCCCGTCCGGCAAACGCGGGCATTTTCCCATTGGCACACCGATTCTGACCGCAGCCCGCCAGTTGGGCGTCGATCTAGATTCGGTCTGCGGCGGGCGCGGGATTTGTTCGAAATGCCAGATCACCCCCAGCTATGGCGAGTTCCCCAAGCATGGCGTCACCGTCTCCGAAGGCGCGCTGAGCGAGTGGAATGCGGTCGAGCAGCGCTATGACGACAAGCGCGGGTTGAAACCGGGCCGTCGCCTTGGCTGTCAGGCCTCGGTTCAGGGTGACGTGGTGATCGACGTGCCGCCCGAAAGCCAGGTTCATCGGCAGGTCGTCCGCAAGGCCGCTGCTGCCCGCGCCATCACCATGGACCCGGCAACGCGGCTCTATTTTGTCGTGGTCGAAGAACCCGACATGCACTCGCCCACCGGCGATCTGGAACGGTTGGAGCGCGCCCTGCAGCAGCAATGGAACCTTGACGCGGTCACCGCCGACCTGTCGCTGATGTCCAAGCTGCAGCCGGTGCTGCGCAAGGGCAAATGGGAGGTCACGGTGGCCGTCCACAAAGGCCACAAGGACAGCGTCGCCCGCATCGTCGAAATCTGGCCCGGGCTGCATGAAAGCGGTCTTTATGGTCTGGCCATCGACCTCGGCTCGACCACCATCGCCGCGCACCTGACCGATCTGGAGACGGGTGAGGTCAAGGCGTCCTCGGGCCTGATGAACCCGCAGATCCGGTTCGGCGAAGACCTGATGAGCCGCGTGTCCTACGCTATGATGAACCCCGGCGGCGATCAGGAAATGACCAAGGCCGTGCGTGAGGCGATCAATGACCTGACAACCTCGATTGCCGAGGAAGCCGGGATCGACGCGGCCCTGATCGTCGAGACGGTCTTTGTGTGTAACCCGGTCATGCACCACCTGCTGCTGGGTCTGGACCCGGTCGAACTGGGGCAGGCCCCGTTTGCGCTGGCCACATCCGAGAGCATCTCTTTGCCCGCGCGCAAGATGGACCTGACAACCATGAACCCGCGCGCACAGGTTTATATCCTGCCGTGCATCGCGGGCCATGTGGGCGCGGACTGCGCCGCCGTAGCGCTGTCGGAAGAACCCGGCAAATCGGAAGACCTCGTACTGATCGTCGATGTGGGCACCAACGCGGAAATCCTGCTGGGCAACACCCAGCGTGTGCTGGCCTGTTCCTCTCCCACCGGCCCCGCCTTCGAGGGCGCCCAGATCAGTTCGGGTCAGCGCGCCGCGCCCGGTGCCATTGAACGGATCGAGATCGACCCCGTCACCAAAGAACCCCGCTTTCGTATCATCGGGTCCGAAAAATGGTCTGACGAAGAAGGCTTTGATCTCGATGTCGCCACCACGGGCATCACCGGTATCTGCGGCTCGGGCATCATCGAGGCCGTAGCCGAGATGCGCATTGCCGGATTGCTGGATGAAAGTGGCCTGATCGGGTCCGCCGAGCAGACCGGCACCACGCGGTGCGTGCCCGAAGGCCGGACGCACGCCTATCTGATCCACGACGACAGCGCCGAGGGCGGGCCTCGGATTACCGTGACGCAGGGCGATATCCGCGCCATCCAACTGGCGAAATCCGCGCTTTACGCCGGAGCCCGCCTGCTGATGGACGTGATGGAGGTCGATCGCGTGGATCGGGTGGTTTTGGCCGGAGCTTTCGGCGCCCATATCTCGACCAAACATGCGATGGTTCTGGGCATGATCCCAGACGCGCCTCTGGACAAGGTCTCAAGCGCTGGCAACGCCGCAGGCACCGGCGCGCGGATCGCGCTGTGCAATATCGGTTCGCGCGCTGAGATCGAGCGGGTGGTACGCGAGATTACCAAGGTCGAAACCGCAATTGAGCCGAAATTCCAGGATCACTTCGTCGCCGCCAACGCAATACCGCACAAAACCGATCCGTTCCCCGAACTGGCACAAGTGGTCACCCTGCCCGCGCCGTCCTTCAACACCGGCGGTGGGGATGAGGAAAAATCTGGCCGTCGCCGCCGCAGGAGGTCATAGTCCCCTCCAAAAGGGGCCAAAGATGCTGACAATCAACGAAGACCAGGAAGAGTTCTGGGGCAAGTCCGAAATGGGCACACGATGGCTGACCTTCGAGGATCAGCTGGACAGCCTGTTCACCCCGGTTCTGGACCTGGTCCTTGATCAAGCCGCGCTTCAGCCCGGAATGCGTGTTCTCGATATCGGTTGCGGCACCGGCGCAAGTTCCTTGCGGGCCGCCCGGCAGGTCGGCCCCGAAGGTCGCGTGCTGGGCGTCGATATATCAGAACAGTTTCTGAAACGGGCCCGCGACCGCGCGGCCCGTGATCAGCTTGAGGGGCTGGCGTTCCAATATGCCGACGCGCAAGTCTCGGACCTTGGTGCAGGCCGCTACGATGCCCTGATCTCACGCTTTGGCGTCATGTTCTTTTCAGACCCGGTTGCAGCCTTAGCCAATATGGCACGCGCATTGAAACCCGGCGGACAAATGACCTTTGCCGCATGGGGCGGATTGTCGGAAAACCCGTGGTTCAAGACCCCCCATGTTATGGCTGTCAAACGGTTGGGCCAGCCGCCCAAGGTAAACAGAAACGCGCCGGGACCATTGGCGTTTCACGACCGCGAGAGGGTGGCGGGTCTGATGTCTGCCGCAGGTCTGAGCGATGTACAGGTCAAAGCGGTTCCGCTGACGCTTACAGGTCCGGCAACCGTCGAGGATGCCGCTTTGTTATGTACCCGGGTTGGACCCGCCGCCCGGGTCGTTGCTCATTTCGAAGGCACGCAAGAGGATGTCGACGCCATCGTCAATTCTGTCGCTGCAGAGTTCAATGTCTATCAAACACCCGAAGGCGTGAAGGTTCCTGCCGTAATCAACCTGCTACAGGCGCGCGCGCCTCGGTGATGTCGGGGAACTGGAGCGGGTAGCGGGAATCGAACCCGCGCGTTCAGCTTGGGAAGCTGACAGGCTACCATTACATCATACCCGCCGCAAAGGCGTGGATAGCATCGCCTGTTGACCGACTGCAAGCGGCATTCAACGCGCTCACTCTGTTCTGGCGCGAATACTGTCAATCAGGGATTGATCCACGTCCAGCGCCTTGCGCGCGGCCTCCAACGTGCGCTGATCGAGATGCTGAGGGCTCAGGTCCACGTCTTTTGAGAATGCCTTAACGATGGCCTGCATTGCCGCGATGCGCGCGTATTTCTTGTTATTGGCAGGGATCACATGCCACGGCGCGGTTTCCGTCGATGTCCGCGCCAGCATCTCATCAACGGCGACCTGAGCCTCATCCCAACGCTCACGATTGCGGAAATCCTCGTAAGTCAGCTTCCAACGCTTCATCGGATTGCGCAGCCGTTCGGTAAAGCGTGCCATCTGTTCGTCTGCAGAAATGTGAAAGAACAGTTTCACGATCCGCGCCCCGTCATCCACCAACATGCGCTCAAAATCATTGATTTCCTGATAAGCCGCGCGCCAGCGCTGTTCCGGCGTCAGGTTTTCCAGCCTTTCGACCAGAACACGGCCATACCAGCTGCGATCAAAGGCGGATATGGCCCCTGCGGGGGGCAGCCTCTCCCAAAAGCGCAGCAGATAGTGACGATTCAGATAGTAGTTGCGCGGCGCGCCGATGGGCCAGACCTTGAAGCTGCGCGGGTCCAGCGCCTGACTGATCCGTCGGATGGTGCCGCCCTTGCCTGCCGCATCCCAGCCCTCAAATACCAGAATGCCCTTGTGGCCGTGAAACAGAAACGCCTGCTGGATCAAGGCCAGCTGTGCCTGTAAATCCACCAGCTGATCGAAATACTCCTTCTTTCCAAGCCGTTTGGTCAGATCCGCATCTGATAGTTTCGGAGGGTGATGAACCATTCTGAGCACCTGCTGCACGCGTTCGGATGCAAACAGTCTTTCCGGTCCGGCCACAAAGGGCCTTGATCCGTGTCAAAACGAAAAAGGCCGGGCGCTGGGCCCGGCCATTCGGATACAAAGTGATTGGATCAGGCGCGGCGGCGACGGCCACCGCCACGACGGCCGCCTGCAGCGCCGGCGGCACCGGCCTCGTCAGGCGCTTTGTTGAACTTGATCCACGCCCCGCCATGCGGGTCGTTGTTGGTCAGCAGGTTGGCGGCGCGGATGGCCTCCATTTCCTTGCCCGCGCGCGGCTGGGTCGAGCCCAGACCGAACAGCTGGCAGAAGGTCTCATCGTCCATATCCGCAGGCAGCACGATGCCTTTGGCTTCAACCTCGGCCTTTTTCTCGGCCAGTTTCTTGGGACCAACCGGCAGAGCCACCGGGTTCATGATCGCCGAGGTCATGCCAGCGCCCATCGCCATCGGCAGGAAGGCGTTGTTGATGCCGTGACGGTTCGGCAGACCGAACGAGATGTTAGACGCGCCGCAAGTGGTGTTCACGCCCAGCTCTTCGCGCAGACGACGGACCAGAGCGAACACCTGCTGGCCAGCGGTTGCCATCGCACCGATGGGCATCACCAGCGGGTCAACCACGATGTCATGCGCGGGGATACCGAAATCGGCCGCACGTTCAACGATCTTGCGGGCCACTTCGAACCGAACATCGGGGTCTTCCGAGATGCCGGTGTCGTCGTTCGAGATCGCCACAACCGGCACGTTGTACTTCTTGACCAGCGGCAGAACCAGTTCCAGACGCTCTTCCTCGCCGGTGACCGAGTTCAGCAGCGGACGGCCTTCGGCGGCCTCAAGACCCGCCTCAAGTGCGCCGGGAACCGACGAGTCGATGCACAGCGGCACGTCGACCAGACCCTGCACCAGCTCGACGATCTTGGTCATCAGCGGCGGCTCGGTCTCGTTGGGGTTGGGGTTCGAGTTATAGACAACGCCCGCGTTGATATCCAGAACGGTCGCGCCAGCTGCGACCTGTGCCAGCGCGTCTTTCTCGACGGTCGAGAAATCGCCTGCTTCCAGTTCAGCGGCCAGTTTCTTGCGGCCGGTCGGGTTGATCCGCTCACCGATCACGCAGAACGGTTCGTCAAAGCCCAGGACCGCGGTTTTTGTTTTTGATTCTACGACTGTACGGGTCATGTCCGTTCCTTAGGAGTTTACAGGCTTTGCCGAAGCGCCGCCGTTATTGATTGCCCAGTTGGCATTGGTCTTGATCCCGCCCAGCGGGAAGAAGTGTACGTTGGTGATGTTGAAGTCCGGGTTGGCCGCCTTGTGGTTGGCCAGTTCGGTCAGAACATCGGTCGGCTCATAGGGCAGCAGCAGCTTGGACACATCCATGGCGCGCTTTTGCAGAACCTTCAGCGACGGGCCAACGCCGCACGCAATGGCGAATTTGATCAGCGTCTGCAGCTTGGCCGGGCCGGCGATACCGATATGGATCGGCAGATCGATACCCGCCTCTTTCAGGCTGTCGGCCCATGCGATGATCGGCTTGGCGTCAAAGGCAAACTGCGTGGCCAGCGCCATTTCGGCATCGGTGGTTTCGTTGAACTTCTGCTTCCAGCGCAGCGCGTCATCGACATTCTTGGTCGAGCCGTCAGGATCGATATCCTTGTTGCCCTCGGGGTGGCCAGCCACGTGCAGACGCTTGAAGCCCGCCTTGTCGAACAGACCAGTTTCCATCAGCTGCATCGAGCTGTGGAAATCGCCATGCGGCTTGTCCACACCACCGGCCAGCAGCAGCGCCTGCTCGACGCCTGCTTCGCCCTGATACATGGAAATCCAGTTTTCCAGCGTCGCCGCATCCTTGATGATCCGCGCCGGGAAGTGCGGCATGACCGGATAGCCTTCGTCCGCGATGCGTTTGGCGGTCTCGACCATGTCCTCGATCGGGGTGCCCTCGATATGGGCAATGTAGACGCGGGTGCCTTCGGGCAGCAGCGCGCGGAAATCCTCGACCTTTTCGGCGGTGCGGGGCATCACCTCGATCGAATAGCCCTGCAAAAAGGCTTCGACGGTCGGATTTACCGGGCCGTTTTCGGCGGCATCACGTTTCTTGAAATTCAGCAAAGCCATAGCGGCCTCCCATAAAGATTTCGGGCTCATGCCCAACCGTCATTGGCGATCAGCGCTTTGATGCGGTCCTGATCGTATTCTGTTTCCAGACGCACGGCTTCGGCCTCGGCAATCTCGGACGGGTCGCCCTCAACCGCGAAAGGCTCTGCCTTGCGCCACTCGGCCAGGTAGGCATCGCTGTCCTTGGCGTTCACCTTCATGGCCGCGCGGTCGATGGCTTGTTCAAACCGCTCTTCCAATTGCCGCTTGGCACCGCGACGGCCTTTGCCGACGATGACTTGGGCGGGAATGTCGCGCCAGTATACGATGGTGACGTCAGGCATCTGCTTTGATTCCTCCTAACCAGATGGGCCGGTTCTAAACATCTATGTGGGGCAAGGTCGGTCGGTTTTCGACACACAGCGCATTCACAGCGACCTTTTTGCCCACGATGGGATACCAAGGCTTTTAGCGTCGAGCACACAAGAATCGAACATCAAAATACTAATGACTTTAATGAGCGTCTTGCGTGATCGAAACGTGCGACCTATGGTCGGGGTAACTCGAAAATCGGAGGGCGTTGAAGATGGCGCCCAAGCGTCCCAAAGGTGCGGGCGCGTTCCCGAAAGCGGTCGAAAGCCCCGCGCCGGCAAGACCCGATCCGGATGCATTATATGCGGCACTGGATCTGGGGACCAATAGCTGCCGCATGTTGATAGCCCAGCCCAAGGGCAGCGGGTTCCATGTGGTGGACAGCTTTTCCAAATCCGTGCAACTGGGCGCGGGTCTGGAACGCACGGGACGTTTGTCGCGGGCGTCTATGTCGCGTACCGTTCAGGCATTGCGGATCTGTCAGCAAAAACTGAAACGCAACAGGGTCAAGCGCATGCGCCTGATCGCGACCGAGGCCTGCCGCCGTGCCAAGAACTCGCGCGATTTCATAAGACAGGTGAAGCGCGAAACCGGCCTGACGCTGGAAATCATCCAACCCGAGGAAGAGGCGCGCCTGGCCGTTATTTCCTGCGCACCGCTGGTATCCACCAAGACCGAACAATTGCTGGTCGTCGATATCGGTGGCGGCTCGACCGAACTGGTGTGGATCGACATATCCTCAGTTCCACGCCGCGACCGTCCTGCCGCGATCATGCGGTTGCATAATGGCTTTCACACCGCCGACAGCCCCTTCCCCGCCGCCAAGGTGGTGGACTGGATCAGCGTTCCGCTGGGCGTTGCGACGCTGCGCGATCAGTTCCACGATGTCGAGGACGACTCGGCCCGGTTCGCGCTGATGAGCTGGTTCTTCGAGGAAAACCTGGCCGATTTTGCCCCCTATAAGGACGAACAGGCGCGTGAGGGGTTTCAAATCGTTGGCACCAGCGGCACGGTCACGACCGTCGCGGCTTCGCATCTGGGTCTGAAGCGCTATGACCGGACCAAGGTCGACGGTTTGCGCATGACCAGCGATCAGATTGACAAAGTCATACGCGGGTATCTAGAACTCGGCCCTCATGGCCGCCGCCGCGACCCCCGTATCGGGGATGACCGGCAGGCGCTGATCATGTCCGGCTCGGCGATATTGCAGGCGCTGCTAAGATGCTGGCCCACCGACCGCCTCTCTGTGGCGGACCGGGGCCTGCGCGAAGGTCTGCTTTATGCACAGATGAGCGCGGACGGCGTATTGGAAGACGGACCGTTCTGATGGCGAAGACACCGACTGGGAAAAGCAACTCGGGCCGCGGACAGCGCGACCTGAAGGTCAAGGTGAAAACCGCGCGCGGGCGCAAGCTCAGCTCGACCCGCTGGCTGGAACGGCAGTTGAACGACCCCTATGTCAAACGCGCGAATGCCGAAGGTTATCGCGGTCGCGCAGCGTTCAAGATACTGGAACTGGACGACAAATTCCGCTTTCTGGTGCCCGGCACGCGTGTGGTCGATCTGGGCTGTGCCCCCGGTGGCTGGCTGCAGGTGGCTGTCAAACGGGTCAATGCCTTGGGTGAGAAAAGCGGCAAACGCATCGGCACCGTTCTGGGCGTCGACCTGCAAGAGGTCGAGCCGGTTGCAGGTGCCACCGCCCATGTGCTGGATTTCATGGAGGACGACGCTGACCAGAAGGTCAAGGACTGGCTGGGCGGCAAGGCCGATGTGGTGATGTCGGACATGGCCGCAGCCTCATCAGGGCACAAGCAGACCGACCATTTGCGCATCATGGCACTGTGCGAAACCGCCGCCTATTTCGCCTTTGACGTGCTGGAAGAAGGCGGCACCTTCGTGGCCAAGGTTCTGGCCGGTGGCGCCGAGGGGGACCTGCAGAAGCTGCTGAAGCAGAAATTCACCAAAGTGTCGAACGTCAAACCACCGGCATCGCGCTCGGACAGTTCCGAGAAATTCGTGGTCGCCACCGGGTTCCGGGGCTAAGCGTCAGTCAAACTCAACCCTGTCTTGCACCAGATGTTGCTTGCGCAATGAAGCGGCCGCGATGCCTTGCAGCAGCAACGCTTCACCATGGTTGATATACGTGGGCTTGCGCGTCCGTAGTTCCTCGATCCGATGATCAAGCGATGTTTTCCGCGTGCCGGTCAATGGCGGCAGATGCGTTGCTGAACGATCCGACATGGTTCACCTTTTGATTTCGCTGCTGAGCTTAGCAGAACAATAGGCCCAGAACGTGACGCGAATCTGCCGGTTCGGTGCCGGATAATGAAGCAGTTGAACAGGCATCGGCTAAACGCTTCAGATCGGGTCCCGGAATTCAAAAGCGGCAGTCGCACGACCCGGTGGCAAGAACATATCCACTAGCGCCTTGCCAGTACCGCCGCAGCCCGACAATCATTTTGATGGCACTGACGACGGCGTCATCTGTTTTCCGCATTTTGCAGGTCGATGAGCGCCCCGTTGTATTCCGCGCCGAGGATCAGCATCGCCGAGCAGAGATACAGGAAAATCAACGCCGCCATCGCACCTGCCAGCCCGGCATAGGTCGCGCTGTATGTTGCAAACTGAGCGATATAGACCGAAAACCCCCAACCGCCCGCCGTCCACAGGGCCAGTGTCAGCAACACGCCCGGCAAAATCTGCGCCAGACTGTGCCGACGTGTCGGCAGGACCAGATGCGCCAGAATGACGGTCCCTGCTGGAACGGCCACGGTAAAGGTCCAGCGCAAACGGTCAACCGACAGCCAGTCGTCTACATCTACCGCCGTCGTTTCCGCGACCAGACGTGTATAGACCGGCAAAACCACCTCGACCGCAGCGATGGCCAGGATGGCTGCGCCGCCCAGGATGACCAGCGCGAAACACAGCAGCCGCGTTTTCCAGAACGGCCAGCTGTCCTTGTCGTGATAGGCCTGCGTCATCGCCTTACGGACAGCCGCGACACCGTTCGACGCAAAATAGATCGCCAACAAGCCGCCCAGAGTGATAACACCTGATCCGGCCCCGGCCAGAACCGCGCGCAGCTCGGCAATGATCGGGTCCGCAACATCCTTGGGCCATGCGCCAAAGAGCAGGTCAATCAGTTCGTCCGTTACATAGCCCTGCGACAAGGCCCCCGCCAGCGCCACTGTGAACAGGACAAACGGAAACAGCGCCATCATCAGCGACATGGCGACATGGCTGCTCATGACAAAACCGTTCTTGTTGTTGAACCGCCGCAAGGCCAGCCAGAGGCCGCGTATCAATTGGCTGGAAGATGGAATCGCACTGCGTGACATAGCCCGACCCTATCCTGCCTAGCGGCATCACAGAACCGCCAATCCGACAACTGTCGTGAATTCCGGCACCTAAGCGTCTGCACGGATTGCATAAACCGACCAGCCCGTGCAGGATCGGCATCAACACCAATCGAGGTGATCCCATGAAGCCTGATGTCAGCGATAGCCAGACCCAACCGCGCCCTCAACTGAGTGTGCTGCGGGATGTCGTCATTGTCGCCACGTTGGGCGTGCTGGGGCTTTATGCGGGGGCCAATTTTCTGGTGCCCCTTACCATGGCACTTCTGATCAACGTGTTGATCATCGCGCTCAGTGACCGCGTCATCGCGCTCACCCGTGCTCCGGTCTGGCTGGCCAATATCGCCGGGGTGACCGTTGTGCTGGCCGGTTTGTTCATGATCATGTACATTCTGGGCAGTCAGGCCACCCAGTTTGCCCGCTCGATCAACACCTATGAAAGCCAGTTCGACAATGCGGTGAACCGGATTACCGGCCTTGTGGGCAATGATGTGACCAGCTTTATCCGCGACAATCTGGTCAGCATCGACATGTCCTATGTTGCCCGCCTACTACTGGGCAGTGCAACGTCCCTGCTGAACCAGTTCTTCCTGATCAGCCTTTATGTGGCCTTCCTGATGGCCGAGCGTTTGGCCTTTCGCAAGAAGATCCAACTGGCCGCAGGCAGTCCGCAGCTTGGCGCGGATCTGGCTTCGGTGCTGGATGCCATTTCGTATAGCCTGCAACGTTACGTGGGCGTGAAGACCCTGATCAGCCTGATCACGGCCACCATCAGCTATACCATCTTCAAGGTTCTGGGTCTGGAATACGCGGAAACCTGGGCTGTTCTGACCTTTGCCCTGAACTTCATTCCGTCGATCGGGTCGATCATCGCCGTGATCTTCCCGGCGATGATCGCGCTGGTGCAATTCGAGAGCATCGGGCCGTTTCTTGTCATCGTGCTGGGCTGCGGGACCATTCAGTTCGTGATCGGCAATTTCCTGGATCCGGCAATGCTGGGGCGGTCTCTGAACATGTCGACCTTCCTTGTGATACTGGCGCTGACTTTCTGGACCACCGTCTGGGGCCTGATCGGAGCGTTCCTGAGCGTGCCCTTGACCGTCTGTATCCTTATCATTTTCAGCCACATTCCGGCCTTGCGGCCTGTCGCAATCCTGATGTCTCTGGACGGTCGATTGGGTGAGGATGACCACACAGAAAAAGTTCATTCAGGGTGACCCCAGATTTGACAGGGTGAGTTTAGCACACCCAACCAATCGCTTTGCAGATCAACTTCAACCCAGAATACAGCCCTGCTGCGGAAAACCCGGAAGGCGCATTTGCCCTGCCGGAACCGGTCACCTCAGGCAACAGGATTAGAAAGGTGGGACTATCGTTGATATAGCCAATGACAAGTCACGCATCTACACTGGGACAAACTAATAAACCCGGACGGTTACGCATCGATGTGGACACTGCTTGTTTCGCTTCTTGTATTTGCTCTTTATTGCGTGGCTGTCGTCTTTGCGGTGCGGGCGGCCCAGACGGCGCGCACGCCACAGGGCGCGGTGGGCTGGGTGGTGTTTCTGGTGTCCGCACCGGTCTTCGCCGTCCCTCTCTATCTGTTTCTGGGTCACCATCGGTTTCGCGGCTACCGCATCGCCCGGCAGGAAAGCGAGCGTGTGGTTGAAGGGATCAAGACCTTTGCCGATTTCTCGAAACCCGATCCCCAAACATTACGGATCAATCCCCGCCCGTTCGAGGCGCTTGCACATCTACCCGTTTCGCGCGGGAACGGTGCCGAGTTGCTGATCGACGGAGATGCGACCTTTGCCGCCATTCTGGACGCCATCGACAAGGCCAAATCCTATGTGCTGATCCAGTTCTACATCGTGCGCGACGACGAACTTGGACGAAAGGTGCAAGATCATCTGATCGCGGCCGTCAAACGCGGCGTGCATGTACGGTTCATGACGGATGCGGTGGGCAGCTATGGTCTGCCAACCAGCTATCTTGACGCCCTGCGCGCCGGTGGGGTCGATGTTGCCGACCCACGTAAGCAACGGGGGCCGAATTTCCGGTTTCAGCTGAACTATCGAAATCATCGCAAAACGGTAATCATCGACGGAGAGACCGGATTTATCGGCGGGCATAACATCGGGGTGGAATATCTCGGCCAGAGCCCTCGGTTCGGGCGTTGGCGGGATACGCATATCAGGATGACCGGCCACGTCGTGCGCCAATTGCAACTGATCTTCACCGAAGACTGGCACTGGGCGCGGGGTGAGGACCTGATCGATCAACTCGACTGGGCGGGCAGCGAATCCGATCAGGACATGAACGCTTTGCTGGTGGCAACAGGTCCGGGTGATGAGACGGAAACCGGCGCGATGATGTTTTTTGCCGCCATCACCGAAGCGAAAAAGCGACTGTGGATCGCTTCACCTTATTTTGTGCCCGACATCGACATCATGACCGCCTTGCAACACGCCGCGCTGCGCGGCGTTGATGTGCGCATTCTGGTGCCCGACGTGATCGATCATCGTCTGCCATGGCTGGCCGCCTTTGCCTATTTCGACGAGATCCGCGACTGCGGCGCACGCGTGTTTCGCTATACCGACGGGTTCATGCACCAAAAGGCCTTCGTCGTCGATGATACGCTGGCCGCGGTGGGCACCACCAATCTGGACAACCGCTCATTCCGGCTGAATTTCGAGGCGATGGCCCTGCTCTTCGATCCGCGCGCGGCAGATGCGGTGGCGCAAATGCTGCAGACCGATTTCGAATCAAGTTACGAGCTGACGCGAAATCTGCCGCAACAACCGATACATATCCGCTTTGGCGCCCCGCTTGCGCGGCTATTCGCGCCGATCCTCTAACGCAGGAACCGTTCTTCGAAGACACGGGTCATCAGGGCTACAAGGAAGGCGGTTGAAAGTCCGAAGGCCAGTAACCCGGTGACCGATGCGAAGGCCCCGAAAATCCGCAGCCCCTCGCCCAGCACGATATCGCCATAGCCCAGCGTCGTGAACGTCACCAACGAGAAATACAGCGCCGAGTTCCAGTCGGGCAGCACATCCCCCATTACCCAGACTATGGCCCAGATCCAGACCTGTACGGTATGGGTCAGCACGATGAACAACAGCGCCACGGTGATGGGTCCGGCAGTCGCCAGCGTCGTGCTGCGGGTTTCCCATTTCTCGACCAGTCTGCGGATGACGACGACGCAGAGGGTCAACAGGATGATTTCAATCAGAAAGCAAACGCCCAGATAGAGGCTGCCCCAAAGGATTTGCTGTGACAAAGTCATGAAACGGCTTTGGCCCCCTACGCTGACGTTGATTGCAGCATGGGGCTTTCTGTGGCGGTGAACAACCCTTGCCGCGCGCGTGAGACCTGCGGCGAATGGAAACGAATTCCGCTCTGGACACTGCCGGTTGGCGTTGCACATTGTGACCCAACCACAAGAGGTCACGCATGCTGCTGTCGATAGATCACGTCCGGAAATCCTACCCCGGTGGGCGCCCCGTCCTCAGCGACGTCTCGTTGTCCCTGGAACAGGGGCAGACGCTGGCGCTGACGGGCGAAAGTGGCAGTGGCAAAAGCACATTGTTGCATCTGGTTGCGGCGCTGGATGGGTTTGATGCCGGAGAGATCACCCTGGACAGGCAGCCATTGTCGCCGCTGAGCGATGCAGGCCGCGCCGCGCTGCGTCGGGACAGCCTGTCGCTGGTGTTTCAGCAATTCAACCTGATCCCCTCGCTGACCGTCGGACAGAACCTGTCAATCCATGCGCGCCTTGCCGGGCGGGATGATCCAGATTGGACCGGACTTCTGGCTGAAAGGCTTGGGTTGTCTGAGTTGCAAGACCGATACCCGGAAAACCTTTCGGGCGGCCAGCAGCAGCGCGTGGCCATCGGGCGGGCGATGGCCACACGACCTAAACTGCTGCTTGCGGATGAGCCCACCGGCAATCTGGATGAAACCGCCAGCGCCGTGGTGCTGGACCTGATGTTGTCACTGGTGGCCGATACCGGTGCCGCATTGCTGTTGGTTACCCATTCGGCCGAGATCGCCTCGCGGCTGGACCGTCGCGCACATCTGTCGGGCGGTCAAATCGAATGATTGGCCCTGCCGCCCAATCTCTGCTGTCCCACTGGCGCGCGCATCCGCTGCAACTGGTGACTTTATTGACCGGGATTGCGCTGGCCACCTGCCTGTGGTCGGCCGTACAGGCGATCAACGCCGAGGCCCGGGCCAGCTATGCACGCGCCAACACCCAACTTGCGATCGGGCAGTTCGATGAGCTTCAGAACCCCGGCGGCGCGATCACCATCCAGCAATATGCCAAGCTCAGACGCGCGGGTTGGCAGGTGGCCGCGGTTCTGGAAGGTTCGCTGCGCGTCGGAGATCGCCGCCTGCGCCTGATGGGGGTGGATATGATCGCCTACCCGGCCCTGCCCGCGATCATCGAACTCAATGAAAGCGCCACGCCGCCCGACCCCTCCGATATCCTGACCGCTCCGGGCCGATTGCTGATGGCGCCGGAGCTTGCGCCTCTGTTCGCGTCGACGAACGAGTTTCCGCCAATTATCGAAACCACCGCCCTGCCCCCCGATCTGGTCCTCACCGATATCGCGGTGGCCGAGCGTCTGCTGAACCGACCGGGCCATATCTCGCGACTGGTGATCCTGCCTCAGCAGCCGAGTGCCGCTCCGCCTTTATCCGACATCGTACCAGAGCTGAAACGTATCAGCCCATCGGCGCAGATGGACACGGCGCAGCTGACCGACAGTTTTCACCTGAACCTCACGGCGTTCGGATTGCTCTCGTTCGCGGTCGGGCTGTTCATTGTTCACGGCACGGTCGGGCTGGCCTTTGCCCAAAGGCGCGCCATGATCCGAACCCTGCGGGCGCTTGGACTGCCGCTGCAACAGCTTGTCTGCCTCATGCTGGGCGAATTGCTCTTCATCGCTCTGATCGGAGGCCTCCTTGGCCTTATGTTGGGTTATTTCCTCGCAGGTGCGCTGCTGCCCGACGTAGCCGCCACGTTGCGCGGGCTTTATGGCGCACCCGTAGATGGTCAGATGACCCTGCGTCCGCAATGGATCGCAGCCGGGCTTGCCATGGCGGTCGGGGGCACTCTGGCGGCCAGCGGTCACGCCCTCTGGCGGTTGTCGCGCATGTCGATACTCGCTGGCCCCGGTCTGCAGGCCTGGCACGGCCAGGGGGCAGAACGACTCGGGGGCGCGGCAGGTCTTGGCCTGATCGCAGCCGGAATCGTCCTATTCGTTATCATCGATGGTCTGCTGGCCGGTTTTGCCCTGCTGGCCGGAATACTCACGGGCTCAGCCCTGATCCTGCCCGCGCTACTGTCTGCGCTTCTCACCCTGTTCGCACGCCAGGCGCACGGGCCTCTGGCACAATGGGTCTGGGCCGATATGCGTGCGCAATTGCCGGGCCTGTCGCTGGCGCTGATGGCACTGCTGCTGGCGCTGGCCACAAATATCGGCGTCGGCACGATGGTTTCGAGCTTCCGGCTCACCTTCACCGGCTGGTTAGACCAGCGCCTGACATCCGAACTCTACGTGACTGCGCAGAACAAGGCACAAGCTACCGAGATCACTGAATGGTTAGCCCCTCAAGTCTCGGCCATCCTGCCCATCCGCAGCACGGAACTGCCGCATGAAACAGGGTCGCTGTTCCTGTATGGCATCGTCGATGACGATACCTACCGGCAAAACTGGCCCTTGATCGCCAATGGCCCCGACGTCTGGGATGACGTCCTGCTGCGCGGCGGCGTGCTGGTCAACGAACAACTCGCCCGCCGAGCCAACCTCAGGCCCGGCGATACGCTGTCGCTATCGCCGGATCATGATCTGACAATCGCAGGGGTGTATTCCGACTATGGCAACCCGACCGGGCAGGCAATTGTCGCGATGCCCGTGATGGACCAGATTGCGCCAGACACGACCACCTTGCGCTTTGGCATCCGGATTGAACCCGAACGCGCAACCGATCTGGCGCGGCGCCTGCGCGCACATTTCGATCTTCCCGCCCGGGCAGTTGTCCATCAGGCCGCGATGAAAGCACAATCGCTGGCGATATTCGAGAAAACCTTCGTGGTGACATCGGCCCTGAATGTGCTGACGCTCGGCATTGCGGGTTTTGCGATCCTGACCAGCCTGCTGACACTGTGGACGCAACGCCTGCCGCAGGTCGCCCCCGTCTGGGCGCTGGGTCTTACACGGGCGCAACTGGCGCGGCTGGAGCTTTTGCGCAGCATATTGCTGGCCGCCCTGACCGCCTGTCTGGCGCTGCCGCTTGGGCTGGTGCTCGCCTGGGTGCTGCTGACCGTCATCAATGTACAGGCGTTCGGGTGGCGACTGCCAATGCACCTTTTCCCCGGCGACTGGATCGGCCTGTTTGTGTTGACCCTGATCGCAGCAGCCGTCGCGGCGGCATTGCCTGCGTGGCGCTTGCTCCGCCTGCCCCCGGCTGCCTTGCTGAGAGTTTTTGCCAATGAACGCTAAAGCCTTCATGTTCTTCCTGCTGCTCCCGGTCACCGTCTGGGCGCAGGGCTACGCCGGACTCGGCGGCAGCGCCGAAGGGTTCGACCGACCCGTTTCGGGATACAGCTTCCAGTTCCCCCGCGATCATGGCCCACATCCGACCTACCGGATCGAATGGTGGTACCTGACGGCCAATCTTACCGGCGAGTATGGGCGCGATTACGGCATCCAGTGGACCCTATTCCGGTCGGCGTTGAAACCCTCGGGAGCCGACAGATGGCAGAGTCCCCAAATCTGGATGGGCCACGCCGCCATCACCACGCCCGACACGCATTATTTCATCGAACGCCTGTCGCGCGGCGGTGTCGGTCAGGCCGGTGTCACCGCAGAACCATTCGAAGCGTGGATTGATGAATGGCACATGCGCGGAGACATTATGGACGCGTTAAGTCTGACTGCCGGCGGGCAAGATTTCAGCTATGATCTGAACCTGCAGGCACAAGGTCCATTGGTGTTCCACGGCAAGGATGGATACTCGGTCAAATCCGCCGATGGTCAGGCGAGCTATTACTACTCGCAACCTTTCTTCAGCGTCACGGGCACCCTGCACCTGCCGGACGGCGAAGTCGCCGTAACCGGTCAGGGTTGGCTGGATCGCGAGTGGTCCTCGCAACCATTGGCCGTAGATCAGAGCGGCTGGGACTGGTTCTCGCTCAGCTTCGATGGCGGAGACAAATTGATGGCTTTCCGCCTGCGCGGCGCGCGCGGCGATTTCACTGCCGCAACATGGATTAACGCAGACGGCCGGACTGAGGCGCTGCCAGATGGCTCGGTCATTTTCTCGGCCTTGGAAACAAGTCAGGTCGCACAGCGCGACGTACCGACCCGTTGGCGCGTCGAACTTCCGGACCGGGCACTTGATGTCGAAGTGTCCGCTCTGACCCCTCAATCCTGGATGGGCACAAGTTTTGAATACTGGGAAGGCCCGATCACGATCTCGGGCAGCCATACCGGGCGCGGCTATCTGGAAATGACCGGGTATTAGAGCCTGATCGACGAGACAACTGCAGTATCGACCATGAATCTCTGAGAGAGAGGCTGGAAATTACCCCCTCGCCAGCCCCTCTCACGCTACCACTCACCCTGTTTCGCCAGTGAGACGGTGGCGTTTCGTCTTGTCGGCAGCGTCTTCAAGAGCCTTGTTTGCGCAGAATGTTCCAGAATAGCAATTCAGGCGCCGCCCGCGTCGGTTTGTGCAACAGCAATCATTCAGTGACAAAACCAACAAAATTCAGTTCTCGGAACCACGCCACCGAAGCGCAGATGGAGATTACCTATCCTGATGCGCGGGCCGGGGCTGAAATGAGCGACACAAGCCGCTCATTAACAGCTTCCAACCCAGTTGGCGTTACCGGCCTTCAAACTTGTCAAGGGCCGAAGGATAGTTCCTGTCGTTTCTCGACGCACCATTCGTACTCTTTGACGAGCTGGTACCGCCGGAAAAGCTGCCAGCATTTGTCGTATCCGGTCCATTGCCCCAGCCATTGTCACCTTTTTTGGTTTCTGACGGTGGATCCGGGTCGTCAACCTCCTCTACGGCATACACGGGCGCAGAAAAAGCCAACGTGGCAGCAACAAAGCTGATGATGGCAAACTTGGTATTTTGCATAATAGTCCCCCAAAAATTAGTTCCTAAAATGTAGCCTGAAACATCAGGTCACAAACTCAGTCTATCCAAATTCAGTTGAACCGAATTAAAACAAGTCATTCACATAACGTTAATTTACATAATTTTTTTCTATTTTATCAATACCTTATGATCATCGCGAACACACCCGCCGCGCGCTGACAGTCTCGGACTACTGGCGATTGAAATCATTATCGCCTGTGTTTTTAAAAAGCCTCAAAGTGCATCAATTTCTCAGTAAGACTCATAAGCTTATGCCCCGCTCATGTGCCAGGAGGTACGCACGGAATCCGTGTTCTCGTGCATATTTAGCTCTAAAGGGTTTGATGTGGTGCCCAAGGAGAGACTCGAACTCTCACGATGTTGCCATCGGGGGATTTTGAATCCCCTGCGTCTACCATTCCGCCACTTGGGCCACGCCCTTGGATTAGCCTTCAACCGGCGGAAGGTCCAGAGGCAAAAATCAACCATTGCGTGGTTTGTTTCCATGGCAGAGCTTGACCCCTTGGCAGGTGCATGATTTGGCTTGGCCCAACAGTTGCCGGGATATTTGTACCTTATGTTGCGATCACTTTATGACTGGACCATTCGTCTGGCCGAGCATCCGCATGCGCTTTGGGCGCTGGCCATCGTCGCCTTTGTCGAAAGCTCGTTTTTTCCGATCCCGCCCGATGTTCTTATGATTCCCATGATCCTGGCGCGGCCCTCGCGCGCCTGGCTGATCGCCACGGTCGCACTCGTCGCCTCGGTATTGGGGGGGATGCTGGGATATGCAATCGGTGCCTTCTTCTATGAAAGCCTTGGACAACCGGTTCTGGAGGCCATGGGCAAGGCAGACGCCATGGAAGAGTTCAACACCCGCTTCAACGATTTCGGCTTCTGGGCCGTTCTGGCCGCCGGGGTCACGCCGTTCCCCTACAAGGTGATCACCATCATGTCGGGCTGGACCGGAATGCCATTGGGCACGTTCGTCGCGACCTCGATCCTGGCGCGGGCTTTGCGGTTCTTTGTCGTGGCCGGGTTGCTTTGGGGATTTGGCGAACCGATCCGGGGCTTTATTGAGAAACGACTGGGATTGGTGTTCACGCTGTTTATCATCCTGCTGATCGGAGGATTCGTTCTGGTGCGTTACCTATGACACGGAAAACATTGATCCTGCTGGCGGCATCCGGGTCAGCTGCCTTGCTGCTGGGCGCCTGGGCGTTTCAGTATATCGGCGGCCTTGCGCCCTGCAAAATGTGCATCTGGCAGCGTTACCCGCATGGTATCGCGGTGATCCTGGGCGTGCTGGCCTTCGCCTTTCCGGGCATCCGCCCCCTGCCCCTGTTGGGCGCGCTGGCGGCAGCTACCACTGCCGGTATCGGATTTTTCCATGCGGGCGTCGAACAAGGCTGGTGGGAGGGTCCTTCGACCTGCACATCCGGCCCCATCGGCGGGTTGAGCGCCGAGGAACTGCTGGATCAGATCATGTCCGCCCCGCTGGTGCGATGCGACGATATCCCGTGGGAGATGTTCGGAGTTTCGATGGCGGGTTGGAACGCGTTGTTGTCCAGTGGCCTCGTCCTGATCTGGATCGCGGCCTGGCGCGCGCGCTAGGGTCTACTGCTGATCCAGTTCCGCATCCCAATAAAGGAAGTCAATCCAGCTGTCATGCAGATGGTTGGGCGGAAATTTGCGGCCAATGTTGCGAAGCGTTTCAGCATCTGGCTGGCGCGGCGGTTTGTTCAGCGACATTCTGGCTTGCCGCAGCGATTTTGACCCCTTGCGCAGGTTGCACGGGCTGCAGGCCGCAACCACGTTCTGCCAGCTTGTAACCCCACCAGCCGCGCGCGGCACCACGTGGTCAAAAGTCAGGTTATCGCGGCTGCCGCAATACTGGCATTTGAATTCGTCCCGCAGAAATAAATTAAAGCGCGTGAAGGCCACGCGCTTTCTGGGTTTCACATAATCTTTGAGGACTACGACCGAGGGTATTCGGATCTCGGTACTGGGACTGCGGACAACCTCGTCATATTCCGCAACGATATCCACCCTGTCCAGCCAGGCGGCCTTTATCGCTTCCTGCCAGGGCCACAATGACAGGGGATAATAAGAAAGCGGGCGATAATCGGCGTTCAAAACCAATGCCGGATGATGCTTGAGCGCACCGGTTTCCCTGACAAATTCGGTCCTGAAGTCTCCGTCCATAACAGAATCGCTCCTCGCTCTGTACTGCCCGTTTGTGACATCAGAGCGGGGAACACCCGCCCCGGCCTTAACTTAACTATATCTCGTGTTAAAACTCTGACAAGTGCCGAGTTCACACAACATCTCGGGTATTTGTTATGTTGGATCCGTAACAGATAAGTGACACTTATCCACAGGTTGCGCAGATGTGGCCCGAACGCTATGGCGGGGACATGTCCTGGTTCATCCGTTTCAACAAACCCTATGATGTGCTGCCGCAGTTTACGGACCGCGCCAACGCCGACTCGCCACGCAGCACTTTGTCGGATTACATCGACCTGCCTGGCGTCTATCCCGCCGGGCGGCTGGACCGGGACAGCGAGGGCCTGATGCTGCTGACCGACAATGGGCGGTTGCAGGCGCAGATATCCGACCCCAAACACAAGATGGCCAAGACTTATTGGGTTCAGGTCGAAGGCATCCCCGATGTATCGGCGCTGAAGGCGCTACGCGAAGGAGTGGAGTTAAAGGATGGTTTGACCCGCCCCGCCAATGCGCGCCTGATTGACGAGCCAGATGATCTGTGGCCGCGCACGCCGCCGATCCGCGTCCGTCAGACAGTGCCGGACAGTTGGATCGAACTGACGATCCGTGAAGGCCGCAATCGTCAAGTACGCCGTATGACCGCAGCCGTCGGCCACCCCACTCTGCGCCTGATCCGCGCCCGGATCGGCGACTGGTCTCTGGAGAACCTCGATCCCGGCACGTGGGAAAGCCTGCCCATGCCAGCGATCGAAGCAGCGCCGCACCGCAAACGGGACCGCCGCCCGCGCTGGTGACAAAAACCGCGTGATGTGATAGGCTTAACGCATGAAAGTCACACCGGACATTCCTGCCCCATCGGCCATTCTGGAAGCCGCGCTTTATGTCGACGATCTGGACGTGGCCGAGGAGTTCTATGGCCAGATACTGGCGCTGGAGAAAATCCAGCGCGTCACCGACCGTCACGTATTCTACCGGATCGGCGAGTCGGTTTTATTGCTGTTCAACGCCGACGAGACCGAGAAACCGCCGGGCAACCCCGAGCTGCCCGTCCCGCCGCATGGCGCGCGCGGGCCCGGCCATGTCTGCCTTGTCCTGACCCGCGACGAAATCGCCGTGATGCGCAAACATCTTCTGGACTGGAACGTCCCCATCGACGCCGAGTTCGACTGGCCCAACGGCGCCCGGTCGCTTTATGTGCGCGACCCGGCGGGCAATTCGGTTGAGTTCACTGAATCGCACTTGTGGGATTGAAATCCCGAAGCCGGTGCACCGGTGTTACAGGCTCAGCTTATCCCGCATAAAGGCCAGCGCAACGCTCAGACCATCCGGAGCAATCCCGTGGCCGGTGCCTTTCATCACGTGCGCGTAAACCTCTTTGAAGCCAGCGGCCTGCAGCGCCTCGGCCGCCTCGGGCAGCGATTGCGGCGGCACGACGTCATCGACATCTCCGTGGACCAGCAGGATCGGCATGCGGCTGACGGTCTCATCCGGCAGCAGATCAGGTTCCACCAACCGGCCTGATATGGCGACGATCCCGGCAACCGGGTCCTCGCGGCGCGGGGCGACGTGCAGGCTCATCATCGTGCCCTGACTGAACCCGAACAGAACGACCTGCTCGGGCAAGACATCCTCATCCACCATTAACGCATCCAGAAAGGCGTGGAAATCCTCGACGGCCATTTCCATGCCCCGGCGCGCCTCTTCCTCGGATGAGCCGTCGATCCACGGGATCGGAAACCACTGAAAACCGTTGGGCATGCCGGGGATCTGTTCGGGCGCGTCGGGGGCGACAAACAGCGTATCAGGTAGGTGTTCCCCCAGCGGATCAGCCAGCCCCAGCAGATCGGCCCCATTGGCGCCATAACCATGCACGAACACCACGACCGAGCGTGTATCGCCCGAAACAGGCTCTTTCCTCAGCGCATTCAAAACCCGTGTCATCTGATCCCTTCTCTGTCTTTTGCGACCCGGTAATAGGCCCACAGCACCCGCGCCGCAACCGATCGCCAGGGCGACCATGCTTCGGCCATCTGGCGCAACTCTTTGTCTTTTGGTCGTTCTGGCAGATCGTAGAGGATGCGCGCAGCCTCTTGCAGCGCTAGATCCCCGGGTGCAATGACATCGGCACGGCCCAGCGAGAACATGGCGTATATCTCGGCTGTCCAGACGCCTATTCCCGGCACCTCGGTCAGGACCGCGACCACCGCATTATCCGGGGCATCGCGCAGCGCCTTATAGTCGATCCGCGCCTCAGCCAGCGCGCGTGCATAGCGGATTTTCTGACGGCTGAGACCCACCGCCCTCAGATCATCATCCGAGGCCCACATGATCTTGCGCGGACCGGTCAGTTTGGCGTCCTGCAGCCGCTTCCAGATCGCATTGGCCGAGGCCACGCTGACCTGCTGGCTGACAATCGCGCTGAGCAGTTGGGCAAACCCATCCGGCTTGCGCCGCAGCGGCAATGGACCCGTTTGCTCCATCGCATAGGCCATCCGTGGGCAAGCCCCGGCCAGCCATTCGGCCCCTTCACTCACACAGTCCGGGGTTTCAATGATGCGTCCGACGGACATGCGCTCTCCGACAAGTGATCCTCGTCCGCACGTTAGGCGGATGTGCCGCATATGCAAGCCGCTTGTGCCTGATCTCAATCGTAGATAACCATTCGCCCATGACCATGATCGCTGCCACCCCCGACGACAGTCAGGCCAGACGCAACGTCGCCGTATTGGTGGCGGCGCAGGCGGTTCTGGGGGCGCAGATGCCGATGATGTTCATCGTCGGCGGATTGGCCGGGCAATCGCTGGCCAGCAATGCCTGCCTTGCAACACTGCCGATTTCACTGATCGTTCTGGGTTCGATGCTGGCAGCCACGCCGATCTCGGCGATCATGCAGCGCTGGGGACGTCGCGCCGGGTTCCTTGTGGGGTCAACCGCAGGCGCTGCGGGTGGGGTCATCGGGGCCTACGGCCTCTATCTTGGCTCATTTCAGATCTTCCTGCTGGGCAGCTTCCTGACCGGCATCTACATGAGCGCGCATGGCTTCTATCGTTTTGCCGCTGCCGATACCGCGTCCGACGCATTCCGGCCCAAAGCGATATCTTATGTCATGGCCGGGGGGCTTGCGGCGGCGATCATCGGCCCTCAGATCGTCAAACTGACCTCACAAGCCTACGTGATCCCCTTTTTGGGCACCTATCTGGCCGTGATCGCGATCAACGTAGTCGGCTCGGCCCTGTTTTTCTTTCTCGACATCCCCACACCATCCAAGCCCGCCGCGGACGAGCCCAAAGGCCGCACGCGGCTGGAGCTGCTGAAAACCCCGCGCATCGCGGTGGCGATCATTTGCGCCATGGTCTCTTACGCGCTGATGAACCTTGTGATGACGTCGACACCGCTGGCCGTTGTCGGGTGCGGATATTCTGAAGGCGATGCGGCCGATATCGTAACCAGCCACGTACTGGCGATGTATATCCCCAGTTTCTTCACCGGCCATCTGATCGCGCGGTTCGGCGTCGAAAAGATCGTAGCCCTTGGTCTGGCCATCCTCGGCGGCGCAGGCATCGTCGCATTGCAGGGCGTGGAACTGGGCAATTTCTTCGTCGCCCTGATCCTGCTGGGCATCGGCTGGAATTTCGGCTTCATCGGCGCCACCAGCATGCTGGCCGACTCGCACGAAGTGCACGAGCGTGGGCGGATGCAGGGCCTGAATGACCTGCTGGTCTTTGGGGGCGTCACTTTTGCCTCGCTGGCCTCCGGCGGGCTGATGAACTGCTCGGGCGGCTCAGCGGTCGAGGGCTGGACTGCCGTCAACCTTGCCATGATCCCGCTGCTGACCTTGGCGGGCGGTGCGCTGTTGTGGCTGGTTCTGAGGCCGTCCGACACCCAAACCGCCTGAGCTCACCATCCTCCGGTCGCCGCTGCCTTCATCAGGGTAAATCGGCGGCGAATTTCACCTTGCACCAATGCCCCTGCGGCCACGCGGTCTGGCTGGGCCAAAGCTGTCCGCAGCACCCATTCCGCCTGCCACCCCGCGTAAAGCGCGGGTCGCGCCTGTGCTGAAACCTCTGTACGCGCGGATCGCGCGCGCGCCATCCGGTCCAGCGCCTTTTGTGCCAACGCCCGAACCCCATCCTGCGTGCCGTCAAGCAGAGGAATACGGCCCCGCGCCTCAAGCTCGGGAATGGCCCGCAGCCAGTTTGCAATTCCAACCGCGTAGCCAAAATCGCGCAGAACGGCCTCGTCCGCCGAACCCAAGGCCTGCGCGGCAACCACCATCAGGGTTCCGGCGCTGTGATTGATATAGGCGTCAAAGTGGTCTTCATCCTCGAACGGATCACGATAGATATCCCAACGCCTTACGGCGACATATTCATCCAACTGCGCCGCCAGATGCGGTGAAAGAACGCGCGACAAAGGCGTGACAACTTCGTGCCGTCGAACGGTTGGACCTTCGCCAATCTCCTGCAATGCATCTCGCCACCATTGCAGTCGCATTTCGGCGATCATGCTTTCCTGCGTGATCCACGGTGCGCGCGCCACCTCGACATTCAACGCGTAGATCGGGAACAGAATTGCCCGCGTCGCCACAGGCGCAGCCATGGCCGCCATGAAGCGATCCGGATCGGCCCGATGCACCAGCGCCGCGCAGGATTTGATGTCGCCGTCGAACTCCACGCTATTCAGCAGCCGCCGAGCGCGGGGCGCAATCGGTCACAAGTTTCCACTGGATCGCGTCCAGCAGAGCCTCAAACGAGGCATCGATTATGTTCGCACTGACGCCAACAGTGGACCAGCGCCGCCCCTGCCCGTCTTCGCTGTCGATGATCACGCGGGTCACCGCCTCAGTACCGCCCTGGGTGATGCGCACCTTGAAATCGACCAGCCGCATATCCGACAATATTTGCGAATACTGCCCCAGATCCTTGGCCAGAGCCTTGGCCAGCGCGTTCACGGGGCCGCGGTCGCTGCCGCTTTCATCCAGCGATTCACTGACCGATAGTTTCTTTTCGCCATCCACCTTCACGACAACAACCGCCTCGGACAGGCTGACCATCTTGTTGTATTTGTTCTTCCGACGCTCAACGGTGACCTTGTAGCGTTTGACCTCGAAGAACTCGGGCAATTGCCCCAACTCATCCCGCGCCAGCAGCTCAAAGCTGGCCTGCGCGGTGTCATAGGAATACCCTTCCGCCTCGCGCCGCTTGATCCGTTCCAGGATATGCCCCAGCGCCGGATCACCCGCTTCGACCGATAATCCCGCGTCGGTCAGACGCTTGCGCAGGTTCGATTGCCCGGCTTGGTTCGACATCGGGATGATGCGCGCATTTCCGACGCTTGCTGGTTCGATATGCTCATAGGTCGATGGATCCTTGAGGATCGCACTGGCATGCAGCCCGGCCTTATGCGCAAAAGCAGACGCGCCGACATAAGCGCTTTGCTTGCTGGGCACTCGGTTCAGGATATCGTCCAGCATCCGGCTGATGCGCGTCAGCCCGGCCAGCGCCTCGGGTTTTACCCCGATCTCATAGCGCGAGGCATAGGGCTGTTTCAGCATCAATGTCGGAATCAGAGCGGTCAGGTTCGCATTGCCGCAACGCTCGCCCAACCCGTTCAGCGTGCCCTGGATCTGCCGCGCCCCGGCATCGACCGCAGCCAGCGAACACGCCACAGCATTTTCGGTATCATTATGCGTATGAATGCCCAGCCGATCCCCCGGCAGACCTGCCGCAATCACCTCGGATACGATCCGCCCAACCTCGGCAGGCAGCGCACCGCCATTGGTGTCGCACAGCACAACCCACCGCGCACCCGCGTCCAGAGCCGCGCGACAGACCTCAACCGCATATTCGGGGTTGTCCTTGTAGCCGTCAAAAAAGTGCTCGGCATCAAACAGAGCTTCGCGCCCCCGCGCCACGATATGCGCGACCGAGGCGCGCACGTTCTCGGTATTCTCCGCCAACACGATGCCAAGCGCATGGGTGACGTGATAGTCATGCGATTTGCCGACCAGACATACCGCAGGCGTTCCGGCATTCATTACCGCGGCCAACACGTCGTCATTCTCGGCCGACCGACCTGCACGCTTGGTCATCCCGAACGCGGTCAGACAGGCCGAGGTTTTGGGCGCGGCCTCAAAAAACGCACTGTCCGTCGGGTTCGCCCCCGGCCAGCCGCCTTCAATATAATCCACCCCCAACGCATCGAGCGCCTGCGCGATTTGCACTTTCTCAGCGGTCGAGAACTGCACCCCCTGCGTCTGCTGCCCGTCGCGCAGGGTCGTGTCGTAGAGATAGAGGCGTTCCTTGGTCATCATTCTGGCTCTTTGGCTTGTTCGGGCAGTGCCCGACCGAGGGTGGGTGCGAAGCGCCCGCCCATGGGGGCGGTCGGGCGCTGCCCGGGCAAGCCCGGGCGGAACGGTGGATCAGAGATTGTCGAGTTTTGAAGGGTCGAAATTCGGCCCCGGAAGCAATTCGACGCCATCCTTGCTCATGCGAATCTCAATACCTGCTCGGATAAGGCGGTTCTTTAACTGATCCACTTCAGTGAAGTCTTTTGTGATCTTTGCACGTGTGCGTTCTGCATCCAACTCTGCTTGAAGAGTCGCCAAATCTGGATGGCTAGCCACCCCTACACCCCATGGGTTTTCCAGAAAGTCCTTTTTCCATGCGGCTCTTGATTCATCTGAAAGGAAGCCTAGCCAACGTGCATTGTCCAGTAGTTCTTGGGGGCTTCTGGAAGCGAGCACAGAAAGGTTTGTCAAAGCCAGATGTGTGTTTAGGTCGCTTGACAAGGCATCCACGATTCTTGAATCAGGCGAAAACACCTGCGCAGGCGTCGGCTCCAATTCAATTGTCAGTTTGTGCCACTCATCAAGTACATGTCTAGCGTGTTCCGCCTTAGATTTAGTCCAATCCATCGGCTTGCGATAATGGGTCTGCAGAAAGACAAACCGGATCACTTCTCCCGGTACGCCCTGCTCCAGCAGGTCATGAACCGTGAAGAAATTGCCCAGCGATTTGGACATCTTCTTACCCTCGACCTGCAGCATCTCATTGTGCAGCCAGACCCGCGCGAACTCGCCCTGCGGATGCGCGCAGCAGCTCTGAGCTATCTCGTTCTCATGATGCGGGAACATCAGATCGTTGCCGCCGCCATGAATGTCAAAGCTCTCGCCCAGCAGCTCATAGCTCATGGCCGAGCATTCGATGTGCCAGCCCGGACGCCCCCGCCCCCATGGGCTGTCCCAGCCGGGCAGATCATCGGTCGAGGGTTTCCATAGAACAAAGTCCATCGGGTTTTTCTTGTATGGCGCGACCTCTACCCGCGCTCCGGCGATCATGTCATCGACCGACCGGCCCGAAAGCGCGCCGTAATGGTCTTTCCAACTGTCCACCGCAAACAGAACATGACCTTCAGCGGCATAGGCATGCCCTTTGGCGATCAGGTCTTCGATCATCGCAATCATCTGCGCGATATATTCCGTGGCGCGCGGCATTGCGTTGGGCTCCAACGCCCCCAGCGCACCCATGTCGTGCAGATACCAGCCGATGGTTTCGTCCGAACGTTCCTGCACCAACTGCTCCAGTGAACCCTCGGCCCCGGCCTGTTTGCGCGCCAAAGCAGTGGCGTTGATCTTGTCATCCACGTCGGTGAAGTTGCGCACGTAAGTCACGTGATCGGCACCATAAACGTGCCGCAGCAGACGGTAGAGCACGTCGAATACAACCACAGGCCGCGCATTGCCCAGATGGGCGCGGTCATAGACCGTCGGGCCACAGACATACATCCGCACATTGTCGGGATCGATCGGCGCGAAATCCTCTTTCGTCCGTGTCCTTGTGTTGTGCAGTTTGATCGTCGTCATCGGGTCGTGCTCCTGAAACAGCATATACGTCACGCGTTGGCGCGGGCTTAGCAACTTGTCTCAGGGATGAAAACGAAAGAAACCGGCCCGCTTGATAAATCAGCAGGTAATGCAGCAGATAATGATGCAGGTTTTCCGGTTCATGCGCTTTGCCTAGCACAGGATCAGTGCTGAGCCAAGTCTTGAGCTTTGCCCTCCGCAGCGTCACTCTGCCCGCCATGACCCGCGACTACGTCAATTCCGTATGCGCCGAGTTGCCCGGCGCCGAGCTCTCCGACCCATGGGGCGGAGGCCATGACGCGTGGAAGGTGGGAGGCAAGATGTTTGCCTGTGTCGGTTCGGTCGGGGATGGGGTTTCGGTCAAAACACCTGACGTCGAGACAGCGCAGATGCTGATCGATGCCGGGATCGGCACCAAAGCCCCCTATTTCCACCGCAGCTGGGTTCACCTGCCGTGGGAAACAGAACCGGACGAGATGCAGCACCGCCTGATCGCCTCATACGATATTGTCCGCGCATCGCTGACCAAGAAGGTTCAGGCAAAACTGCCGTCCCGAAACTGATATTCAGATCCGGCGACGACACATTGAGAAAGATGTTGGGTGCGCCGCGATATGGCTATCACCCTTGCCCAAGGGCGTTGCAGCTATCACCGTCTGATGCCCGGATCAAAAACGAAAGGTTGTCCGCAGATTGAAGACATTGGCATCCAGCCCACGGCCCGCGCTTGGGATGTCATCGAAATCCTGCCGCAATGCCTCACCGCTGATGACGAATCGATCCCCCAGAGGATAGGCAACGCCGATACCGTAGACGGCAGCCGTGTCGCTGTCACCCGATGTGCTTGCCCGGGCAGTACCGACCACCACATAGCCAAGCGCCGGGCCAAAATCATATCCACCGCGCAGTTTCAGACGAGACATGCTGTCGAGGCTCCCCTCCGAGCTGCCAAGGTCGAGGTTCAGGCGGTTATATTCAAGCTCTCCCCCCAGCACAAAAGTTCCGAAATCGTAATCATAGCCGATATGAGGGCCAAAGCTGCCATTACTGCCACCTGCATCACCAGATCCATCGACATCGGCATAACCAAAGCTGAAACCGGCATAGGCGCCTGTCCAATCCTCGGCAACAACAGGTCCAGCCACCACGAACAGGACTGTGACAACAAAGGCCTTCATCGATTTCATTCAGACCTCCGAACCTAAGGTGCCGGTCTGGGCGGATTGATTGGCTGCGCAGCAGCGATTACGACTTAAACTTTCAGACTTTGATTAATTAACTATGCACAGAGTAACAGATTTCTATCCCAACGGGAAAAAACATTTTCTCACGCATTCGTTGCGCGCTCGTGAGGCAGTCAACGAAAATTATTCACCTCAAAGTCGCAAACGGGACAGATTGTGTCGCCACAAATTGAAAGACTTCGCGTACCAAGCTGAGGCGACACATGCAAAATGATGTCTGGAAAATACACCTGATCAGCCGCACCATCGGTGCGGATCGGGGGCGTGCGGCGCGAGGCAGACCAGCGGTGTGCTGATTCTGCGCGAACACACTCACGACCCTCAGAACCGGACTCTCTTCATGAACGATCAATCCCGTACCTCCTCTCGCAGCGGTGGGCGCGCTGCGCGTCGTGCTGCGCGCGCCAGCGCCCTGCCCGACCATCTTCGCCCCGTGCGCCCGGGGATGGAGGGCGGCGTCCTCAACGTCCTGACTCAGGCCCAGATCGAACGCATCCACGAAGCCGCGCTGACGGCGCTGGAAACCATCGGCCTGGCGGATGCGCCACAAAGCGGTATCGACTATCTGACCGCTGCGGGGTGCACATTGGGCGACGATGGCCGCATCCGCTTCCCCCGCGCTCTGGTGGAAGACACGATTGCAAAGGCCAACCGCTCGGTCACGCTCTATAGCCGAGATGGTAAAACCGACCTGGAACTGGCAGGCACCAAGGTTCACTATGGCACCGCCGGGGCCGCGGTCAGCATGGTTGATGTCCATGGGAAGGAATACCGGGACTCAACCGTTCAGGACCTTCACGATGCCGCGCGCATTTGTGAACAGCTTGAAAACATTCACTTTGTTCAACGTCCGATGGTCTGCCGCGACATCCCCGACAACCTCGAGATGGACCTGAACACGATCTATGCCGCCTGTTCGGGCACCTTCAAACACATCGGTACATCCTTCACCGAACCCAGCCACGTCGCTCCGGCAATGGAAATGATCTATATGATCGCTGGCGGCGAGGACAAATACCGTGAGCGGCCATTTGTGTCGAACTCGAACTGCTTTGTTGTTCCGCCGATGAAATTCGCCACCGAAAGCTGCGAGGTGATGGAGGAATGCATCAAGGCGGGGATGCCTGTCCTGCTGCTGTCTGCAGGCATGGCCGGGGCTACCGCGCCGTCGACCATCGCCGGAGCGATCATGCAAGCCACCGCAGAATGTCTGGCCGGGTTGGTTTATGTAAACGCCGTAAGCCCCGGGGCACCTGCGATTTTTGGCACTTGGCCCTTTGGCCTTGACCTGCGGACAGGCGCGATGTCCATCGGTTCGGGTGAGCAAGCCCTGCTGACCGCGGGTTGTGCCCAGATGCATCGTTTCTACAACCTGCCGGGCGGTGCCGCAGCAGGCGCATCGGATTCGAAACTGCCCGACATGCAGGCCGGGTGGGAACAGATGTGCTCGAACGTGATGGCGGGCCTGTCGGGCCTGAACATGGTGTATGAAGCGGCCGGGATGCACGCTTCTCTGCTGGGTTTTTGTCACGAAAGCCTCATTCTCAGCGATGATCTGATCGGTCAGGCGCAGCGCTGCGTGCGAGGTATCGAGGTCAGCGATGAAACGCTGGCACTGGACCAGATCGCCGAGGTCTGTATGGGCGGGCCTGGGCACTATCTGGGAACGGATGCGACGCTCAGCCGGATGCAGGCGGATTATGTTTATCCGACCCTGGGCGACCGGACCTCGCCCAAGGAATGGGCGGAACTGGGCAAACCGGATCTGATCGAAAAGGCCATCGCCCGGAAACAAGAGATCCTGTCCACGCCATCCAGCGCCCGGTTCGATCCGCTGTTAGACGCTGAACTGCGCGCCAAATTCAACATTCACTTACCCGCGTAACACATTGAAAAACGGCCCGAGTTAAACTCGGGCCGCCTCCTTCCCATTGCGGTCAGCCGTTGCTGGGGGGCAGCAGGCCGGCTTCTTGCGCAATGGCGACTTCATCCGCATCCAGCGATCCGTCCCCATTTGCATCCATGACCGAGAATGTATCCGCGTCGACTTCGGGTAAGATGACCTGCACCTCTTCGATAGTCAGAACGCCATCCCCGTTTGCATCCGCGCTGGATTGTGCCAGTGCGATAGACGGGACCGCAAATGCGATTGCCGAAAGAGCGGCCAGTTTCTGCAGTTTCATGATAGTGCCTCCTGAGTGGTGTTTTGCGTGTTTTCGTCCGGACAGTTGCAACAAACACCCTGCGCACAGGTGCTGTCACCCGCATGGGGCGATCCGGGAAGAAACGCGCCAATCTCCGCGTGTTTGGCCGAGTCGCATTCGCAAACGCCCGCTGGATAAAACTGTCAAAACCTGTTTCGGCGGTTCTTGCCCCATTGGATCAGGGTGATCCGGCAGACCTCTGCTCATTCCGTGCGAACAATCCGCAAAAAGAAAGGGGGCCGAAGCCCCCTGTCAGTTTCGCCTTCCAGGCTCATTTCGTTGACCGCCCGGTGTTTTTTTGCCTGCGGCCTGGACTGCGCATGGGACGAGCGCACCCGCCCCGTGAGAGAGTGGGAGGGAGCAAATATTCCGCCCCACCCTGTTCCCGGCCAACACGGGCATGTCGGCCGAGTGGACCAAGGCATCGATGGTAAGTCTCAGCGCCTTGCTCCGTATTCGTCGGGGTCGGTACCTGTGGCAGCTATCCGACCCCTGCACCCCGGGTTGCCGGGGCGCTAAAGTCAGCTACACCCGCTTGTCGCGCCGCAGGTGTTGCACTTCATGCAGGTGCCGTTGCGCACCAGCGTGTAGTTTCCGCATTCGCCGCAGGGATCACCCTCATATCCTTGCATCTTGGCCTTGGTGCGGGCGTCCATTCCGGTCGCGACCGCCGTTTCTGCCGGTGCCTCGAATGAGGCTGCGGTTTCCGCCATGCCGGTCACGTCAGCCTGACCGCCGTTGAAGACCATCAGGTCTTGCGGCAGACGTTTGCGCAGATAACCAGTCGAGCTGATTTGTTTCAGCACTTCCAACGACTTGGTCGCCGCGCTTTCACTGATTTCCGAGACGTTGGACAGGCCATCCTCTTCGCCGCGGCCCAGATCGTCGAAGGTTGCGCCTTCGGGTTTCACATGAGCCAGATCGGTGCGGTCCAGATAAGACACGGCCAGTTCGCGGAAGATGTAGTCCAGGATCGACGTCGCGTTCTTGATCGAGTCGTTGCCCTGCACCATCCCGGCCGGTTCGAACTTGGTGAAGGTGAAGGCGTCGACGAACTCCTCCAGCGGCACACCGTATTGCAGACCAACCGAGACCGCGATGGCAAAGTTGTTCATCATCGCCCGGAAGCCTGCGCCTTCCTTGTGCATGTCGATGAAGATCTCGCCCAGCTTGCCGTCTTCGAACTCGCCCGTCCGCAGATAGACCTTGTGGCCACCGACGATCGCCTTTTGAGTGTAACCCTTGCGACGATGCGGCAGTTTCTCGCGATGGCTGCGGATCATTTCCTTGACCACAACCTTCTCGATCACCTTCTCGGCCAGAACGACGGCTTTTTCCTGCGTCGAACCGCTTTCCAATACCTCGGCTGCTTCGTCGTCATCCTCGACCAGTGCCGCTGCCAAAGGCTGCGATAGTTTCGAACCGTCGCGGTACAGCGCGTTGGCCTTAACACCCAACGACCAGGACAGTTCATAAGCCTTTTGGCAATCCTCGATGGTCGCATCATTCGGCATGTTGATCGTCTTCGAGATCGCACCCGAGATGAAGCTCTGCGCTGCCGCCATCATGGTGATGTGGCTGTCAACCCCAAGGAAACGCTTGCCTTTCTTGCCGCACGGGTTGGCGCAGTCGAAGATCGAATAATGCTCTTCCTTCAGGTGCGGCGCGCCTTCCAGCGTCATCGTCCCGCAGACGTGGTCGTTCGCCGCGTCGATATCTGCCTTGGTAAAGCCCAGATGGCGCAGCAAGTCGAAGGTCGGGTCATTCAGCTTGGTCGCCGGGATGCCCAGAACGCCGGTGCAGAAATCCTCGCCCAGTGTCCACTGGTTGAAGACAAAGCGGATATCGAAGGCGCTTTCCAGCGCGGCATCCACCTTGGCCAGTTCGTTCGGGCCAAAGCCATGACCGGTCAGCGAGGTGTGGTTGATCCCCGGCGCGTTGCCGATGGTTCCGTGACCAACCGCGTAGCCCACGATCTCTTCGATCTGAGCCGAGGAATAGCCCAGTTTCTCAAGCGCCGACGGCACCGAGCGGTTGATGATCTTGAAGTAACCGCCACCGGCCAGCTTCTTGAACTTGACCAGCGCAAAGTCAGGCTCGATCCCGGTGGTGTCGCAATCCATCACCAGACCGATGGTGCCGGTGGGCGCGATCACAGTGGCCTGCGCGTTGCGATAGCCGTTCTGCTCACCCAGGCTCAGCGCTTCATCCCAAGCCGACATGGCCAGATCGACCAGACGCTTGTCCGGGCAATTGCCGTGGTCGAGAGGCACCGGCTTCACGGCCAGTTTCTCATATCCATTGGTCACGCCCTGCGCCGCCCGGCGGTGGTTGCGGATGACGCGCAGCATGTGGTCGGCATTGCGCTCATACCCTTTGAACGGGCCAAGCTCGCCTGCAATCTCGGCCGAAGTCGCATAGGCCACGCCGGTCATGATCGCGGTCAGCGCGCCACAGATCGCCCGGCCCTCATCCGAGTCATAGCTGTAGCCCATGTTCATCAGCAGACCGCCGATATTGGCGTATCCCAGACCCAGCGTGCGGAAGTCATAAGACAGCTGCGCGATTTCCTTCGACGGGAACTGCGCCATGGTCACCGAGATTTCCAGCGTCAGGGTCCACAGGCGCGAGGCGTGCATGTAATCCGCCGCCTGGAACTCACCATCCTTCAGGAAAGTCAGCAGGTTCATCGACGCCAGATTACAAGCCGTATCATCGAGGAACATGTATTCCGAGCACGGGTTCGATCCTCGAATTTCACCATCTTCGGGGCATGTGTGCCATTCATTGACGGTGTCGTGGAACTGGATGCCCGGATCGGCGCAGGCCCAAGCGGCGTGGCCGACTTTCTCCCACAGATCGCGCGCCTTGACGGTGCGAGCGACCTTGCCATCTGTCCGGTTGATCAGTTCCCAATCCGCATCTTTCTCAACAGCTGTCAGGAACGCGTTGGTCACGCGGATCGAGTTGTTCGAGTTCTGTCCCGAGACCGAGCTGTAAGCTTCCGAATCCCAGTCTGTGTCATAGGTCGGGAATTCGATACTGTCGTGACCCTGCCGCGCATAGTCCAGCACGCGCTTGATGTAAGTCTCAGGGATCGCAACCTTTTTGGCTTCGCGAACCGCTTTCTTCAGGCTGTCATTCTTGTTGGGATCATACGCGTCATCCGCCGCACCGTCCCAAGACCGGATGGCCTCGAAAATGCCGTTCAGCATCTTCTCGTGCATCTTCGATCCGGCAACGATCGAGGCCACCTTCTGCTCTTCGATCACTTTCCATTCGATGAATTGCTCGATGTCCGGGTGATCCGCATCGACGATCACCATCTTTGCGGCCCGACGGGTTGTCCCGCCCGATTTGATCGCGCCAGCGGCGCGGTCGCCGATCTTGAGGAAACCCATCAGACCCGAGGACTTGCCGCCACCCGACAGCGCCTCACCCTCTGCACGCAGATGGCTGAAGTTGGTCCCGGTGCCCGAGCCGTATTTGAACAGGCGCGCCTCACGCACCCACAGATCCATGATGCCGCCTTCGTTGACCAGATCATCATCGACCGACTGGATGAAGCAGGCATGCGGCTGCGGATGCTCATAGGCGGATTTCGATTTGGTCAGCTTGCCGGTCTTGTAATCGACATAATGGTGACCCTGCGCCGGACCGTCGATCCCGTAGGCCCAGTGCAGACCGGTGTTGAACCATTGCGGCGAGTTCGGCGCGGCACGCTGGGTCGCCAGCATATAGCGCATCTCGTCGAAATAAGCGCGGGCGTCTTCCTCGGTCGAGAAATAGCCGCCCTTCCAGCCCCAATAGGCCCACGCGCCAGCCAGACGATCGAATACCTGTTTCGACGAGGTCTCGCCCGTGAACTCCGCACCCTCGGCCGGGACCGAGCGCCACAGGAACTCGGGCACGTCTTTCTCTTTGACCTTCTTCAGCGAAGACGGAACACCTGCCTTGCGGAAGTATTTCTGCGCGATCACGTCGCTGGCCACCTGGCTCCACTTCGCGGGAACCTCAATCTCGTCCAGACGAAAGACGATGGTGCCGTCCGGATTGCGAATCTCAGAGGTCGCAGACACAAAATCCAGATCGGCATATGCATCCTGTCCAGGTTTGGTGAATTTTCTTTCAATCTTCATGTCCGCTGCCCCAGCTTCGCGTTGTCCAAAATTCTCGTCCCCGGCACCAAATCTTGTGTTGCGGGGTGCCGCCCGCAGTGCCGATTCTTCAGAGACGCAAAAGCCCGGGCGCTGTCCGTCACAGCGCAAAACCGCAAGTGCGGTTACACTTCAGATTGCTTTGTTATCCGTCCCTTGCCCGATGCCTGCTTCCGGTCATTACCTACCAGATTTAGTGGCTCGCGTATCGGCCCATACAATCTGACGTATACAGCCATAGTTGGTCAACGGACTTTTTCGCTCATTTTTGAAATCTTTTGGCTTGACCCTATGCGCCAGACCAGCAGGAAATCGCCGGTCCACGATTCCTCCACAGCCGTCATGTGGACATCCGTTCGATCGGCAGCCCAAGTCCCAATGTGATTTCTCGTTTTGAACGCCATAGTTACAGGCGACAGATCAAGCAGGGCCACATTAAGGACAATGTCAGAGAATCATCGTCGCAACCGCAGAAGGCATGTCATAGTCAGCGCAGAGTGATTTTCTGTACGGGATTGTTTTCAGCCATGCGCCTGCTCTTGCTGCTGCCCCTTCTGGCCCTGATCGTGTCCTGTACAGCACAAGAGACGCCGCTGCCATCACGCAGTGCGCAGTTTCCCGAATACCCGCAAAGCTTGTTCAATACCTTCAAGACGGACTGCGCCGGACCCGGCGACAGCTATATCAAGGCGGGCTCCAACAGTTTCGAATGCCGCGAGACCCTGTCGCCCGAGGCAACCGCTTATCTGATTCTCAGCTTTGACGGATACCCGCAGAAACTGCCTCAGATCGTGACCCGCCTGAGTTCGTTCAAGAACCAGCAAGGCTATCGCGTCGATGCGGAACTGTATTTTCTCGTACCGCAGAAAAACGGCACTACGCTCAGAATACCGGTTGAAAGCGAAGATCTGGATCGGGATTTTTCACGGCTTTACGCCGATTTCGGCGGCACCCCCGTGTAGAGGAAGAAGTGGTCGGGGCGGCAGGATTCGAACCTACGACCCCCTGTACCCAAAACAGGTGCGCTACCAGACTGCGCCACGCCCCGGACCGTGCGCCTTCCTAAACGCACTGATTTGATTTGAAAAGCCCTAACAGGGCCAAATTGCAGGACCTTGCGAAAAAACTTCGTGGCGCATCTGGGTTCCGGGCCGGATACCATAGCGCGCGGCCAGACCCGCGTTAATTTCCAAAACCGCAAAGACCGAATCGCCACCCTCTATCGGGGTCAGGTCGCCGGGAATGGCGCCTTCATGCACACGCGTCACCGTTCCGGCACGATCAACGAAAATCATGTCGAGCGGGATCAGAGTGTTCTTCATCCAAAACGCCACCGGCTGTGGCGGGTCGAAGATAAACAGCATCCCCGACCGGCTTGGCATGTTCTCGCGGAACATCAACCCACGCGAGCGCTCCTGTGGTGTCACGGCCAGTTCAATATCGAACCGCACCTGTGCCGTATCATTTCGCAACTCAACCCGGTCGGCACGACACTCCGCCCAAGCGGGCCCAGAGCATAGAACCGTCAGAGCCACCAGAGCTGTCGCGAGTTTCTTCATGCGTTGCTTAGCTTGTCAGTGCCGCTTCCCAAGCCAGGACCTGAGCCGCCATGCGTCCGCGCTTGCCATCGATGACCCGCATCGCCAGTGCCTCGCCCGGTTGCAAATCGGCAAGACCCGAGCGGCGCAAAACTTCGATATGCAGGAACACGTCTTCGTTGCTGCCAAACACATTGGCAAAGCCAAACCCCTTGCCCTTGTCGAACCACTTGACCCGCGCTGCCTCAAGCGGAGCACTGCCGATCACCTCGGGATCAAGCTCGGCGAAGTCGGCCAGCATCATTGTCTCGGCCCGTACCGGGGGATCCACGCTGATGACTTCGACCGCCTGAACGCCACGGTCGGTTTTGTGAGTCATGATCTCGATCCCGGCCCCATCTGCGACCGAGCTTTGACCGAAATTCCGCAAGACATTGACGTGCAACAGAATATCCGGCCCGCCTTCGTCGGACACAACAAATCCGTATCCCTTGGCGGGATCGAACCATTTTACGTGTCCTCGGACGCGGTACATGCTGTTCAGATCTTCTGGCACTGTTTTCCCATCACGAAGATTACCAAGTCGTTAAGGGTTTGTTGTTTATGGTATTGGTCCGTAATTTCAAGTTGAAAAAACCCTTTACTTACGGACTGTTGCATTTCACGACACGCGAACGTCATGGATTTAGCCTCTGCACCTGCCAGTCTGAATCGGCACTGTCACGTTTCCACTGAAACCGGTCGTGCAGACGAAAGGCCCCGTCAGCCCAAAATTCGATCTCAACAGGCGTTAATCTGTACCCGCCCCAGAACTTAGGGCGCGGCGGATTGGTTCCCAGCTTGGCGGTCAATTTTGCGACTTCAGCCATCAAAGACGCACGACTCTCAAGCGGTTGCGACTGATGCGAGGCCCACGCGCCCAGCCGACTTTTGAGCGAACGCGAGGCATAGTATTCATCTGCCTGCGGGCCGTCTTCCCGGGTGATTGTACCACGAACACGAATTTGACGCCGCAAAGATTTCCAATGCATCACAAAGGCCGCCTGCCCCTGACCATCCAATTCCTGCGCTTTGGCGCTGTGATAGTTTGTATAGAAAACAAACGCGTCTATTTCGATTTCCTTCAGCAACACCATCCGGACATTGGGCAATCCCTCAACATCCACGGTTGCCAGCGCAATCGCGTTCGGATCGTTTGATTCCGTCTTTTCTGCCTCGGCCAGCCACCGCGCCGCTATTTCAAACGGATCGGCTCCGGCAAAGATGCCACTACGCTCGTTCATTTCCATCCCCTGGAAACAATTGTCCTCGACCCTAAGGCGAGAACCCGCTGCGGGCAAGAGCGCATGGCCTTGAAGCAGACCAATCAATGGCATAAACCAACCGAACACAACGCGACGACATGCGGAGAACCGAAGATGTCAAATCAGTTGATGGCCGGAAAACGCGGCCTCATCATGGGACTGGCCAATGACAAATCAATCGCATGGGGAATCGCCCGCGCCTTGTCCGATGCCGGGGCCGAACTGGCCTTTTCCTATCAGGGGGATGCCCTGAAAAAACGCGTCGACCCTCTGGCCGCGCAACTGGGCAGTGAAATTGTCCTGCCCTGCGATGTCAGTGACGAAGAGTCGATTGACGGGCTGTTCGCAACGCTCGAACAGAAATGGGGAAAGCTGGACTTCGTCGTGCACGCCATCGGCTTTTCCGACAAGAACGAGCTGCGCGGACGTTACGTCGATACCAGCCGCGCGAATTTCAAGCTGACCATGGATGTCTCGGTCTATTCTTTCACCGCGGTCATGCAGCGAGCTGAAAAGCTGATGACCGAAGGCGGCTCTGCCGTCACCCTGACCTATTACGGTGCCGAGCAGGTGATGCCGCACTATAATGTCATGGGGGTCGCCAAGGCTGCGCTGGAAGCATCGGTGAAGTATCTGGCAGAAGATCTGGGCAAGGACGGCATTCGCGTCAACGCGATTTCGGCCGGTCCGATTAAGACGCTGGCGGCCAGCGGCATCGGCGATTTCCGCTATATCATGAAGTGGAACGAGTATAACTCGCCCCTGCGCCGCAACGTGACCATCGACGATGTGGGCAATTCGGCGCTCTATCTTCTATCCGACCTCAGCAGCGGCGTGACCGGAGAGAATCTGCACGTGGATTCGGGTTATCACATCGTTGGCATGAAGGCCGTCGACGCGCCGGATGTGGAAAAAGGATAAGAAGACATGAGCGCCAAGGACCGTCTGCCCCACGAAAAAGGCTTTCACATCAGCTGGGACCAGATTCACCGCGATTCTCGCGCGCTGGCCTGGCGGCTTGATGGGCAAGGCCCCGACGACGGCGCCTGGCGTGCCGTGGTGGCCATCACCCGCGGCGGCATGGCGCCCGCGATGATCGTCAGCCGCGAGTTGGACATTCGCACCGTCGACACCGTCAGCGTGAAATCCTATCACCATCAGGCACAGGGCGAGGCCGAAGTGCTCAAGGCCCCTAATGCCGATCTGATGGGCGACGGAACGGGTGTTCTGATCATCGACGATCTGGTCGACAGCGGTAAAACGCTGGAACTGGTGCGCGAAATGTATCCCAAAGCGCATTTTGCCACCGTCTACGCCAAACCCAAGGGCCGCCCGATGGTTGACACCTTCATCACCGAGGTCAGCCAGGACACATGGATTTTCTTCCCGTGGGACATGGCGTTGCAATATGTCGAACCCTATCGGGGAACAGACTAAACTCTGTCCTCTGTTCAAAAACATCGCAGAGCGCGAGGCAGAGCCTCGGATAAGGACGGTCATGCCATGGCTCAAACACGTACCAGTGCCACATTCCCTCCTCCGGTGATGGAGGCACGGCGCTGGCTCGAAGGTGTTGCGTTTACCGATGACCGGCCTTTGATCAATGTCAGTCAGGCCGCTCCGGTTGATCCGCCCCCGCTTGCGCTGAGGCAGGCCATGGCTGACTTCGCGGTGTCGCAGGACAGTGCACATCTCTACGGCCCGGTATTGGGCAATGATGACCTGCGGACCGAGCTTGCCGCTCAGATCAGCACCCATTACGCAGCGCCGGTCGTGGCCAATCAGGTCGCCATAACATCTGGCTGCAATCAGGCCTTCTCGGCTGTGATCTCTGCCATCACTGATCAAGGGGACGAGGTCATCCTGCCAACCCCTTGGTATTTCAATCATAAAATGTGGCTGGATATGGCTGGCGTCGCGGCTGTAGACCTACCCACAAGCGATGACCTTCTGCCTGATCCTGACAAGGCCCGCGCCCTGATCACCGACAGAACCCGCGCAATTGCGTTGGTCACGCCGAACAATCCGGGTGGTGTGGAATACCCCGCCGAACTGGTGCGCGCCTTCTATGACCTTGCGCAGGAATTCGGCCTGCATTTGCTGGTCGATGAAACCTATCGCGATTTTGACAGCCGCAGCGGCCCGCCGCATGAGCTGTTTCAGCAGGACGGCTGGGATGCCACGCTTGTCCACCTCTATTCTTTCTCGAAGGCCTACCGCCTGACCGGCCACCGCGTCGGTGCGATTGCGACCAGCCCTGCGTTGCAGGCCGAGATCGAAAAGTTCCTCGACACCGTCGCCATTTGCCCCGGTCAGATCGGCCAGTTCGCAGCGCTTTGGGGCATGCAGAACCTGTCGCAATGGGTGGCGGGTGAACGGGATGAAATCCTCGACCGCCGCGCGGCGATTGCCGAAGGGATGCCGCGCCTGTCCGACAAGGGATGGCGATTGCTTGGATTGGGCGCTTACTTTGCCTATCTCGAACATCCGTTCGACATTCCCTCGGACGAATTGGCCAAACGACTGGTGGCTGAGGCCGGGGTTCTGCTGCTGCCCGGCACCATGTTCATGCCCGCGCATGACCCTGCCGGAAAGCGGCAGGTGCGCGTTGCGTTTGCCAATCTCGACCGGGCCGGGATTGCGCAATTGTTCGACCGGTTGCAGGGCCTGTCCATCTGAGCTTGCCCCCCGGCGGTGTGCAGCGTATTCAGGGCCGCAACCGACAGGGCAGACACTTGCCGACATAATCAAGAGGGCACCATGGCCGCAGGCATAAAAAACCTATCCAAGACCTTTGTGTGGATTCTCATGGGTCTTCTGATGCTGGGCCTTGCGGGCTTTGGTGCGACCAGCCTGACGGGCACCGTGCGCACCGTGGCGCAAGTCGGGGATGAGAGTGTTTCGGTCGATGAATATTTCCGCGAGTTGCAGCGCGAAATCCGCGCTGTTGAGGCTCAGACCCGTCAGCCCCTGCAAATCTCGCAAGCGGTTGATCTGGGTCTGGACCAACGCGCCCTGTCCCGGCTGATCGCATTGGCGGCCCTGGATAATGAGGTCGGGCAGCTTGGCATTTCGATCGGCGATGAGAACCTGCAGAACGAGATCGTGCAAATCCCCGCGTTTCAGGGTGTCGATGGCACGTTCGACCGCGAAGCCTATCGCTTTCAACTGGATCAGGTCGGTATGTCGGATGCCGAGTTCGAATCAGACCTGCGCAAGGAATCTGCCCGCACCATCGTTCAGGGCGCAGTCATGAGCGGGGTCGAAATGCCCCTGACCATGACCGAGGCGCTGGCGAACTACGTGCTGGCCCGCCGCAGCTTTACTGTTGCCACCCTGTCCGCCGATGCTCTTGAAACCCCGGTCGCCGAACCGACGGATGAGCAGGTGCAGGCCTATTACGACGAAAACGGCGACCGCTTTACCCTGCCCCGCACCAAACGCCTGACCTATGCCATTCTCTCGCCCGAGATGCTGCTGGACACGGTTGAGGTGGACGAAGATTCTCTCCGCCGTCTCTACGATCAGCGCACAGATCAGTACCAGCAGCCCGAGCGTCGTCTGGTCGAACGCCTGACCTATCCCAGCGAAGAGGCCGCGACCGAGGCGCTGGCGCAGTTGGAAGTCGGCGGCGCGGATTTTGAGCAACTGGTACGGGATCGCCAACTGGAACTCAGCGACGTCGATCTGGGGGATGTGACCCGCGAAGACCTGGGTGAAGCCGCCGATGCCATCTTCGCCGCCGAGATCGACGATGTGGTAGGCCCCCTGCCGTCTACCTTTGGCCCCGCCCTGTTCCGCGTCAACGGCTCGCTGGCCGCAAACAGCGTGACTTTCGAAGAGGCCGAGCCTGAGCTGCGCGATGAACTGGCCGCCGACCGCGCGCGCCGCCAGATCGAAGCGCAGGCCGAAGACATCAACGACCTGCTTGCAGGCGGCGCGACACTGGAAGAACTGGTGGGTGAAACAGAAATGGAACTGGGTCAGATCGACTGGACTCAGCTCAGCGATGAAGGTGTCGCCGCTTATGACCGGTTCCGCGACGCTGCAGTTGCGGTACAAGACGGCGATTTCCCCGAGGTCGCGTTCCTCGAAGACGGCTCGATCTTTGCCCTGCGTCTGGATGAAGTACTGCCCGAACGTCCCGAGCCGCTAGACAGCGCCCGCCCACGGGTCGCAGGCGCCTGGGTACAGGATGAGATCGCCAAAGCTCTGCAAAATCTGGCCAACTCGATCCTGACGCAACTGGCGACCGACGGCGATTTCACCGCCACAGGCCTGCCCTTCCGCGTCGAAAACGCTTTGACCCGCACCGCGTTTCTTGAGGACGTCCCGGTGGATTTCATGGCTCAGGTCTTCGAAATGGACCCCGGTGAATTGCGCGTCATCCCCGGGAATGGCACCGCCCTGATCGTGCGGCTGGACGAAGAGCTGCCCCCGGCGGAAACCGACGAACAGCGTCAGATGCAGGATGCGCTGGCTGCACAGCTCAGTCAGGCGCTGGCGCAAAACATTTTTGACATCTATGTGCGTGACGCCCGGACGCGCGCGCGGCCCGTGCTGGATCAGCAAGCGCTGAACGCGGTACGGTCGAGCTACTAAAAGAGACTTCAGATGGCCCTGACCCCGGATTTCGACAGTTTCGCGCGCGCCTATGACGCGGGTGAAAATCAGGTCGTCTATACTCGCCTTGCTGCTGACCTGGACACTCCGGTTTCGCTGATGCTCAAGCTGACGGGGGCGCAGAAAGACGCCTTCATGCTCGAATCGGTGACCGGGGGTGAGGTGCGCGGGCGCTACTCGATCATCGGTATGAAACCCGATCTGGTCTGGCGCTGTCACGGCGAGGCTTCGGCCCTGAACCGCTCTGCCCGGTTCGACCCCGAGGCGTTCGAGCCGCAGGACGGTAACCCGATGGACAACCTGCGCGATCTGCTAGCCGAAAGCCGCATCGCGCTGCCGGATGACCTGCCGCAGGCGGCCGCCGGGCTGTTCGGGTATCTGGGCTATGACATGGTGCGGCTGGTGGAGTACCTGCCGGATGTGAACCCTGACCCACTGGGCCTGCCTGATGCGATCATGCTGCGCCCGTCGGTCATCGCGGTGCTGGATGGCGTCAAGGGCGAGGTCACCGTGGTATCGCCCGCATGGGTGAGCGAGGGCCAGACCGCCAAAGCCGCCTATGCGCAAGCGGCCGAGCGTGTGATGGATGCCGTGCGCGATCTGGAACGCGCCATGCCTGCCGAAACCCGCGATCTGGGCGACGCGATCGAGGTTGGGCCGCCGGTGTCGAACTTCACCAAATCCGGCTATATGGAGGCCGTCGAGAAGGCCAAGGAATACATACGCGCGGGCGATATCTTTCAGGTCGTCCCGGCGCAACGCTGGACACAGGATTTCCCGCAGCCACCCTTTGCACTGTACCGGTCCTTGCGGCGCACGAATCCGTCGCCCTTCATGTTCTATTTCAACTTCGGCGGCTTTCAGGTTGTGGGCGCGAGCCCCGAAATCCTTGTGCGTGTCTTCGGGAACGAGGTCACCATCCGCCCCATCGCGGGCACCCGCCCGCGCGGCGCAACGCCCGAAGAGGACAAGGCTAACGAGGTCGACTTGCTGGCCGACAAGAAAGAACTGGCCGAGCATCTGATGCTGCTGGATCTTGGCCGCAACGATACCGGTCGTGTCGCCAAGATCGGCACCGTGCGTCCCACCGAAGAGTTCATTATCGAACGCTACAGCCACGTGATGCACATCGTGTCGAACGTGGTCGGCGAACTGGCCGAAGACAAGGACGCGCTGGATGCGTTCTTTGCCGGGATGCCTGCAGGCACCGTCTCAGGCGCGCCCAAGGTACGCGCGATGGAGATTATCGACGAATTAGAACCCGAAAAACGCGGTGTCTATGGCGGTGGCGTCGGGTATTTCAGCGCCGGTGGCGACATGGATATGTGCATCGCGTTGCGCACAGCTATCGTGAAGGACCAGAAGCTATACATTCAGGCGGGCGGCGGCGTTGTCTATGACAGCGACCCCGAGGCAGAATATATGGAGACCGTCCACAAATCCAACGCGATCCGCCGGGCGGCGGCGGATGCGGCGCGCTTTACCGGAAACGGGAACAGCTAAGGGGGCGGCAGCAGATCACTGCTGCCGTCTCGTCCTTACGACCCGGAATCGTCTTCCTGAACCTCTTTCATCATGACGGCAGAGATCGGGGCCATTGCCACCCGGCTGCCGCGATCTTCAAGCCCCCACAACAACAGCGCCGATATGGTTTCGGGGCGCAGGCGGCCCATCATCACCACGGCACCCTCCTGCCCGGCACGGAACGCTGCCTGATCCAGGAAACGCCGCATGATCATGGGGTCCTGATTGGCCCCGTCGAAATCCCGGAACACAACGCTGGACGGCACACCGTTACGCGCGGCCAGCTTCTGCACCGTGTTCAGGCCATTGTCCTGCGTCACCAGTCCGCGCCCGGTATCCCCGGCAATCGCTGCGATCTGATCGGCCAGCTTGCGGTTACCTTGTATGCCCGAGCCCACGCCTTCAAGAATACCAACCGTATGGGGCAACTCCTCCAGCCAGACGGACAGGGAAACCTCGGCATCCTGCGCGTTCGAGGCTTCGTGCATATCGATCAGGGCCAGCACCTCAAACCCGGCCTCGCGATGGCGGGCCATTTTCTCGGCGGCATCGGGGTCAGTCGGGCTGATGGCAAAGCTGAGCGGATATGGGAAATCCTGCAGCGCCTCGGCCCCGAAGGCCCCTTCATCATCGATCAGAATGATCGACATCAACGGCTTGGCATCGGGATTCTCAAAACTGGCCGCGTGCTCCTCGATCGGTTTCCGGGCGGTCTCAACCGCTTCTTCCGTTGTCTCGGCAGGCGGGTCGTCGCGATCGGTCAACGGCACAACGCGCTTGCCGGCTAGCGTACCGGCGTTGACCGGCCCATCTCCTCCGATCTGAGGCAGTGTGCGTACCCGGGGCTTAGAGACCGGACGTGTGTCCTCCTCTCCCTCTACCGCGATGGGATTGTCCTGAGGAGTTTCCGGCTCCGCGCTCTCAGGGGTCTCTGACACCTCTGGCTGCAAGGCTGCGATCTGAGGTTCTTCTTCTGGCTCTTCCTCAACCACTTCTGGTTCAGGGGTCACCTCGGGTTCGGGCGCAGGCGGAGCTTCTGCGATGACCTCTGGTGCGGTCTCCGACTCGGGCAAGGCGGGCAGCTCTGCGGGTGCCTGCGGTGCGGTTGGCGCATCAGTCTGCACCGTCACTGTGGTGGTCGAAACCACTGCGGGGGCTTCAGAATCGGACTGAACCTCGGGCACCGTCGGAGGCTGCTCCGGTTGCAATTCGATCCCTGTCAACGCATCCAGCGAATCTGACCCGGCCTTTGGGCTGTCCGGTCCCGAAGGCGGCAACTCAACCAGATCCGCGTCCACACCGGTGTCTTCAACCTTAACAGCCTGTGCAGGTTCAGGGGCCGCGGCCACTTCCGGTGCCTCGGCTGTCACTTCCGGTTTGCGTGACAAAGGCGTTGTCAGCGACAAGACGACACCCAAAGCCAGCACAGACACCGCCCCGGCGCTCAGTCCACCGTAAAATCCGCCCATCGAAATCTCGCCTCTCGCGTTGTTTCGTGCCTCAACCGCCCCTGCGCCATCTTCTGCGGCGCTCACCTGCAGGCCGCCAAGTTGGGTATGTCCTCTTGACGCTGCCGCACAAGCCTGAGCATGTATGTTCCGACATCATACCGTGGCTAAGGGTTGCATCGCCAGCCTGAAATGCCCTTAGGAAGATAAGTGCCCAAATGCTGCTGCTGATCGACAACTATGACTCGTTTACCTACAACCTCGTTCACTATCTGGGTGAGCTTGGGGCCGAGATGGTCGTGCGCCGCAATGACGCGCTGGATGTGCAGGAAGCGATGGCGATGAACCCGGCGGGAATCCTGCTCAGTCCCGGCCCCTGCGACCCGGATCAGGCAGGCATCTGCCTGGCCCTGACCGAGGCCGCTGCCGAGACTCAGACGCCGCTGATGGGAGTTTGCCTTGGCCATCAGACCATCGGTCAGGCCTTTGGCGGCAAGGTCGTGCGTTGCCATGAAATCGTGCATGGCAAGATGGGCACGATGAAACACATCGGAAAAGGCGTGTTCGCCGGTTTACCCTCGCCGTTCGAGGCCACCCGCTATCATTCGCTGGTTGTCGAGCGTGAAAGCCTGCCCGATTGTCTTGAGATTACGGCAGAGCTGGAAGATGGCACCATCATGGGCCTGCAGCACAAAGAACTGCCGATCCACGGTGTTCAGTTCCACCCGGAATCCATCGCCTCCGAACATGGGCATGCCCTGCTCAAGAATTTCCTGAATGAAATGAAAGTCCCCGCATGAGCGACGCTCTGAAACCGCTGATCGGTGCTGCGGCCGATCGACCTCTGACCCGTGCCGAGGCTGAAGAGGCCTTTGGTATCCTGTTTGACGGTGCCGCGACACCCAGCCAGATCGGCGGACTGCTGATGGCCATGCGCACGCGGGGCGAGACGGTGGATGAATACGCCGCCGCCGCCGCTGTGATGCGCGCAAAGTGTAATGCAGTGAAGGCCCCGGCAGGTGCGATGGATATCGTCGGCACCGGTGGCGACGGCAAGGGCACCCTGAACATCTCGACCGCGACGGCCTTTGTGACGGCAGGCGCCGGGGTAACGGTTGCCAAGCACGGAAACCGGAACCTGAGTTCGAAATCCGGCGCGGCAGATGCGCTTGGCCAGTTGGGTATCAACGTGATGGTCGGGCCGGAAGTGGTTGAAAAGGCGCTGCAAGAGGTCGGCATCGGTTTTATGATGGCCCCGATGCATCACCCGGCGGTTGCCCATGTCATGCCCTCGCGGCAAGAGCTTGGGACGCGCACGATTTTTAACATTCTGGGCCCGCTCACCAATCCGGCTGGCGTGAAACGCCAACTGACCGGCGCTTTCAGCCGCGATCTGATCCGCCCGATGGCCGAAACACTGGGCCTGCTGGGCGCGGAACACGCCTGGCTGGTGCATGGATCGGATGGCACTGATGAACTGACGATCACCGGCATCAGCTGGGTCGCCTCAGTCGAAGATGGTGTTGTAAAAGAGGTCGAGATTCACCCCGAAGACGCAGGGCTGCCGGTGCATCCGTTCGAGGCCATAATCGGTGGTACACCCGAAGAAAACGCAGTGGCATTCCGCGCCTTGCTGGATGGACAACCCTCGGCCTACCGTGACGCGGTGCTACTGAACTCTGCCGCCGCCCTTGTCGTCGCCGATGCAGCCAGCGATCTGCGTGAAGGCGTCGCCATGGCGCGCGACAGCATCGACAGCGGCAAGGCCCGTGAAAAGATCAACGCGCTGGCACGCATTACACAGGAAGCCGCATGACCGAGACCGTTCTGGACAGGATCAAAGCCTACAAACTGGAAGAAGTCGCATCAGACAAGGCCCACAAGTCTCTGGAAACATTGGAATCCGAGGCCCGGAATGCACCGGAAGTGCGCGGGTTCGCCAATGCTCTGCACGACGCCACGCGCAACGGTTATGGCCTGATCGCCGAGGTGAAGAAGGCAAGCCCCTCCAAAGGTTTGATCCGCGCCGATTTCAACCCGCCCGCTTTGGCACAGGCCTATGAAGAAGGCGGCGCAGCCTGTCTGTCGGTTCTGACCGATACACCCAGTTTTCAGGGCGCAAAAGAGTTTCTGACCGAAGCGCGCGCAGCCTGTTCGCTGCCCGCGTTGCGCAAGGACTTCATGTATGACCCCTATCAGGTGGTCGAGGCGCGTGCGTTGGGTGCGGACTGTATTCTGATCATCATGGCGTCGGTCGAGGATGCACAGGCAGCAGAGCTTGAGCAAACCGCCTTTGACTGGGGTATGGACGTGCTGATCGAGGTCCATGATGCCGATGAACTTGAGCGGGCGACGCAGCTCAAAAGCCCGCTGATCGGGATAAACAACCGCAATCTCAAGACCTTCGAGACCACTCTTGATACAACACGTCATCTGTCGAAATTGGTTCCCGCAGATCGCACCATCGTATGCGAAAGCGGTCTGAGCACCCCTGCCGATCTGGCCGATATCGCCCGCTATGGTGCGCGGTGCTTCCTGATCGGCGAAAGCCTGATGCGACAGGACGATGTGGCACACGCCACCCGAACCCTGCTGGCAAACCCGCTTATCCCCGGAGTGATGTGATGCCGCTGACTCATTTCGATGCCCAGGGTCAGGCGCATATGGTCGATGTCTCGGACAAGGCCGTCACCGACCGGGTGGCGGTCGCGGCGGGTCACATCAAGATGGCGCGGGAAACTTTTGATCTTATTTCAGAAGGTCGCGCCAAGAAGGGTGACGTTCTTGGCGTGGCGCGACTTGCAGGGATCATGGGCGCGAAGAAAACACCCGATCTGATCCCGCTCTGCCATCCGCTGCCGGTCACCAAAGTGGCGGTGGAATTGACACTGGACCCGGATCTGCCGGGTGTTCGGATTGAAGCAACTGTCAAAACCTCGGGCCAGACCGGGGTTGAGATGGAGGCGCTGACCGCTGTGTCTACCGCCGCCCTGACCGTGTATGACATGACCAAGGCCGTGGATAAGGCCATGGAGATCGGCGGCATTCGCGTTCTCCTGAAAGATGGCGGAAAATCAGGGCGTTACGAAGCGACATGATCTCAGTCGAAGACGCCCGCGCCCTTCTGTTCGGTCTGGTTTCGCCGTTGCCCGCTGAAACTGTTCCTCTGATCGAAGCCGCTGGACGTGTTCTGACGCAGGACGTCTCGGCCACGCGCGACCAACCGCCCTTTGCTGCCTCGTCTATGGATGGCTATGCGGTCAAGGCAGCCGAAGTCGAGCTGCATGCCATGTTCAAACTGGTTGGCGAAGCGGCCGCAGGCAGGCGTTTCGATGGTACTGTCGGGCCGGGTCAGGCTGTCCGCATCTTCACCGGCGCGCCCGTGCCTGAAGGCGCTGATTTTGTCGTCATACAGGAAGATGTCGACCGGCGCGGTGATCTGATCACCATTGCCGATACGCCCGGCCCCAAACCCAACATTCGCCCGGCTGGTGTGGATTTTTCTGTTGGCGCGCAAATCACAGCGCCACGACAGCTCCGCCCCGAAGATGTTGCGTTGATGGCGGCGATGAACATCGCCTCGGTCCCGGTGGCGCGGAAACCTGTGGTGGCGCTGATCTCGACCGGAGATGAACTGGTGATGCCCGGAGAAGACCCGGGCCCTGACCAGATTATTGCCTCAAACACCTTTGGTCTCAAGGCGTTACTGGAAGAAGCTGGCGCGCAGGTGCGGGTGCTTCCCATCGCGCAGGACACCGTCGCCTCGCTGCAAACGGCCTTTGGTCTGGCGCATGGCGCGGATCTGGTTGTGACAATCGGCGGTGCTTCGGTCGGAGAATACGATCTGGTTGCGGATGTGTCCGAGGCATTGGGGATGGAGCGGTCATTCTACAAAATCCGCATGCGACCCGGTAAGCCGCTGATGGCAGGTCGTCTGGGGGATGCAGCGATGGTCGGTCTGCCGGGAAATCCCGTCAGTGCCATGGTCTGCGGCTATCTGTTCCTGATCCCGATGGTGCGCCACATGTTGGGGATCGAACAGGTTCTGAACCCGTTCCAATCTGCCCGCCTCTCCGCGCCGCTGACCAAGAACGGCCCGCGCGAACACTATATGCGGGCGGTTCTGGATGACACCGGCATTCGCGCCTGTGACGATCAGGACAGCTCGCTTCTGAGTGTTCTGGCGCAGGCCAATGCCCTGCTGGTGCGACAACCGCATGATCCCGCGCGCGATGCAGGGGATGAGGTCCATTACCTGCCAATCCAGCAAATCCGTTGACACAAAACGTGAACATGCGTAGAACAAAAGAAAACGCATGAGCGATGAGGTGCGAGCGATGCTGACCAAGAAACAATTGGATTTGCTGGAATTCATCCATAAACGCGTTCAGGCGGACGGTGTTCCGCCCAGTTTTGATGAGATGAAGGCCGCGCTGGATTTGCGGTCGAAGTCCGGGATTCACCGGCTTATCACCGCACTCGAGGAACGCGGATTTATCCGTCGCCTCGCCCACCGGGCGCGTGCGATTGAGATTGTGAAACTGCCAGAAAGCCTGGGTGGAGAGCCGACTGCAGCCTTCAAACCCCGCGTGATCGAAGGCGACCGCCCCGAAGGCCCGCGCCCGGCCAATTTTGAACCGGTCACGGTGGATGCGATGGAACTGCCGGTCATGGGCCGCATCGCTGCCGGTGTGCCGATTGAAGCGATCAGCCATGTCTCGCACCGGGTTGCGGTGCCGGGCACGATGATTTCCGGCAAGGGTGAACACTATGCGCTTGAAGTGCGCGGGGATTCGATGATCGACGCGGGCATCAACGATGGCGATGTGGTGGTGATCCGGGAAACTTCGGCCGCAGACAATGGCGATATCGTGGTGGCCTTGGTCGAGGATCAGGAAGCGACCTTGAAACGCTTCTTCCGCCGGGGTCACGCCATTGCGCTTGAGGCTGCAAACCCGGCTTATGAGACACGCGTATTGCCCGAGGACAAGGTCAAGGTGCAGGGCCGGCTGGTCGGTCTGATCCGCAGCTACTGACGAAGATTGGGCGACCACAACCGGTCGCCCGTAACCTCGGCGCTGCTCAGCAGCCGACCGTTCAAAAACGCCAGGCTGCCGGTGACACCAAGCTTGTCCAGATCATAGACAACGCAGTCGCCACTAAGGTCCAGCGCAACCGGAGCAATGACGATCTGCCCGCGCCCGCATTCTTCAAACGCAAGCGCGGCGCGTTTTCCGGTGAGGTGAACCAGCTCTTTGTCTCCGATCAGGTACCGCTGCACGCCGCGCGAGGCATTTGGCCAGCGCCCTGCCGCTTTCGGCTGATCGGCAGAATCACCATCATTCTCCAACCAGACCGACGCCACAAAGCCGCCGCCCTTCTCTTTGCTCAGGGCGCGACCCTGTTCGGTCATCACGCCGACGAGCCCTCCGGTCTGGGCGATCAGGGCCTCGGGCCGATGCCCCTGCCCCCACATCGCCAATGCGACGCAAACCGGCGCAACACCCAGCCACCGCGCACGGCCTTGCCAGAGGATGAGCCATAGTAGCGACACAGCCAGAACCGGCAGCACCAGAACCGGTGGGCTGGCAATATGGCTTTGTGCTCCGTCCAGGTCCGAGACCCACTCAGCTACCCAAAGGATCCATCGCAATCCCAGCCCCATGGCCTGAAGCGGCAGAGCTTCCAACCCGAAGGGTGCCAAAAGCGCCGCGACAACTGCCGCCGGAACAACCAGCGTTCCCATGACCGGCACCGACAGAAGGTTTGCCAACAGGCCGTAATGGGACAGTGAATTGAAGTGAGCGGCTCCAATCGGGGACGTCGCTAACCCGGCCACACCGGACGAAATCAACAACGCCCAGACCAGTCCCAGCCATTTAGGCCCGGGAAGCGGACCATGGTCACGCAACGCGCCGAACACTGCCACAAGCGCCGCAGTGGCCGCGAAAGACATCTGGAATCCCGGCCCCAGAAGAGTTTCTGGCCGCAGCGCCAAAACGATCAGCGCGGCCACGGCGACCGCCCTCAACGAAATTGCGCGCCGGTCCAGCAGCACTGCGCCCAACATGACGCAGACCATCACGAAGGCACGCTCGGTCGCGACATTGCCGCCGGATAAAAACAGATAGATGGCTGCGGCGCACAAGGCACAAATCGCCGAAAGTTTGCGGACAGGCAATCGCAAGGCAATGGTGGGAACGCAGGAAAGCCCCATCCGACAGGCAACAAACACAAACCCTGTCAGCAACCCCATATGCAGCCCGGAAATCGCCAGCAGATGTGCCAGATTCGAAGCGCGCAGCCTATCCAGCGAAGCCTGCCCCATTCCGCTGCGGTCCCCGGTGGTGACAGCGGCTGCAAATCCACCAACCTCACCGGGCAGCACCCGGCGCACATGATCCGATATCGCCATGCGCCATGCGGTGATCCGAACGCCTTCTACACCCTGATTGGCGGGTGCGATTGTCAGAACCGGAACGCGGGTATAGCCAACGGCACCCAGCCTCTGAAACCAAGCGTGACGGCGGAAATCGAAGCCCCCGGGTTCGACCGGGCCTTGTGGTGGCGACAGATGCGCCGTGGTCATCACCCTTTGCCCCGGCGACAGATGCGCCGGATCGCCAAGCAAGGATAGCCGAACGCGCCGGGGCCTCTGATCCGCAGGAACGTCCCCGATCCGCACCTGATCCAGAGTGACCCTCGGCGCGTCCGACGCAGAGCGGTCCAGCGCCACGACCCTCCCCTCAACCGGGCCATAGTAGCGCCATTGCAGAACCGGCTCTGCAACGGTGTGTGCCCGCGCCCCCGCAAGCAGGAAACCTGCCGCCACAAGAGCAACACCAATAAGCAACGGCGACCAAGCCGCCTGCATCCACCGAGCGGTTGCCGTGCAAACCAGCACCAGAACCGCCAGCCCGGCATAAAGCCCGGCATCCGGTTCGAACCGCAGGCTGAAATACCAGCCGATCCCAACCGCCAGACAGACCGGAGCCCACGGAAACAGATACCCGCGCTGGGTCAGTAACGCGGCCTCGGCCGGTGCCAGAACACGCATGGTTGCCCCCGTCCTTCGGGCTGGGTAGATAGGCGCCAAACTATGCCCGCTACGGTTACCAAAAGGTTAATCCACACAATGTCCGATCAGGTCGTCACCCGTTTTGCCCCCTCTCCCACCGGTTTCCTGCATATCGGTGGCGCGCGCACCGCGTTGTTCAACTGGCTCTTTGCGCGCGGGCGTGGCGGTAAGTTCCTGCTGCGGATCGAGGATACGGACCGCGAACGCTCGACCCCCGAAGCGACGGCGGCGATTCTGCAGGGTATGGAATGGCTGAGGCTGGACCATGATGGCGACGTGATCAGCCAATTCGAAGGCGCCGCGCGCCACGCCGAGGTAGCGCATCAGTTGCTGGCCGAGGGCAAGGCCTACAAGTGTTTCTCGACCCAGGATGAGATTGCCGCATTCCGGGATCAGGCGCGGGCCGAGGGGAAATCGACCCTGTTCCGCAGCCCGTGGCGCGACGCCGATGCCTCGACCCAGCCGGACGCGCCTTTCGTGATCCGCATCAAGGCCCCGCAGGACGGCACCACCGTGATCCGTGATCAGGTGCAGGGCGACGTGACCATCCGCAACGATCAGTTGGACGACATGGTCCTGCTGCGCTCGGATGGCACTCCGGTCTACATGCTGGCCGTTGTGGTGGACGACCATGACATGGGCGTGACCCATGTGATCCGGGGTGACGATCACCTCAACAACGCCGCGCGCCAGATGATGATCTATGAGGCGATGGGCTGGGACGTTCCGGTCTGGGCCCATATTCCGCTGATTCACGGGCCGGATGGCAAGAAACTGTCGAAACGACACGGAGCGCTTGGCGCACAGGAATATCAGGCGATGGGCTATCCGGCTGCCGGTATGCGCAACTATCTGGCGCGACTGGGCTGGAGTCATGGCGACGATGAGTTCTTCACCGACGCCCAGGCGCTGGAATGGTTCGATCTGGGCGGGATCGGCAAAAGCCCGGCGCGGTTCGATTTGAAGAAGCTGGAAAACCTCTGCGGTCAGCATATTGTCATCTCGGATGATGCTGCGTTGCGGCAAGAGATCGAGGCATATCTGGCTGCGGCGGCTCTGCCCGCTCTCACTCAAGCACAATCAGGTGATCTGGAACGTGCGATGTATTGCCTCAAGGATCGGGCACGGACATTCCCGGAACTTCTTGAAAAAGCACATTTTGCACTCACATCGCGCCCGGTTGAACCCGATGAAAAAGCGGCAAAGGCACTGTCGACTGTATCCGACGGTATACTGGAAGAATTGACGCCGCAGCTGCAAAATGCTAGCTGGTCTCGGAACGAACTGGAGGAGACCCTGAATTCCTTTGCGGAAGCGAAAGGGATTAAGTTCGGCAAACTGGCAGGTCCGCTGCGCGCGGTGCTGGCAGGTCGGGCGGTCACACCTTCGGTTTTTGACATGATGCTTGTGCTTGGGCGGGATGAAACCCTTGCACGGCTTTCTGATGCAGCGACCTGATCCCGGCTTCACATTCGGGTAACGCTGCTCCGTTAAGACCCGGACTGCGCCACCGCGCGCAGCTGTTGCCCGATTTGTCGGACAGCGAGCCGGCAAACGCACGAATGAGGAAGGGACATAAATGACCGATAGCCAAAAAACAGCGACCCTGACTGTCCACGGCAACACCTACGAATTGCCGATCCACTCACCCACTGCTGGCCCCGATGTCATCGACATCCGCAAGCTTTATAGCCAGGCCGATGTGTTCACCTACGATCCCGGCTTCACCTCGACCGCCAGCTGCGACAGCACCATCACCTATATCGATGGCGAAAAGGGCGAATTGCTGCATCGCGGTTATCCGATCGATCAGCTGGCCGAAAAGTCCCATTTCCTCGAAGTGTGCTACCTGCTGCTGTACGGAGAGCTGCCGGCGGCGAAAGATCTGGAGCAGTTTGAAACCACGATCACGCGTCACACCATGCTGCACGAGCAGATGCAGTATTTCTATCGCGGTTTCCGCCGCGACGCCCATCCGATGGCAATTATGGTCGGTGTGGTTGGCGCGATGTCGGCCTTCTATCACGATTCGACCGATATTGCGGACCCGCATCAGCGCGAGGTCGCCTCGCATCGCCTGATCGCCAAGATGCCGACCATCGCGGCCTGGGCTTATAAGTACCACATCGGTCAGCCCTTCATCTATCCGCGCAACGATCTTGACTATGCCTCGAACTTCCTGCGCATGTGCTTTGCCGTGCCTGCGGAAGACTATGAGGTGAACCCGATCCTCAGCCGTGCAATGGACCGCATCTTTACCCTGCACGCCGATCACGAGCAGAACGCATCGACCTCGACCGTGCGTCTGGCCTCGTCTTCGGGGGCGAACCCGTTCGCCTGTATTGCCGCCGGCATTGCCTGCCTCTGGGGTCCGGCCCATGGCGGCGCGAACCAGGCGTGCCTTGAAATGCTGGAAGAGATCGGCAGCGTCGACCGTATCCCCGAATACATCGCGCGCGCCAAGGACAAGAACGATCCGTTCCGTCTGATGGGCTTTGGTCACCGCGTCTATAAGAACTTTGACCCGCGTGCGAAGGTGATGAAGCAGTCAGCGGACGAAGTTCTGGACCTGCTGGGGATCGAGAACAATCCAAAGCTGCAAGTCGCCAAGGCGCTGGAAAAGCAGGCTCTGGAAGATCCATATTTCGCCGAGAAAAAGCTGTTCCCGAACGTGGATTTCTATTCGGGCATCATCCTCGAGGCGATGGGCTTCCCGACCTCGATGTTCACTCCGATCTTCGCGCTGTCGCGCACCGTTGGCTGGGTCAGCCAGTGGAAAGAGATGATCGCCGATCCGCAGAACAAGATCGGTCGTCCGCGCCAATTGTATCTGGGCGAAACCACCCGGGATTACGTGGATATCGAAAAGCGCTGAGCCGTCCTGCGGCTTACACCACAGAAACATGCGACAAGGCCCCGGTTTTCGGGGCCTTTTTGCTGTGGTGTTACCGAAATGTAGCCCTCGACTCGAAACTCGCGCAAACGCGGTGCGCCTGCCTTTGCAGCGGGGATCACTCTGCCTAATGTCCAGCACAGCTTTTGATAGGCCGTTGGATTCATGCGCATACCCGTATTCTGTCTCGCTCTGCTGTTTGGCACCCCTGTGGCTGCGCAAACCCTGCTGGAAAACGCCTTCAAGAACGCCCAACGTGAATACGCGGCGGGCTCGCTGGCTGTTCTCAGCCTGGTGGGCATTCCCGATGACTCGGCCAGCGCGATCTCATTGCAATCCAACACCGGTGATCGCGAGTATGATTTCAAATCGGCGCAACTGGGCGGCGGGTTTCGCCTGAGCGAGGGTATCCCGCTCTATCTTGAGGGCTATATCGGGTATGCCCGCTATGACCCGGTGTTTACCTTCGGCGATACGGGCGAAACGACAGCCGTACCGCTGAAATGGACCAGTCTCGCCCTCACCGGCGGTATCGGCTATCAGTTCGATCTGGGCGAACGCTGGAAGCTTACGCCGATGGCACATATCTCGGTCGGGCGCACGCAGTCCGATGCCTCGGTCGGGGCGCAGGTCATTGCCAACCGGCTGGGACTGGAGCGTGATTTCGTCGAAAGCGGTGGTCTGTGGGCCGGCGGTGCCGGTGGCTCACTGACCGTGGATTATGACCTGCCACTTGAAAACGACCGCGAATTCGAGGCCAGCTTGCGATATACGCATATCGAGTACTGGCCCATCGGAGACGACGAGGACCTGCTGATCGAATCCACCGCGGCCAATGCGGTTCTATGGGCCCGGTATCGTTTTCCCACCGGCAAACAGATGTTCGGGCGTCCGGTGCGCTGGGTTGGCGATCTGTCCTTTTCCTATCTGCTGGGCGATCAGGCCATCGTGCTTGGCACCGACTGGCTGGCGCGTGTCGGCGGCGGGGTTGAGGTTGATCTGTCCGACACCTGGGTGCCGTGGGTTACCACAACCCGGCTTATGGTCCGTTATTATGGCAGCGATACGGTCAATGGCTTCACGGTTGGGCTGGGGATCAGTTTCTAGAACAGCGACAGCTGATCACCCGGCTGCGGTGGCGGCGCAAAATGTGCGGTACTGAGGGGCTGGGACTTGATCGCAAGGCCCAGTCTTTTGCAGGCGGCCTTGAACCGCTGGGCAATCATCTGGGCATAGGTGCCCTCGCCCCGCATCCGGTGCCCCCATCGCGGATCATAATCCCTGCCCCCGTGCATCTCACGCAGCCGCGCCATAACCTTCGCGGCGCGCGCTGGTTCATACTCGTCCAGCCAGTCTTGCCACAGGGCCGACACCTCGCGCGGCAGGCGCAGCATGATCCAACTGGCGGCATCCGCGCCAGCCTGCCGGCCTGCTTCAAGCAACTGCTCAAGCTCATGATCCGTCAGCCCGGGTATAATGGGCGAAGTCATGACCCGCACCGGCACCCCCGCTTCGGTCAACCGGCGGATCATCCGCAACCGGCGCAGCGGAGACGGCGCGCGCGGCTCCATCCTGCGCGACAACCCGGCATCCAGCGTGGTGAGGGAAATACCGACCCGCACCAGATTTTTGCGGGCCATAGGACCGAGTATGTCCAGATCACGTTCAATAAGCGCGCCTTTGGTGACGATCCCGACCGGGTGCTGAAAGTCGCTGAGAACCTGCAGACAGGCCCTTGTGATTTCTCGGTTTTTCTCGATTGGTTGGTAGGGATCGGTATTGGTCCCCAGCGCGATTGTCGCCACTTTGTAGCGACGCGCCGACAGCTCTCGCCGCAGGACTTCCGCAGCGTTCGGGCGAGCGACAAGGCGCGTTTCAAAATCAAGCCCCGGCGACAATCCCAGATAAGCGTGGCTCGGGCGGGCAAAGCAATAGACACATCCGTGCTCGCATCCGCGATAAGGGTTGATTGAGCGGTCGAATGGCAAATCCGGTGATTTGTTGTAGGTGATGAGAGTCCGCGCAACCTCGTCCCTGACCTCGGTTCGCAACGGCGGCAAATCCTCGGGCAGGTCCCAGCCATCATCCGTGGATTCGGTCGCAAACCGTTCGAACCGGCCAACGTCGTTTGACGCCACCCCTCGCCCCGGATGCTTTGGCTGAATCAACATTTGTTCACCTTATGTTCTCTTTCAATGATTAGCTGACCGCGCACGGGCTGGCAAGGCATACAAAGATCAGGGTTATGCGACCAATCCGGCTTCAACAGGGAACAATTCGGGACTTAGCCACCAGAAAATGAATGGACTGCAGGATGATCTTGCAAAAAAATCGGTCGCCCGGAGTCACATTTCAACATATAGGTCGGTCTCAGAACGGCCAAGGTCGCAATCGTCACAGTACATCTGCGACGAAATCGCCAAACAGGAAAAAATTGCCACCACGGGCCACAAGCCCGCCAAGCTCAGGGAAACGCCCCATGTCCGATGAAGAAGACATCGTACTGTCCGAACTCAACGACGACGAACTTGTCGAACAGATGTTCGATGACCTCTATGACGGTCTGAAAGAGGAAATCGAAGAAGGCACCAACATCCTTCTCGAGCGCGGCTGGACGCCTTACGACATCCTGACCAAAGCACTGGTCGGCGGTATGACCATCGTGGGCCACGACTTCCGCGACGGCATTCTGTTCGTGCCCGAGGTTCTGCTGGCCGCAAACGCGATGAAGGGCGGCATGGCCATCCTCAAGCCGCTGCTGGCCGAAACCGGCGCGCCGCGCGTTGGCAAGATGGTCATCGGCACCGTCAAAGGCGACATCCACGACATCGGTAAGAATCTTGTGTCGATGATGATGGAAGGCGCAGGCTTCGAGGTTGTCGATCTTGGCATCAACAACCCGGTCGAAAACTACCTGGAAGCGCTGGAAAACGAAAAGCCCGATATTCTGGGCATGTCCGCCCTGCTGACCACCACCATGCCTTACATGAAGGTCGTGATCGACACCATGGTCGAGCAAGGCCTGCGTGAAGAATACGTCGTTCTGGTCGGTGGCGCGCCGCTGAACGAAGAATTCGGCAAAGCCATTGGAGCAGACGGCTACTGCCGTGACGCCGCTGTGGCCGTGGAAATGGCCAAGGACTTCATGTCGCGTCGGCACAACCAACTGGCCGGCTAAGGCACAGACTATACTGTGAAGCAGGCCGTCCTAACCGGGGCGGCCTGCTTCGTCTCAAAGGTCGCGTACCTATATATCAGGTAGCCAGGTGGAGAGATCAGATGACCGACGCACCATTGCCAGATGATGACAGCCTGACCCGCGAAGGCTATGCCGCGCCGCGCGTGACCGAATCCATCCTTCTGATCGCCTGTGGCGCGTTGGCGCGCGAGATACTGGACCTGAAGGAGAGAAACGGCTGGGATCACATCGCGCTGACCTGCCTGCCCGCCATCCTGCACATCCACCCCGAAAGGATTACGCAAGCGGTTGAGGATGCCGTTGCCAAACATCGCGACAGCTACGACCGGATTTATGTCGTCTATGCCGATTGCGGCACCGGGGGCTTGCTGCAGGCCGCATGCGAAAAGCTGGGCGTCGAGATGATCCAGGGCCCCCACTGTTATTCTTTCCTCGAGGGTAATCAGGCCTTTGCCGCCCATGGCGATGACGAAACAACCGCGTTTTACCTGACCGACTTTCTCGCCCGGCAGTTCGACGCTTTTGTTTGGAAGCCTCTGGGTCTAGATCGTCACCCAGAGCTGCGGGATATGTATTTCGGCAACTATACCAAGCTGGTCTATCAGGCGCAGACCGACGATCCCGACCTGACGCGCCGCGCGCAGGACTGCGCCGACCGTATGGGGCTGGAGTTCGAACGCCGCCTGACCGGCTATGGCGATCTTGAAGTCACGTTGTCGGAATGGGCCGCGCGCGGGAAATCCGGCTGACGGTCAGGCGCTGGCCAGCGCAACCTCGCGAATACGCTCGATCATCGACCGTAGCCCGTTTGAGCGTTGTGCCGAAAGGTGATCGTGCAGACCCAGCCGCGCCAACTCACCACCTGCATCCACTTTGCTGACGTCTGCGACGGGCAGCCCGTTGTAAAGCTTGCGCAGCACCGCGATCAGGCCACGCACAATCAGCGCGTCGCTGTCACCGTCAAAGTGAAACTGGCCATTCGCGATGGTCGGGTGCAGCCAGACCTGACTGGCACACCCGGTCACTTTGGTCGCCGGCACTTTCAGCGCCTCGTCCAGAGGTTCCATCGCCTTGCCCTGCTCGATCACATGGCGATAGCGGTCTTCCCAGTCTTCCAGGAATTCGAAATCCTCGACAATCTCTTCAAAGGCGGGCGTTGCCATGGTGGGCTGTCCTTGCGTTACGCGATCACAAATGTGAACTATGCCCGGCTTTCCCCGCTGTCCAGTCCCTTGCGTGCCTTTTCAAGACACAGAATTTGCGCTAACCCCTTGGGTGTAAAGTTGCGCAAAGTGTTGGGTCCATGCACAAAACTCTGTCTGTACTATTGGTCGTTGCGATGTCTGTCTCTGCCTGCAGTGGTTGGAGCAATTCCCGGGCAAACCCGTCGAACTGGTTTGGCAGCAGCACCCCGGCCCCGACCGAGGTTTCAGCCGATGACGCAAACGCCCTTGTCCCGCAACAGAGCGATGCACGTGGGCTGTTCGCGCGGCCCGAAGCTGAAGACAACAGCGTACCAATCACCGTAATCGATGAACTGCGCATCGATCCTACCACAACGGGCGCGATCATCTACGCCTCGGGAACGGCGATCCGGCAAGGGGCTTTTAACGCTCAACTTGCACGCGTGCGGTCAGAAGAGCTGAGCAAAAATGGGGTGATGGAGTTCACCTTCCGCGTGGATTACCCGGAATACGCCACGGCTCAGGGCAGCGCGCGTTCGCGCATGGTGTCCGAGGCCGTCACCGTAAGCACGCAGGATCTGGAAGGTATTCGGTTGGTTCGGGTCGTGGGTGCGCAAAACGCGCTGGAATCGCGGCGCCGCTAAAGCGATACGACGCGCACCGTCTGACCTTTGGCGGCTAGGGCGATCTTGCCATCGCACAGTTTCAGCGCGTCTTCTCCGAACACCTCGAACCGCCAACCAGATAGCGCAGGCACTTCACGCTCACCCGCTGCGATCTGATCCAGATCCGCGCTCGAGGCGATCAGCTTCGCCGCAACCCCAGCACTTTCGGTCTTGGATTTCAGCAGCACCCGCAGCAGATCGGCCAGTGCCGGGTTGACCTTCAGCTTGTCGCGGCTGTTATCCACCTTGGGCAACTTGTCTGGCGGGCAATTCATACCGCGTTTCACCGCCGCCAGTATTCCATCCGCAATCGCACCCTTCCGCGCCTCGCGCAACAACATGCGTGAACCGCCCAGATCCGATGGGGTTTTGGGTTTGATCGAGGCCATCTCGATCAACGCGTCATCCTTGAACACCCGGCTGCGCGGGACGTTGTTCTGCTGCGCATAGGCTTCGCGGAACTCAGCCAATTCCCGCACCACCGCCAAAAACTTGGCCGAGTTGGTGCGCGTCTTGACCCGGCGCCAGGCTTCCTCGGGGCGGATATCGTAGGTCTCGACACGGGTCAGGATACGCAACTCTTCCGCCACCCAATGATCCCGCCGGGTCTTCTCCAGCTCAGCGGCCAGATATTCGTAGATCTTCCGCAGATGCGTCACGTCCGCCAGCGCATAGGATTTTTGCGCATCGGTCAGCGGACGCCGCGACCAGTCTGTGAACCGAGAGGTCTTGTCGACCCCCTCCTTGCAGATCTTGCGGACAAGCGTCTCGTATCCGACCTGCTCGCCAAATCCGCAGACCATGGCCGCCACCTGAGTATCGAACAGGGGCGTCGGGAAAACACCGGCATCGACCCAGAAAATCTCAAGATCCTGCCGGGCGGCGTGGAAAACCTTGACCACGTTTTCGTTGCGGAACAGCTCATAAAGTGGTTCCAGCGACAGGCCCTCGGCCAGCGGATCAACCAGCACCGCGCTGTCCTCGTCTTCGGACGGTACCGCAAGTTGCACCAGACAGAGTTTTGAATAGTAGGTCCGTTCGCGCAGAAATTCGGTATCTACGGTGACGTAGGGATAGTCCGCAGCAGCCGCACAGAATGCAGTCAGCTCTTGCGTCGTTGTCAGGGTTTTCATGCGCCGTACTATTCTTGCTTTTATGGTTCTTGTGACTGCCCGTTTGGTCCTCGTCCCGAGCGATATGCGACCATAAGACGAATATTCAGCGCATGTAAATCACCCCGGCAGGTCAGGGCAAAAGAACCGGTTCGGTGTTGCCCTGAGAATACCGCCGCAGAACTGCAGGATAAAGCTTGTGTTCCCATTCCAGCACACGCGTGGCCAGCGTTTCGGGCGTGTCACCGGCTTCGATTACGACGCGCGCCTGACCCAGAATCGGGCCGTCATCCAGCGCGGCGGTCACTTCGTGAACAGTGCATCCATGCTCGGAATCCCCCGCCTCGATGGCGCGGGCATGGGTGTTCAGACCCTTGTATTTGGGCAGCAGTGAGGGGTGGATGTTCAGCATCCGCCCCTGAAAGCGCGAGACGAAATCCCCGGTCAGAACCCGCATGAACCCGGCAAGACAGACGATATCGGGTTCGGCCTGCAACAAAGGTTTCAGCAATTCAGCCTCAAACGCCGCCCGATCCTTGCCAAAAGGCCGGTGATCAACGGCGGCAGTCGGAATTCCAAGGGCGGCCGCCTTTTTCAGGCCGCCTGCCTTGGCATCATTGGACATGACCAGACAGGGCCGCGCGGGATGGTCGCCGGTCATGCTGTCGACCAGAGACAGCATGTTCGAACCGCCACCGGAAATCAAGATGGCGACGCGCTTATGGCTCACAGCAGCTTGCCCGAATAAACGACGCCCGCCGCATCGGTGACGGTCCCGATCCGCGAGACGGTTTCACCTGCGTCTGCCAGCAATGCCTCCAGCGCTTCGGCCTGATCCGGCGCGCAAACAACGATCATGCCGATGCCGCAGTTGAAGGTCTTGAGCATCTCTGCCTCGGCAATCCCACCGGTTTCCGCCATCCAGCGGAAGACGGGCGGCAAATCCCATGCACTCAGATCGATCTGAGCGCCCAGCCCTTCGGACAGCACACGCGGCAGGTTTTCGGTCAGACCGCCGCCGGTGATATGTGCCAGCGCGTGAACGCCCCCTGCACGGATCGCGGCCAACGCGGGTTGTACATAAAGACGTGTTGGGGTCAGCAGTGCCTCACCCAGCGAGCCGCCACCGAAGGGTGACGCCGAATCCCAGCCAAGCCCGGACATCTCGACCAGCTTGCGCACCAGCGAATAACCGTTGGAATGCAGCCCGTTCGAGGCCAGCCCCAGCAGAACATCGCCCTGCTGCACCCCCTCTGGCAGTGCCGTTCCACGCTCCATCGCGCCGACCGAGAACCCGGCCAGGTCGAAATCTCCATCCGGGTACATGCCCGGCATCTCGGCGGTTTCGCCACCGATCAAGGCGCAGCCGGACTGCACGCAGCCCTCGGCGATCCCTTCGATGATCCGCGCAGCAGTGTCGGTGTCTAGCTTTCCGGTGGCGAAATAATCCAGAAAAAACAGCGGCTCGGCACCCTGACAGATCAGGTCGTTGACGCACATCGCCACCAGATCGATACCCACACCATCGACAACGCCAGTATCGATGGCAATCCGCAGCTTGGTACCGACACCATCGGTCGCGCCCACCAAAATCGGATCTTCGTACCCGGCCGCCTTGAGGTCGAACAGAGCGCCAAAACCGCCCAGACCACTCATCACCCCTGATCGGTTGGTGCGCTTGGCTGCAGGCTTGATCCGGTCGACCAATGCGTTCCCCGCATCGATATCGACACCCGCATCGGCGTAGGTGATTCCGTTCTTGCCCGCTGTCATGGTCAATCCCTCATGAGTGCTTTGCGCGCGGGTTATTCGATTGTGGCCGATGTTGCAACGGTCAGGCTTGACGCGGGCCCTGATCGTGGTACCCAAGGCGTCATGGCGGGCCTGTAGCTCAATTGGTTAGAGCAGAGCGCTCATAACGCTTTGGTTGCGGGTTCAAGTCCTGCCGGGCCTACCAAATCACCGCCCTATGACAATATCCGCGCATAACCCACCCAGCTTTTTGCTGCTGCCCAGCCGCAAGGTGCCGCCATGCACGCGGGCGATATCGGCGACGATGGCCAGGCCAAGACCGACGCCGCTGCCCTGATTCTGATTTCGCGCGGGGTCGAGCCGGGTAAAGGGCCGCACCGCTTCGGTGCGCTGTTCGGGCGGAATACCGGGGCCGTCATCCTCGACCCGGATGCGCAGGGATTTTGGTGTCAACGAAAGGCTGACTTCGGCCTTGCTCCCATAGCGGATCGCATTCCCGATCAGGTTTTCAACCGCCCGGCGCATAGCGGTCGGGCGCAGCATGGCACTGCCCTGCCCTTCGACGGACACCAGTTCAACCTGCTGACCAGCGCGCTGCGCGTCATCGACGATCTGGCTCAGCCAGGTTTCGGGCGTAACCGACTCGGGTGCGCTTTCAGCTGTCCCGCGCGAGAAATCAAGGAACGCATCCAGCAGGGATTGCATCTCATCGACGTCCTGCAGCAACGGCGCCGCCTCATCCTCGGGCAAGAAAGACAGGCCCAATTTGAGCCGCGTCAGCGGGGTGCGCAAGTCATGGCTGACCCCCGACAGCATCAGGGTACGCTGCTCGATTTGCCGCTCGATCCGGGCGCGCATGTCGACAAACGCGCTGCCTGCGGCCCGCACCTCGATGGCGCCGCCGGGGGTGTAGGGCACGCTGCGACCATGTCCAAAGGCCTGCGCCGCATCGGCCAGCCGCGTGATCGGCCGCAACTGATTGCGCATATAGAGGAACGAAATCGTCGTCATCAGACCGGCAAAGAACACCATCGTCACGATCAACTGATGCGGAGCAGTCGGCGACAACCGCCGCCTGTCAAAGCCCAGCTCGAGCGTCCCCAGATCGGTCGTCAGGTACAACCGGACCTCTTGTCCGTTGGGCAGCTCGATTTCCTCAACCTCGGGAATGCGCGCGTGCAGTTCGGCATCCACCTGCGACGCGACGAAATCATACCAGCGCCGGGTTCCATTCTGCGGCATTTCGTTAAGGTCCAGAAAACGGGCTGACATATCCAGAACCGATAGGTCCTTTCGCACTGCAGCCAAAGCCTGCTGCTGGGTTTCCGCCCCCTTCATTCCATCCACCACGAGCAAGACTTCGCGCGCGGTGGTGCGGGTCATCTGAGCGGTGACTTCCTCAAGATGTTTCTGCAGAAAGGCGATGGCGACCACCAACAAGACAACGATGACCGGGAGCACCAGAATCAATGCGGCGCGCGCATAAAGGCTGCGCGGCATATAAGGTTTGAGCCATTGCAACAACATGCGCTAAACCTAGCGGGCTGCCCGGGCAAGAGGAAGAGGTCACGATGCAAGCCCCCGACGATTTCAACCCTGCGCCAGGGCAAGTTCACGCGCTGTCACCGGGCCTGCGCCGGGTCCTTGCCCCCAACCCTTCGCCAATGACCTATCGCGGGACAAATACCTATCTGTTGGGGAACAGCGACATTGCCGTGATCGATCCGGGGCCGCTGAGCGATGCGCATCTGCAAGCCATCCTCGATGCCCTGCAGCCCGGCCAGCGGATAAGCCACATCTTTGTCACCCATACCCATCTGGATCATTCACCGCTGGCTGCGCCGCTTTCGGCCCGCACCGGTGCGCCCGTTCTGGCCTTTGGCGGCCCACAAGCCGGTCGTAGCGACGTTATGTCCATGTTGGCCCAGAACGGGCTGGCGGGCGGCGGCGAGGGAATCGATGCCGATTTCCGCCCTGATATCGAACTCGAAGACGGCGCGCATGTTTCGGCTGATGGCTGGCAGCTTGAGGTCATCCACACGCCCGGTCATCTGGGCAATCATATCGCGCTGGCATGGGGGGATATCTGCTTTACGGCTGATCACATCATGGGCTGGGCCAGTTCGCTGGTCTCGCCCCCCGACGGGGACCTGACCGATTTCATGGCCGCCTGCCACCGCCTGCGCGCGCGGGAGTGGTCGGTTTTTCACCCCGGCCACGGCGCGCCCGTCACCGATCCCGCCGGGCGTTTGGATTGGCTGATTGACCACAGATTGCAAAGAGAAGCGCAAATTCTGGGCGTCCTGGAACAAGGTCCTACGACACCGTCAGAGCTTGCGCAGCGAATCTATACCGAAACCCCCGCCGCCTTGCTGCGCGCGGCCGAGCGGAACGTCTTTGCTCATCTGGTCGACCTGACCGGTCGGTCCCGGGTTGCGCCCGAAGGTGACCTTTCCGAAAGCGCTCGTTTCAGGCGCATCGCTTGAACAAGAAATTTTTTGCAAGCCATGCGCTTCGCCTCTGGACGGCGAAAATCCGGGTTGTTATATGCGCGTCAGTTCCGGCGTAGCTCAGCGGTAGAGCAGTTGACTGTTAATCAATTGGTCGTAGGTTCGATCCCTACCGCCGGAGCCAAATCACCCTAAATTCAGCCAAATTCGCGCCTTGGGCGACCGTCGATTTTTGCGTGGAAATTTTCGATGAAAAAACTCCACGATCCCTCTGGACGTCGCAGAAACAGGTTGCTATACGGCGCGAACCGTTCCGGCGTAGCTCAGCGGTAGAGCAGTTGACTGTTAATCAATTGGTCGTAGGTTCGATCCCTACCGCCGGAGCCATTCTTCCCAGATTGGCACTTACCCCATCAGCGCATCGCTGAAATCAGCGCGCAGATTGCGTTTCAGGACCTTTCCGGTCGCGTTTAGCGGCAGCGCATCGACGAATACAACCTTGTCCGGCACCTGCCATTTGGCGATTTTGCCATCAAAGAATGACAACAAATCCTGTTCGGTCGGTTCTTCGCCTTCTGCCTTCACGGCAACCAGCAAGGGCCGTTCATCCCATTTCGGATGTGGCACCCCCACAACGGCAGCGGTCGCCAGTTGCGGATGCGCGACGGCGATATTCTCCAACTCGACCGAGCTGATCCATTCGCCGCCTGATTTGATGATGTCCTTCGACCGGTCGCGGATGGTCATGTACCCGTCCGGGTCCAATGTCGCCACGTCGCCGGTTGCGAACCAGCCCTCTTGCAGCAAGGCCTCATTCTGCATGTGGAAATAGCTGTCCAGCACCCAGTGGCCGCGCACCATCAGATCACCCTGTGTCTCTCCGTCATGGGGAAGATCGTTGCCGTCATCGTCAACGATTTTCAGTTCAACCCCAAAGGGCGGACGACCCTGGCTTTCACGCAGCTTGTGCTGGGCCTCGATGGGCATATCCAGATGTTTGGCCATCGGGTAGTTCGTTGTGCCAAGCGGACTCATCTCGCTCATCCCCCAGGCGTGGACAGTATCCACGCCATAGGTCTCGCGGAAGGTTTCGATCATCGAGGGTGGACATGCAGCACCGCCGATCACGGTACGATTAAGGCTTTCCAGCTTCGTTCCGCATTTCGCAGCATGGGCCAGCAGGCCCTGCCAGATCGTCGGCACGCCCATTGCCAGCGTCACACCATATGTATCGATCAGATTGACCAGCGCTTCGCCATGCAGGCCCGGCCCCGGCAACACCATGCGCGAGCCGGACATGGCACTAGCATAGGGCGAGCCCCAGGCGTTGACGTGGAACATCGGCACCACCGGCATCACCACATCCATGGCGGAATAGCCGATCACGTCGCGCGTGTTCGATGCGAAGCTGTGCAGAACTGTAGACCGATGCGAATAAAGAACACCCTTGGGGTTGCCCGTCGTGCCGGAGGTGTAGCAGAGGCTGGAGGCGGTGTTCTCATCAAAGCTGGGCCACGCGTAATCCACATCACCGGTTTCAATCAGCTCGTCATAGAAAAGAAGCCCCGGCACCTGAGACAGCGCGGCCTCATCCCGCGCGCCCATCAGCACGAAATGCTGCACCTCGGTCAGATGCTCTTGCAGCGCAACAACTAACGGCAGGAAAGTTGCATCAAAGAACAGAACCCGATCCTGTGCGTGGTTGATGATATAGGTCAGCTGTTCCGGGAACAGGCGGGGGTTGATCGTGTGGCAGACAAAGCCCGCGCCCGAAACCGCATAGTAGATCTCAAGATGGCGACGGTTGTTCCACGCCAGCGTGCCTACGCGATCCTGCGGCTGCAGCCCCAGCTTTTCCAGCGCTGAACCCATCCGATGGGCGTTCCGCGCAATCCCGGCCCAGTTGGTTTCGGTCACGGTTCCGTCGGTCTCGACCGAGATGATCTCGGTCTGGCCGTGATAGCGTTCGGCGTGATCAATCAGCGACGAAATCAGCAAAGGCTGCGTCATCATCTGTCCCAGCATGGACGTCCCTCCCATCGTCGGCGCCAGACTGCGCCTTTGTTTCTTGGCAACAACCCTGCCAAGAATTCAATTGTCTGACAATAAGAGAGTGCGACCGGGTGTCGCGTCAATCGCGATGACGCAAGGCGAATTCGACCAGCGCGGCGGTGGACCCGTCCTTGCCCTCGGTCCCGACCTCGCCATCGACGATCGGCCCCAGCGACGTCGCCAGTTCCTTGCCCAGCTCTACGCCCCATTGATCGAACGAGTTGATGCCCAGCAACACCCCTTCGACAAACACGCGATGTTCATAGAGCGCAATGATCTGGCCCAGCACGAAGGGCGTCAGTTGCGGGTAAATCAATGTGGTCGATGGCCGGTTGCCGGGAAAGACGCGGTGTCTTGCCTGACGTTCCAACTCACCTCCGGTCAGGCCCTTGTCTGCCATGCGCGACCGGGCTTCCTCAAGCGAACGACCCCGCATCAGCGCCTCGGACTGGGCCAGACAATTGGCCAGCAGCAGCCGGTGATGATGGGCCAGTTCGGGCTCGTGCCCTTCGGCAGCCACCATGAACTCGCACGGGATCACGTCGGTACCCTGATGGATCAGCTGATAGAACGCATGCTGCCCGTTGGTTCCGGGCTCCCCCCAGACCACCGGGCCTGATGGCAGGGTCAGATCGCTACCATCCATCGCGACGGATTTGCCGTTCGATTCCATCTCAAGCTGTTGGAAATAGGCCGGAAGGCGCAGCAGGCGTTGATCATAGGGCAGCACGGCGCGGCTGGCATGGCCCAGCACCTGACGATGCCAGACACCCACAAGCGCCAGCATCACCGGCATGTTCTCGGCCCATTCTGCCGCGCGGAAATGCAGGTCCATCGCCTGCCCGCCCCGCAAGAACGCATCGAACGCGTTCGAGCCGACGGCAATCATCACCGGCAGGCCGACCGGCCCCCAGACCGAATAGCGACCGCCTACCCAGTCGGCAAATCCGAACACGCGTGCCTCGGGGATGCCAAAGGCGGCGGTTTTGTCGACGGCGCTTGAGACGGCTGCGAATTGTTGCGACGAATCGCCCCCGCCCTCCGCCATCCATGCCCGCGCAGTGCGCGCGTTGGTCATGGTTTCGATCGTGGTGAAGGTTTTTGAAGCCACAATGATCAGCGTGCGCGTCGGATCAAGTGTGCGCAACGTATCCGCGATATGCGCGCCATCCACGTTCGAGACATAGTGCAACCGCGGCCCATCGTGATACGGCGACAGCGCATGGGTCGCCATGACGGGCCCCAGATCTGAGCCACCGATGCCGATATTCACCACATCGGTAAAACTGCCCCCTGCTCCCTGAATCGCGCCTCCGCGCACTTCCTCGGCGAAGACACGCATCCGCTGTAGCGTGGTGAGCACCTCGGGCATCACATCCTGCCCGTCAACCGCGACCGGCCCGCCATCGAGGTTGCGCAGCGCCGTGTGCAGAACGGCACGATCCTCGGTCTCGTTGATCTTCTGACCAGAGAACATGGCCTCGCGACGCGCGGCCAGCCCGGCCTGATCGCAAAGCGCAATCAACTCTGACCGGATCGACGCGTCGATCTGCGTTTTCGAATAGTCAAACAGCAGATCGCCCGTGGAGGCCGAAAAACTCTGCGCCCGCGCCGGATCAGTCTTGAACAGATCTTCGATGCGATGATCTCGTGTCAATGTGGCATAGGTTTTGAGGCTCTCCAATTCCATCGCCCCTACTCCGCCCAATGCACGGTCATGCCGCTCAGTACGGCGGCAATCGGGGCGTCTTCGGGGGGCAAGGTCATCGCCCGTTCCAGCGCGTCGCGTTTGGCGGTGCCAAAGATGATCAGGTGTTTTGACAAAGCCCCGTCCAGAACCGGGGCGGTCAGCGTGATGCGTGCTTCGGGCTGTACATCGGTGCGGGCGACGGCCAGCGTGGGCGCATGGCTGTTTAAGGCAGCCTCCAGTCCCGCCATTCCCGGAAACAGTGAGGCGGTGTGCATGTCCTCACCCATCCCAAGAACCAGAACCGAAAGCGGCAGAACCGGGTTTATCAGGCTTTCGATCTCGGGCAGAACGTCCTCGGGCTCGTGCCCCTCAACGTAAAGCGGTACGTATTGCGCGACCGAGGCGCGGCTGGTCAGCAAACGTTCCCGGATCAAACGTTCGTTCGAACGCTCGCTATCCCCGGGAACACAGCGCTCATCCGTGGGCAAAACACGCACCCGATCCCATTCCAGATCGGCAGCGCAAAGGCCATCAAAGACCGGCCCCGGCGTTGTGCCACCGGGAACCGCAAGCGAGACCATATCATGGTGCAGCAAGGCGGATTCGAGGTCTCCGGCCAGATCATTGGCGACATCGATCGCCAGCATGTCACGGTCGGCATATTCTTTGATATTCATGGGTTAATCCCTTGCCAGCGGCGACCATCTCGTTTCATCAGCAATTCGGCGTCGCCGGGGCCGGTGCTGCCACTTTCATAGGGTTTGGGCACATCGCCGCGCGCTTCCCACCCGGCGATGATCGGGTCGGTCCAGGCCCAGGCAGCCTCAACCTCATCGCCCCGCATGAAAAGGGTCTGGTTGCCGCGAATGACATCCATGACCAGCCGTTCATAAGCATCGGGCGGATTCTGGCTTTCGGGCCCCAGCGCCTCGGCAAAGCTCATGTCCAGCGGCACGTCGACCAGTCGCATGCCACCCTGACCGGGTTCCTTGATCGTCACTTTCAGCGTGATGCCTTCGTTGGGCTGAAGACGGATTGACAGCGCGTTGGCATGGCGCCCGGCCTCTTCCCCGAAGATCGAATGCGGCGCGTCCTTGAACATCACATTGATGACCGACGACCGCGCCACCAGTTCCTTGCCCGTGCGCAAATAGAACGGTGTGCCTGCCCATCGCCAATTGCTGATATGGGCGCGCAAAGCCACGTAGCTTTCCGTGGTCGAGCGCGGATTTCCAACTACCTCGCGATATCCCCGACCAGCAGCGCCTCCGGCAAACTGGCCGCGTACGATATGGTGCGGCTCCACCGAATCCAGCGCCCGGATCACCTTGAGCTTTTCATCCCGCACCGCGTCGGGATCGAATTTTGCGGGTGGCTCCATCGCGATCAGGCACAAAAGCTGCATCAGGTGGTTCTGCATCATGTCGCGCATGGCGCCTGCGCGCTCATAATATTCTTCACGCCCGTCAATACCGACCGTTTCGGCCACGGTGATCTGAATATGATCGACATACTGGCTGTTCCAGAGCGGCTCGAACAGCATATTGCCAAAGCGGACGGCCATCAGATTCTGAACCGTCTCTTTGCCCAGATAGTGATCGATCCGGTAAATCTGACCTTCGTCAAAATGTGCGGCCAGCGTTGCATTCAATGCCCAGGCACTCTCCAGATCGCGGCCAAACGGTTTCTCAACCACAATTCGCGTCTGATCGGTCGAAAGATCATGCGCCTTGATCTGCTCGGCCAGCGGACCGAACAGGCCCGGCCCGACCGAGAAATAGAAGGCCCGCACGCGATCCGTCTGCAACTTGCCAGCCAATTCTGCCCACCCGTCATCAGACAGGGCGTCCAGCGAGACATAGTCGACCCGCTGCATGAAACCTTGAAGCGCCTCGGCATCCCCGGCCTGCACCGGCACATGCTGATGCAGCGATTCGGAGATCATATTGCGAAACGCCTCACGCCGCAGATCCCCGCGCGCGGCACCGATGATCTGCGTGCCTTCCGGCCATTGACCGGCACAATAGCGTCGGAACAGCGCCGGAACGATCTTGCGCTGCGCCAGATCGCCGGTTGCACCGAATATGACCAGATCGAACGGGTCAACAGGTATGACACGAGAAACCATGGGTTTTCCTTACCTTGCCGCTCGGGTCATGTCCAATGTTAGCGCAATCATAAATCAACAATCTTTCATCATCAAAACTCCGTCAGCAACGGTCCATCGCACTTAACTCTCATGACGCAAGAGGTTAAGTCAGTTCGGCAATTGCACAGAACCGGATACCGGAATGAAAGACAACGCCCCTCAGGTCGCCAATATCGGCAAGTTTCAAAACAGCTTGGTGACAGCAGACGGTCAGACCCGCGCGTCGGTTGCGCTGACCCACCCCGAGACGTTGTGGTTCAACACCGGCACCTTGTGCAACATCGAATGCGTGAATTGTTACATCGCCAGTAGCCCCACCAACGATGCCCTGGTCTATATCTCCGCGGATGAGGTGCGCGACTATCTGGATCAGATTGACGCGCGCAACTGGCCCATCCGCGAAATCGGCTTTACCGGCGGCGAACCTTTCATGAACCCCGAGATGATCGACATGACGCGCGCCGCGCTGGAACGGGGGTATGAGGTTCTGATCCTGACCAATGCGATGCTCCCGATGATGCGCCGCAAGATGCGCGACGGGTTGCTGGAGCTGCAGCAAACCTATGGCGACAAGCTGACCCTACGCGTTTCGGTCGACCATTATCGACCCGAACTTCATGACGAGGAACGCGGCGCGGGCAGTTTTGACAAGACCGTCGCGGGGATGCGGTGGCTGCGCGATAATGGCTTCAGGATGGCCATCGCCGGTCGTACCGTCTGGGGCGATACCGACGCCGAAAGCCGCGCCGGGTATGCTGCATTCTTTGCCGAACACGGGTTTGACATTGATGCCGGGAACCCGGGTCAGACTGTCCTGTTCCCGGAAATGGACGAAACGGTTGAAGTGCCCGAAATCACCACCGCCTGCTGGGGTATTCTGGACAAGTCCCCCGATGCGGTGATGTGCGCCAGCTCGCGCATGGTGGTGAAACGCAAAGGCGCGCATAGCCCCGCCGTACTGGCCTGCACCCTGTTGCCCTATGCGCCGGAATTCGAATTGGGCACGACACTGGCCGAGGCCGAGGCCGAGGTGCACCTGAACCACCCGCACTGCGCCAAATTCTGTGTCTTGGGCGGGGCAAGCTGTTCAGCCTGAAGGTCAGTTGACCCGGAACTCCCCCACCATGTTGCGCCATTCCCCCGGCGCGATCATCTTGCGATGCGTGAAGCGGACCGAATGCAGCGGTCCCTCAATCTCTTTTTGCCAGAATTCCACGAACTCAAACAGCTTCGGATGATCCGGAGCGAGGTCGTAATCCTGCCAGATGAACGTGTTCAGAACGTGAATATAGTCGGGCATGTGATAGAAGAATTCCGCCGTCGTCAGCCCGTACCCTTTGAGCATCAATTCGGTTTCATTTTGCGTCATGCAGACCTCCAAACTTGTTGCAAGGTCTCTTCAGGGTAACACGGAACTCTCCTAATACTTAGATAACAATATGTTACCCTCGTGTTACCGCGGTATTTTTCGCGAAATGATCAGCTTGCTTGCACCTTATGTGCCGGGTCTGATAAGGTGCATCCACAAGATATAGACCCAAAACAAGATACGGGCAGTTCACGTGAGCGATACGCCAGAAACCCCAGAAAACATGGACGAAACCCCGCCCGAGCGCCCGGCATATGACGGCCCGACGGTCTCCATCGAATCCGAGATGCGCACATCGTATCTCGATTACGCGATGTCCGTCATCGTCAGCCGCGCGATCCCCGATCTGCGCGACGGGCTGAAGCCGGTGCACCGGCGGATTCTGTACGCCATGCACGAGACGGGGAATACCCACGACAAGGCCTACCGCAAATCGGCCCGCCCGGTCGGCGATGTGATGGGTAAATACCACCCGCATGGTGACTCAGCCATCTATGACGCGCTGGTGCGGATGGCGCAGGATTTCTCGATGTCGCTGCCACTGCTGGACGGTCAGGGCAACTTTGGCTCGATGGACGGGGATAACCCGGCGGCCATGCGGTATACCGAAGTGCGCATGGACAAGCCCGCCGCCGCCCTGCTGGCCGATATCGAAAAAGAAACGGTCGATTTTCAGGACAATTACGACGGCAAGGACAAGGAACCGACCGTCCTGCCCGCCCGGTTCCCGAACATGCTGGTCAATGGGGCCGGTGGTATCGCTGTGGGTATGGCCACGAACATCCCGCCGCACAATCTGGGCGAAGTCGTCGATGCCACGCTGGCGTTGATCGATGACCCGGACCTGACCTCAGAACAACTGATCGAATACGTCCCCGGCCCCGACTTCCCGACCGGCGGCGTGATGCTGGGTCGGTCTGGTGCGCGCAAAGCCTATCTGGAGGGTCGCGGCAGCGTCATCATTCGCGCCAAGACCCGAGTCGAAGAGATCCGCAAGGACCGATACGCGATTGTCGTGGACGAGATCCCCTATCAGGTAAACAAGGCCTCGATGATCGAAAAGATCGCCGAGGCAGTGCGTGAAAAGCGCATCGAAGGTGTAAGCCACGTGCAGGACGAATCCGACCGCAACGGCGTGCGTGTCGTGGTCGAACTGAAACGCGATGCAACGCCCGAAGTGGTGTTGAACCAGCTCTATCGCTTCTCGCCGATGCAGACGTCCTTCGGCTGCAACATGCTGGCCCTGAACGGTGGCCGACCCGAGCAGTTGACCCTGCGCCGATTCCTGACCTCGTTCATCGACTTCCGCGAGGATGTCGTGGCCCGCCGTACCGCATACGATCTGCGCAAAGCGCGCGAACGCAGCCACATCCTGTGTGGTCTGGCCGTGGCCGTCTCGAATGTGGATGAAGTGGTTGCCACCATCCGCTCATCGGCAGATGCTGCCGAGGCGCGTGAAAAGCTGATGACCCGCCGCTGGCCCGCCGCCGAGATCGAGGGCTATCTGCGCCTGATCGACGATCCTCTGTCCAAGATGAACGATGACGGCACCTATAACCTGACCGAAGTACAGGCCCGTGCCATCCTCGACCTGCGTCTGCAGCGCCTGACCCAACTGGGTGTCAAGGAGGTCACGGACGAGCTGGAAGAACTGGCCGCCAAGATCAAGGAATACCTGGATATTCTGTCCTCGCGCGAACGCATCATGTCGATCATCGGTGATGAACTGCGCGACGTCCGCGAAAAGTTCGCCGTCGACCGTCGCACCGAGATCGTCGACTGGTCCGGCGACATGGAAGACGAGGACCTGATCGAGCGTGAGGACATGGTCGTGACCGTCACCTCGGGCGGTTACATCAAGCGCACGCCGCTGGCCGATTTCCGCGCCCAGAAACGGGGCGGCAAGGGCCTGTCGGGGATGCAGACCAAAGAAGAGGACGTAGTCACCAACCTCTTCGTGGCCAACACCCACACGCAGCTGCTGTTCTTCACCACCGATGGCATGGTCTACAAGCTCAAGACCTGGCGCCTGCCGCAATCGGGGCGGACCGGCAAAGGCAAGGCGATCGTCAACATCCTGCCGATCCCCACGGGCGTTTCCATCGCGGCGATCATGCCGGTCGATGTGCCGGATGAAGAGTGGGAGAACCTGCAGATCGTCTTTGCCACCAGCGCAGGCACCGTGCGGCGCAACCGGCTGTCGGATTTCACCAACGTCAAGCGCAACGGCAAGATTGCGATGAAATTCGAGGATGAGCACGCCGACACCAAGCTGATCAACGCGCGCATCTGTTCCGAAGATGACGATGTGATGCTGGTCACCAAATCCGGTCGCGCAATCCGGTTCCCGACCACGGATGTACGGGTGTTCAACAGCCGCGCATCGGTCGGGGTGCGCGGTGTGCGCCTGAATGGCTCGGATGAGGTTGTGTCGATGTCGGTGATCCGCCATTTCGAGGCCACCTCGGACGAACGTGCCGCTTATCTCAAGATGCGCCGCCTGATGGCCGGCATCACCGACGAGACCGAGGCGGACGAGGACGAAGGCAACGCCGACAGTGTGCTGCCGCAGGAACGCTATGCCGAGATGTCGGCGGCCGAGAACCTGATCCTGACTATCACCGCAGGCGGCTCGGGCAAGCTGAGTTCGTCGCATGACTACCCCGTTCGCGGACGCGGTGGCATGGGTGTGGCCGCGATGGATAAGGCGATGCGCGGCGGCGAGCTGGTGGCGTCCTTCCCGGTAGAACTGGACGACCAGATCATGCTGGCCACCTCCAAGGGTCAGTCGATCCGGGTGCCGGTCGAGGGCATCTCATTCCGGTCCCGCAGCGCGGGCGGTGTGCGGGTCTTCAACACCGGCAAAGGCGAAGAAGTTGTCAGCGTTGCCTGGATCGCCGATCAGGGTGACGAAGAAGCCGAGGAATAACAAAGCACTACAGAAATGTAACAAAACGCCCGTTTCGCGGGCGTTTTTTACGTTCTGGCACACATTCCCGCCAACGGCCCGGAGGGCAAGCTTGCCCGGGACCGATCACAAGCCTAGCTTTTTATTATGTGGTCTTTCGCCCATATCCGCCCCGCCTACAGCCGTGCAGAACGCATAAGCGACGGTGTAATACATGTGCTGGGTGTATCTTCGGCAATTATCGCGGTTCCGGTGCTGATCGTCATGACGGTCTTTTACCGCTCCGATCCCGCGGCGGTATTGGGCGCTTCGATCTATGGGGTCACGCTGGTCCTGATGCTGACCTTCTCGGCGCTTTACAACATGATCGAACACGACGAGTGGGCAGATGTCCTGCGCCGTCTCGATCATTCCGGCATCTACGTGAAAATCGCCGGAACTTATACGCCCTTCCTGCTGCTCTCGGCCTCGCAACCACCGGGGTTGTTGCTGGGGTTGTGGTCGTCCGCAACGCTGGGTTCGGTTCTGAAGATGATCGACCCGAACCGGTTCCGCTGGTTCGGGCTGGTGCTTTATCTGCTGATGGGCTGGGCCGCTGTCTGGGCGGGTCAGTCCATGCTGGCCGAGCTGTCTCCAGGCACATTGACCCTGATGATTGCCGGGGGCCTCATCTATACCGCTGGCGTGGTCTTTTATCTTCTGGATTGGCTGCCCTATCACAACACGATCTGGCACGTATTCGTGCTGGCCGGAAGCGGCTTGTTCTTTGCCGCCGTCGCTCTGCGTATCGAAATGGTGCCTTCAGGGCCCGTCTGAAGCCGCGGGATGTACCAGAGTCAAAGACCGTAGAGCGCCCCGAATTTGTCCTCCAGATACGTCAACAGTGGCTCCGGCCCCGGCTCTACCCCGCTGGCGCGCCGAATGATCTCGCGCGGGGCGTAAAGCCCGCCATGTTGCTGCACGTGCTCGCGCAACCAGCTTGTGGCGCCTGAGGTATCCCCATTAGCCAGTTGCATATCCAGCCCCGGCACCGCGCCCCGCAGCGCCTGATACAGACACCCGGCATAGACATTGCCCAGCGAATAGGTCGGGAAATAGCCAAACAGGCCAACCGACCAGTGCACGTCCTGCAAACACCCGTTCGAAGGTTTGTCGACCGCATAACCGAAATCGGCTTTGAAGCGGTCATTCCAGGCGGCCTCAAGATCGCCAACCTGCAGATCACCGGCCATCAATGCGCGTTCCAGATCGAACCGCAGCATGATGTGAAGGTTATACTGCACCTCATCGGCCTCGGTGCGGATGTAACCGTTATGGACACGGTTGACGGTGGCATAGAACGCATCCGCATCGGCGATGCCAAAATCGCCAAACGCCTCTTTCATCTGCTCAAACAACCATCCGGTGAACGCGCGGGAACGGCCCAGCTGGTTTTCATAGATCCGGCTTTGGCTTTCATGCACACCCATCGAAACGCCGCTGCCCAGCGGGGTCAGCAGATAGTCAGGGTCGATGCCCTGTTCATAGGCGGCGTGGCCGACCTCGTGAATGGTGGAATAGAAACAGTTGAACGGGTCGGTCTCGCTGGTGCGGGTGGTGATCCGAACGTCCAGACCGCTGCCCGAACTGAACGGATGCACCGCCTTGTCGACGCGTCCGTTGTTCAAGTCATAGCCAAACGCCTCAGCCAGATTTTGCGACAGTCGCATCTGGGTCAGTTCATCGAAGCTGCCGGTCAGAGCCACAGGCTCGGGTCGATCCAGAACGGCGGCTCGCAAGGCAACCAGTCGCGGGCGCATTTCGTCAAAGATGGCGGCTATCTGGGCGCCGGTTGTATAGGGCTCATAATCCTCGACCATGGCGTCATAGACGTCGCCGCCCTGCGCCAGAGCTTCGCCTTCCTGACGTTTCAGGGAAACAACCTCGCTCAACACCGGAAGGAAGGCAGAGACGTGTTCGTCCGCGCGCGCCTGCGCCCATTGCCCTTGTGCCGCCGATGTCACACGCGCGATGGCCGTTGCCAAATCTGCGGGCACCTTCACCGCACGGTCATAAGCGCGGCGGATTTCACGCAGCTGCGCCTTGCCGATCTCATCCTGCGGTGCGGCCTGTTCCAGCCAATCGGCCACACGCGGGTCCGAGCGGCGGGCGTGCAGCACGGCCTCGATCGCGGCCATTTCCTCGGCCCGTTGCGGCGCGGCCCCGCGCGGCATCACGGTTTCCTGGTCCCAACCCAGCCGTCCGGCAATCTGGCCCAGGGCAGAGGTTTCGCGCTGAAAGGCCATCAGGTCGTTGAATGCTGTCATAGGATCAAACTCCGCGCACAGATGTTGCGATGGGATAAGCCGTCAGGAACCGCGCACGCAGGATCAGGGTCCAGACGACCACGGCCATGAACTGGTGGAAAATGGCGATCTGCCATGGCGCTGCATAGACAACGGTAACGATGCCCACGACCACCTGCAGCGACAGGGCTGCGAACATGGCGTTGAAGGCAAAGCGCGTCTGCGGATGCGCGCTGCTGCCGCCGCGCCGCCAGACGATGATGGCGAAAATGAACAGCAAATAACCTGTACACCGGTGGATGAACTGCACCAGACCGGGGCTTTCGAAGAAATTGCGCCAGATAGGCTCCAGCATGGTGGCATCCGGCGGCAGCAGCTGCCCGCCGATCAGCGGCCAGTCAGTGTATGATCTTCCGGCGTCGATCCCTGCCACCAGCGCGCCGATGAGTATTTGCAAAAAGGCAAAATGCATCAGGCCGGTCGACAGCGAGAACAGTTTAGCCTCTTTCGCGCGGCGAGCCTGCATCAGGTCACGTTCTTCGCGCCCCAGTTCAAAGATATACCACGCCAGAAACCCGAGGATGACAAAGGCCAGCCCCAGATGCACCGCCAGACGATAACTGGCCACAGCGGTCATGCCTTCGCCCTGCGTCACGCCCGAGGCGACCATCCACCAGCCGACCGCGCCTTGCACGCCGCCCAGAGCGCCGGGGATCAGCAGCTTGCCGGCCCATCCTGTCGGAATTTTGCGCGCCGCAAGGAAACCAAAGAAACCTAGGGCCCAAACGAGGCCGATCACACGGCCAAGCTGTCGATGGCCCCATTCCCACCAATAGATGGATTTGAAATCGTCCAGCTCCATCCACTGGTTCTGGATGCGCCACTGATCAATTTCTTTGTATTTGTCGAACTCGGATTGCCAGTCGGCCTCATTCATCGGCGGGATGGCCCCGGTAATTGGCCGCCATTCGGTGATCGAAAGTCCACTATCGGTCAGGCGCGTCAGGCCACCGACGGCAATCATGATCACCACAAGCGCAAACAGGATCATCAACCAGACACGGATCGCCCCGCGCGCACCACCGCGCCCACGGTCGATCATGCCGGGCTGAACCGCTTCCTGTTTCTGGTCGCCCGAGACCTCTTCGAAGATGCTGCGCTTGCCACTCATGCTGGCCTCATGTCTTTGATTTCGTCGCAAGCTAGGGCCAAGGCGGGCCGAGGTCCAGCCTCAGCCCTTATCCTTCCAGCGGACCATCTGCCGCATGATCCCGTGCAACATCTGCACGTCAGACCGCGTCATCCGCATCCGCGACCACAAATTCCGCAGATTGGTCTTCATGCCTTCGGCCTTTTCGGGCGGATAGAAGAACCCGGCCTCTTCCAGCCGGTCCTCGTAATGTTCGACCAGCTTTTCAACCTCGATGCCCGTCGCCCAGTCACCCTTGCCCAGATCGGTCGCTTCGTGAACAACGTCTCCGGTTTGGCGCATCCATTCATAGGCCGTCAGCAACACACACTGCCCAAGGTTCAATGAGGCATATTCCGGGTTCACCGGCACCGAGATGATGGCATTGGCCTTGGCGATATCCTCATTCTCAAGCCCGGCGCGTTCGGGGCCGAACAGCACGGCCACTTTCTCGCCCGCCGCCACCTTCTGCGCTGCAAGCTGCATCGCACGCTCCGGGCTGTAAACCGGCTTGGTCAGCCCGCGCTGCCGTGCCGTGGTGGCAAATACGAACGTCGAATCCTCCAGCGATGCGGCCAGATCGTCGAACAACTGCGCCTCGTCCAGCAATCGCCCGGCGCCGCTGGACATGGCGACCGCTTTGGGGTTGGGCCAGCCGTCGCGCGGGGACACGATCCGCATCCGATCCAGCCCGAAATTCCACATCGCCCGCGCCGCGGCACCGATGTTTTCGCCCATCTGCGGGCGCACCAGAACGAAGGAAGGCTGGGATGTGTCGCTGGGCATGGCTTACTCCAAAAAACTCCGCCTGCTCTAATGGCCGCGCCCGGCAAGGGCAAGCCGCCCCGGCTTGTTCCGCCGCCAAATAGACGCCCGGCAAGCATAAAAGTTTGCTTCCCCCGCCCAATCCGCTAAACCCCGCCAAAGAATGAACACCGAAGGATGCGCCATGGACACCCCCGAGCAGCCGCAGATTTACCTGATCACGCCTCCGACCATCGAGCTGAGTACGTTCACGAACAAGCTGGCAACCGTGCTGGACGGGGCCGAGATCGCCTGTATCCGTCTGGCCCTGGCTGGCAGTGACGAAGACACCATCGCGCGCGCCGCCGATGCCTGTCGCGAGGTGGCGCATGCGCGCGATGTGGCCATCGTGATTTCTAACCATGTTCTGCTTGCGCAGAGGCTGGGACTGGACGGGGTGCATCTGGATGACGGCGCGCGCTCCATCCGGGCAGCCCGTAAGGAACTGGGCGCGGACGCCATTGTCGGCAGCTTTTGCGGGGCCTCCAGCCATGACGGCATGACCGCAGGAGAAGGCGGTGCGGATTACGTTGCCTTCGGTCCGGTCGGTTCCGCCACCCTCGGTGATGGCACACAGGCCGAGAAAGACCTGTTCCAATGGTGGTCCGAGATGATCGAAGTCCCCGTTGTGGCCGAAGGCGGCCTGACCACTGATCTGGTCCGAGACCTTGCCGCCTGTACCGATTTCTTCGGCATCGGAGACGAAATCTGGTCGCAGGACAACCCGCTGGACGCGCTGAACTCTCTGATAGCCGCAATGCGCTGAGGGATGTGAGCGTTAACCCTTGCACCCGCGCCGGGGCTGCGGCATGACACGAGGCATGAACAAGAACAGCGAAATCCTGTGTATCGGCTCGGTCCTGTGGGACGTGATCGGCCGGTCGGCCAGCGCCATGCGTCAGGGCTCGGACGTGCCGGGCCGCATCACCCGCCTGCCCGGCGGCGTTGCTATGAACATCGCCATGACACTGGTGCGGTTCGGTATGACCCCTACGCTGCTGACGGCTATTGGCCGCGATGCCGAGGGCGACGAGCTGGTTCAATCCTGCGCGCGCCTCGGGATGGTCACCGATCACATCTATCGCTCGCAAGACCTGCCGACCGACAGATATATGGCCGTCGAAGGGGCCAACGGATTGATCGCCGCGATTGCGGACGCGCATTCGCTTGAAGCCGCCGGTGCCAAGATCCTGCGCCCCCTGATGTACGGGCCGCTGGGCTATGAGAACACGCCCTTTGAAGGCCCGATCGCATTGGATGGCAACCTGACGCTGACCCTGCTGGAAGAGATCGCCCAAAGCCCGGCCTTCGCCAAAGCCGATCTGCGCGTCGCGCCTGCCTCGCCCGGCAAGGCGGAACGCTTGTTGCCCTTCCTCAAACACGCCCGCGCGACGCTGTATGTAAACCTTGAAGAGGCCGGACTGCTGTGCCAGCGCGAATTCACCGATTCCGAGAGCGCTGCCAAGGGCCTGCTGGACCGCGGTGCACTGCGGGTGCTGGTGACCGATGGCGGCAGTTCAGCCTCTGTCGGGGATGCTGATGGCGTTCTGACCCAAACACCCCCATCCGTTCTGGTCACCCGCGTGACTGGCGCAGGGGATACTTTCATGGCGGCCCATATCGCGGCGGAGGCAAACGGCGCAGATAACGACTCGGCCCTCACCCGCGCCCTGCATGCCGCCGCAACCTATGTTTCCGGAGAAACCCCACTGTGATCACCCTGCACTATTCCGCCGAGGTCCGCGCCGCCAAAGACGCAGGCCAAGCCATCGTGGCGCTGGAAAGCACCATCATCACCCATGGCATGCCCTACCCTCAGAACATCGAGGTCGCGGCACAGGTCGAACAGGATATCCGCGATGCAGGCGCGGTTCCGGCCACAATCGCCGTGATCGACGGCGTTCTGAATATCGGCCTCGAAGCCGACCAGCTGAGCGCGCTGGGTCAGGCGCAAGGCGTCGCCAAACTGTCGCGCGCCGACATGGCCGCCTGCCTCGCCACTGGCGGCACCGGCGCCACCACGGTCGCGGCCACGATGATTGCCGCGCATTATGCTGGCATCGAGGTCTTCGCCACCGGCGGCATCGGTGGCGTCCATCAGGGGGCCGAAACCTCGTTCGATATCTCCGCCGACCTGCATGAGCTTGCCCAGACCCCGGTTACGGTCGTGGCGGCGGGGGCCAAAGCCATCCTCGACCTCGCCAAAACGCTTGAGGTTCTGGAAACGCTCGGCGTCCCTGTCATCGCGCATGGACAGGATGAATTCCCCGCCTTCTGGTCCGCGAAATCTCCGCTCGCGACCCCGCTGCGCATGGACGCCACCGCCGATATTGCCAAAGCTCATGCCACCCGCCGCGCGCTGGGTTTGCCCGGTGGTCAACTGGTGGCCAACCCGATCCCGGACGCCGATCAGATCCCGTCCGACGAACTGGCCCCGATCATCGCCTCGGCCCAGTCCGACGCCGAAGCGCACCGCATCACCGGCAAGGGCGTCACACCCTATCTGTTGCAACGTATCTATGAACAGACCGAGGGTCGCTCCCTCATCGCCAATATCGCGCTGGTCCGCAACAATGCCCGTCTGGCTGCCGCCATCGCGCGCGAGCTGGCCAAATCGGCACCGTGACCGGGGGCCTATTGCACCCGGGCCCTTGACTGCTTAACTAATCCGCAAAACCACTCAGGACCGCAATGAATACGCCGTTTGACGAAGAACCCCACCGCCGCTCTGGCCTGCTGAGCAGTCTGCGCGCGTCTTTCCTGACGGGTATCGTCGTCATTGCACCGGTCTGGTTGACGATCTGGCTAATCTGGTCGGTGGTCGGCTGGATCGACAGCGCGGTTCTGCCGCTGATCCCGCAGAAGTTCCAACCGTCAGAATATGTTGGCATCAATCTGCGCGGTGTCGGCGTGGTGATCTTCCTGATCTTCACCGTCATCGTCGGCTGGATCGCCAAGGGCATTCTGGGCCGCTCACTGATCCACTTCGCCGAAAGCGTCGTCGACCGGATGCCGGTGGTCCGTTCGGTTTATTCCGGGATCAAGCAAATATCAGAAACGGTATTCGCCCAGACTGAACGGTCCTTTGAAAAGGCCTGCCTGATCCAGTATCCGCGCCGGGGCATCTGGGCGATTGGCTTTGTCTCGACCACCGCCCGCGGTGAAGTGAGCGATCGCGCCGAAACCGGGGGCGAATTGCTGAGCGTGTTTGTCCCCACAACCCCGAACCCCACATCCGGTTTCCTGCTGTTCTTCCCCGCCGAAGACGTGATCCTGCTGGATATGACCATCGAGGACGCGGCGAAATTGGTGATTTCGGCGGGTCTGGTCTATCCCAACGAAAAAGACCCGACCGAACCGCCCGAATAATCAACCAAACATTGCGGGCAGATCGACGGTGCTGCGCTCACCCAGATCGTCCTTGTGCAGGCTTAGAAACTGATCCGCCGCAGCGCGCCCTGCGCGTTTCAACCGGTTCAGCACAACCGGATTCGGCACGATCTTGGTCGCCGCCGACAGATCGTTCATCAAGGCGTCATCGGCGATCATGTGAACAAGCACCCGGCTCATCTCGCCCGCCTTCAATTTGCCCTCGGCCAGCAGGCGCTGAACGAAATTGATTGCGCGCAACTCGCGAAACAGCGACGAGTTGAAGCTGATCTCGTTGACCCGGTTCTGGATCTGGTGTGGTGTTTTGGGAACCTCATCCCGTTCCAGCGGATTGATGTTCACGATCACCACGTCATCCGGAAAACCTGCATTGAACAGCGGATAAAGCGCCGGGTTGCCCGTATAACCGCCATCCCAGTATGCCTCGGTCCGACCGGATTTCGGATCATAGATTTCAACCGCCTGAAACAGGTTGGGCAAACAGGCCGAAGCCAGAATGGCATCGGTCGAAATCTCCTCGCCGGTGAATACCCGAATCTTTCCGCTGCGCACGCAAGTGGCGCAGACAAACAATTCCGGCCCCTCATCAGCACAAATCTCATCAAAGTTGAACCGGTCGACCACCGGCGTCAGCGGGTTGCGATAAAACGGCCCATAAGCATAGGGCGACACCAGCCGCGACCACGCCTCGGCCATCGAAAACGGAACCGAGTATTCCAGCGCCTGCGCGACATGAGCGGGCTCGATGCCGCGCATCCAATGGGCGATCCGCATATCTCCGACGGCCCCCATGCGCTTCCACAAACCGTTCAGGCTCTCACGTGCGCCGTCACGTCCTGCATGCACCATCCCGGATTTGAACGCCGCCCCGTTCAGCGCCCCGGCCGAGGTTCCGGTGATGGCCGCAACCTCGATATCCTCTTCATCCAGCAGCCGATCCAGAACTCCCCAGGTGAATGCTCCATGCGCGCCACCACCTTGCAAAGCCAGATTTATCTGTTTCACCGGATCCTCCCTTCATCTGGCCAAAAATATCCCGGGGGTGTGGGGGCAACGCCCCCACTGAAAGTCACAGCGCTGTCCAGCCCCCATCGACCGAAATCGTTGTCCCGGTAATCTGCGCCGCCGCATCCGAGCACAGGAAAATCGTGGTTCCACCCAACTGCTCGACCGTGGCAAACTCTTTCGATGGCTGCCGTTCCAGCAGAACGTTCTTCACCACATCCTCACGGCTCATGTTGTATTCTTTCATCGTGTTGGGAATCTGCGCCTCGACCAGCGGGGTCAGCACATAGCCCGGGCAGATCGCATTGCAGGTGATCGGTTCCTGCGCAGTTTCCAGCGCCACGGTCTTGGTCATCCCGACCACACCATGCTTGGCCGCAATATATGCCGCCTTAAAGGGCGAGGCCGTCAGACCATGGGCCGAGGCGATATTCACGATCCGCCCCCAGCCCGCCGCGCGCATCATCGGCAGCGCCGCTGCCATGGTGTGGAAGGTCGAGTTCATGTTGATCGCGATGATCGCATCCCACTTGTCAGCCGGAAACTGATCGATCGGGGCGACATGCTGAATGCCCGCATTGTTCACCAGAATGTCGCAAGCGCCCGCTTGCTCGATCAGGGCGCGGCATTCATCCCCCTTGGACATGTCCGCCTTGATATAGCGCGCGTTGGTTCCCGTCTCTTGCCCGATTTCGGCGGCCAGCGCGTGATCTTCCTCCCGGTCGGTGAATGAGTTCAGCACCACATTCGCCCCGGCCTTCGCCAGTTCGCGGGCGATGCCCAGCCCGATCCCTGAATTCGATCCCGTGATGACGGCTGTTTTGCCCGACAGACTCATGACACTTTCCCTTCTGGATTCCATTTCGTGGACACAGTGCCATGCTGCACCTGCAAAGAAAACGGGGAATGATGACGGGTTTGTTTCCCGGCCCGATTGGCCAAAAAAAACGCCCGCACGAAGCGGGCGTTAAGTTATTGAGGCAGGTTTCATACAGGCAAGAAACCTATCGAGCAGTGCATCCTTTATAAGCAATTCTGCGCCTTCGTCCAAGCTAAAAGTTTGAAAACAGGAAAAATCATGGCTACGATGAATCCCAAACAAAATAAGGCCAGAGCAGGATTGTTTCCAAAATGAGCCCCGATTATCTCCGCCCCGTCCGACCCCTTGTCGCGGGAATCACCTGCATTTTTGCGGCCTCTCTGGCGTCGGCAGAATCGGTCCATGGCATAGCTATGTATGGCGAACCGGCCCTACCACCGGATTTTGTGTCGCTGCCCTACGCAAATGCGGACGCACCCAAGGGCGGCAAAGTTGTGTTCGGAAATACCGGCGCCTTTAACAGCTTGAACCCGTTTGTGCAAAAAGGCACGTCACCCTGGCAGTTGCGATTTTGGACCCATGAAAGCCTGATGGGCCGGTCCTGGGACGAACCTTTCACTCTTTACGGGTTGTTAGCCGAATCAGTTGAAACGGCCAAGGACCGCTCCTGGGTCGAATTCACCCTCCGTGAGAATGCCGCATTTTCAGACGGATCACCCGTCACTGTTGATGATGTGATCTGGTCGTATGAGGTTTTGGGCACCGAAGGGCACCTGCGCTATCGCGGGCTCTGGGGCAAAATCGACAGTATCGAACAGACAGGCCCGCGAACGGTGCGCATCACCTTCAACGAGCCCGACCGCGAACTGGCGCTGATCGCCGGTCTGCGCCCGATCCTGCAAAAGGCGCAATGGGAAGGTAAGGATTTCGCCAATGCCTCGCTTCATGACATCCCGATCGGGTCGGCCCCCTATGTCGTGGATGACTATGAGGCCGGGCGCTATGTCACCCTGCGGCGGAATCCCGATTACTGGGGCGCGGATATTCCCTTCCGCAAAGGCACAATGAACCTCGATGAAATGCGGATCGAATTCTACGGCGATGCGACCGTACTGTTCGAGGCCTTCAAGGCCGGTGAACTGACCGCCGTGCGCGAATTCAACGCCGACAAGTGGGACACCCAATACAATTTTCCCGCCGTTCAGCGCGGCGATGTGATCAAGACGGAAATTCCGCACGGCAAACCTTCGGGCATGACGGGCTATGTCATGAACACACGCAAAGCGCCGTTCGATGACTGGCGCGTGCGCGAGGCGTTGACGCTGGCCTTCAACTTCGAGTTTATCAACGACACCATCACCGGCGGCGCACAGCCCCGGATCACCTCGTATTTCTCGGGTTCGGACCTTGCCATGCAACCGGGGCCGGCGACAGGCCGGGTGGCCGAGCTGCTGCAACCCTACGTCGCCGACCTGCCACCCGGTACACTCGAAGGCTACACACCACCCGAGGGCGACGGGTCGGCCCGCAACCGCGCCAACCTCCGCAAGGCCGCAAAACTGCTGGCCGAGGCGGGCTGGACCATTCAGGACGGCGTCTTGCGCAATGACAAAGGAGAGCCGTTCACTATCACGGTGCTGCTGCAACAGGGCGACAGCGACAATATGACGGCGATGGAGATCTATACCCGCGCGCTGGAACGTCTGGGTATTGAGGTGACCATCGAACAGGTCGACAGCGCGCAATACACCGGACGCACCGCCGAGCTGGATTTCGACATGACCATCTTTCGCCGAGCTCTGTCGCTGTCTCCGGGCAATGAGCAGCGCCTGTATTGGGGCAGCGAGAACGCTGACTCGCCGGGCACGCGAAACCTGATGGGTGTGGCCTCGCCTGCGGTCGACGGGCTGATCGATGCGATGCTGGCCTCGGAAAGTCATGAGGATTTTGTTGCCGCCACCCGCGCATTGGATCGCGTGCTGACCGCCGGTCGCTATGTCATCCCGATCTGGAGCTTCGATGTCGGGCGCATTGCCCACGCGAAACAGCTGAAGCAGCCCGAAACCTTGCCGATCTATGGTGACGGGCCGGAATATATGCCTCAGGTCTGGTGGTATCAGGATTGACGCACCCATTATATTTCCATATTTCATGAATTATGGAAATAGAGATTTATGTCAGACTGAGCGCCCTTGCGCACCCCAAACGGCTGGACCTGTTCCGGTTGCTGATGCGCCGCTATCCGGATTCCGTCCCGGCAGGTCAAATCGCCGAGGCACTGGCGCTGAAACCCAACACGACCTCAACCTATTTGGGCGCGCTCAAGGCTGCGGGTTTGATCGAACAAACCCGCGCTGGCACGTCGTTGCAATACACCGCCAACCTGTCCGCCGTGCGTGGTCTGTTCGACGGTCTGTTGGGGGACTGCTGTCAGAATCGCCCCGATATGTGTCTGCAACCTTCCAGTGAGCCTTTGGTGGTTCAGCCGAACCGAGTGATGAACGCCCTCTTCATCTGCAGCGGAAACTCCGCCCGCTCGATCATGGCTGAGGCCATTCTGAACCGTCAGGGCAACGGGTTGTTCCGTGCCTTTTCTGCCGGAACCAGCCCGTCAGAGGGGCCGAATCCGAACGTGCTGGAGCTGCTTCAACAGAAGGATTACGACATCTCCGATCTGCGCTCGAAATCGCTGGATGAGTTTGCATCCAAAGACGCGTCAAAGATGGATTTCGTCTTTACCGTCTGCGATCACGCCGCCAACGAGGCTTGCCCCGCTTGGCCGGGCCAGCCGATCAGCGCCCATTGGGGCCTGCCCGACCCGGTCAAGGCCCAGGGCACCGGGGCGCAAAAGCAACTGGCGTTTCAACGGGCCTATGGTTTGCTGCACAATCGTCTCACCGCGTTTGCCAGCCTGCCTTTTGAAACGCTCGATCGCATTTCATTGCAACACAAGGTGGACGATATCGGCCGCATGACTGGCTGATCCCCTCGCAAACTAAGGACATCCAAATGAACATACTGGTTCTCTGCACCGGTAATTCCGCCCGCTCAATCCTGCTGGAATCGATCTTCAACCACACCAGCGGCGGGCGCGTGCGCGCCTACTCTGCCGGATCGAATCCGACCGGCAAAGTGCATCCGCAATCGCTGACGCTGCTGGGCAGCGAAGGCCACGATGTCAGTGACGCCCGATCCAAAAGCTGGGATGAATTTGCTGCCGAAGGCGCACCCGAAATGGACATGGTGATCACCGTCTGCGGTTCGGCCGCCGAGGAAACCTGTCCCGTCTGGCCCGGTGCTCCGGTCCGCGCTCATTGGGGCGTCGAAGACCCTGCCGCCGCGTCCGAGGCCGATTGGGACGCGGCCTTCCGCACCGCCTATGATATTCTGGGTCGCCGCGCCGAGGCCCTGCTGGCCCTGCCCATCGAGACCATGGACAACGACGAGCTAACCGCTCAACTCAGTCGTATCGGAGAGATCACATGAATGCCCGTCAGTATTTTGCTGAATTCCTCGGCACCGCATTCCTGCTGATCGGGGTCGTCGGATCGGGCATCATGGCGCAGACGCTGGCGGGCGGGAACATCGCGCTGGCGCTTCTGGCGAATGCAATTGCGACCGGCTGCATGCTTTACGCCATCATCACCACGCTTGGCCCCGTCTCGGGCGCGCATTTCAACCCTGCAGTGACGCTGGCCTTCGCTTTGCGTGGTGAACATCCCTGGCGCGCGGTCGCGCCCTATATGCTGGTCCAGATCGCTGGCGGCATCGCCGGCGTGTTGGCCAGCCACTATATGTTCGACCTGCCGATTCTGCAGAGTTCAGAAACCCTGCACCGCACTGGATCGCACCAATGGTTCTCGGAGATCATCGCAACGCTGGGCCTGCTCTTTGTGATTTTCGGCGGAATTCGGCACAAACCGGACACGGTACCAGCGCTTGTGGGTCTCTATATCACCGGCGCCTATTGGTACACGTCTTCAACAAGTTTTGCGAATCCGGCTGTTACCATCGCAAGGGGCTTTACGGATACATTTGCCGGGATATACCCTGCGCATATCCCGATGTTTATCTTAATGCAGATAATTGCTGTATTTATCGGGTATGTATTGCTGAACTGGCTGTTTCAGCCAGAAGAATAACGGACCGGCCGCCACTCACTAAACAGCAGGTCCGTGCGCCCGTTGCGGTTTTGCCGCAGCGGGTTTTTGTCTCTGGTCGACCAATTGACACCCTGCGACATTTTGTCATGTCCGCAGCATCGCCCCCCGCTCCGTAAGCTGGCTTGGGGGAGAGCTATCCTGAAACACCAACAAAGGAAGGCTCGCAGATGCTAAACTGGGCTGATCTGGCGCAAAACTGGGACGCGTCGTATGAGCGCGCTAAACGCAGGTTTCCAAACCTGCGGGACACGGACATGGCGCGCGTTGGCGAAGACCGCAAACAGTTCGAGGCCTATCTGGCCGAGCGCCATCATTTGACCGTAAACGAAGCACGCGAAGAGCTTGAGGATTTCCTGTTCACCGAAGCGCTGAACCGCGAGGCGGCCCAATCCTTAAGTAAGTGACGTCACCCAAAGGATCGTGGCGTCCTCATCACTGACCGAGATGACATTGTGCCCCATGCTGCCATCGTAATAGGCACTGTCGCCCCGGCGCATCTCGACGGGTTCATAGAATTCGGTAAACAGGCGCACCACACCGGTCAGAACGTATAAGAATTCCTCACCATCATGACGCACCCAGCCGTCGAACTCCTCCATCGACCGTGCACGCACGCGGGCGCGATAGGGCAGCATCTGCTTTTTGGTCAGCGTTTCGGCCAGCAGCTCGTGTTCATAGGTTGCGGTCGCGTGTGCGGCACCTTCCCCCATCTTGGTCACGGACATACGGCCAATCACCTGATCCCGCTGCGGCGGCGTGAATAGCTGTGGCACCGAAATCTCCAGCCCCGTCGCCAGCTTTTTCAGCGCGTCATAGGTCGGGGACATCTGGCCGTTTTCGATCTTGCTGAGCGTCGACCGCGCCAGTCCCGCCTGCGTGGCCGCCTGTTCAAGCGTCCAATTCCGTGCCTTGCGCAGTTCGCGCACCCGCGCGCCCAGATCGACTGGCTCAAGCTCGGTGCTGATGCCGTTGTCGCGCGCGATGCGGACGATGGAGTTATGATCTTTCGTGGTCATGGCTCTTTCTATAGGCCCAGCCCGCGCCGCTTGCAACGCGCCGCAACCAGCGATAGCCGTGGGCCATGTTGTCGATCTTTGATCAGGGACCCTTCGCGCCCTGCCCCAGCCCGTTCAATCTGGCCGCGCATGTGCTGCGCCATGCCAATGACTGTGCCGACAAAACGGCTCTGTCCGTTCTCGGCCCGCACTCTGCCAGTGACTGGAGCTATGCAGAGCTGCAGGCTGCGATCCTTGGCACCGGAACCGGCCTGCTGGACGCGGGGCTGACGGCCGGAGATATCGTGCTCATGCGGCTGGGCAACACGGTCGATTTCCCGATTGCCTATCTGGGTGCCATCGCGGTGGGGCTGGTTCCGGTTCCGACCTCGTCGCAGCTGACCCAGACGGAAACGGCAGCCATCATCAAAGACCTGAACCCGGCTGCGATCCTGCGCGATCCCGACGTGCCCTGCGCCCCGCATCCGCGTCAGATCACCCTGTTCGATCTGACCGAGATGCGCAGCCTGCCCCCGGCGCAGTTCGAGATGGGAGACCCAGACCAGATGGCCTATGTGGTCTATACTTCGGGCACCTCGGGCAAACCTCGTGCGGTCGCCCATGCGCATCGGGCGATCTGGGCGCGGCAGATGATGGTTGAGGGCTGGTATGGGCTGACGCCATCCGACCGGCTGTGCCATGCGGGCGCGTTCAACTGGACCTATACGCTGGGCACCGGGTTGATGGACCCTTGGACTATTGGTGCAACTGCACTGATCCCTGAGCCCGGGACCGACACCTCGGATCTGGCTACATTGCTGAACACCCACAAGGCCACGATCTTCGCCGCCGCACCCGGCGTCTATCGCAAGATACTGCAGGACCCGGCACGCGTAACCCTGCCCAACTTGCGGCACGGCCTCAGCGCGGGCGAGAAACTGTCGCACCACCTGCATGAGCTTTGGCTGCAGACCACGGGCACCGAGCTTTATGAGGCTTATGGCATGTCCGAATGCTCGACCTTCATCTCCTCCAGCCCAAGCCACCCGGCACGCAGAGACGCTCTGGGCCAGCCGCAGCCCGGGCGCCGTGTCGCCATTGTCGGACCGGACGGCCCGGTCCCGCAGGGGCAAGAAGGCACAATTGCTATCCACCGTAATGATCCCGGCCTGATGCTGACCTACCTGAACGCCCCCGAAGAGGCACAGGCTCGTATGACCGGCAACTGGTTCTTGACCGGCGATCAGGGGGCGATGGCGGCGGACGGGCAGATCACCTATCTTGGGCGCGATGACGACATGATGAATGCGGGCGGCTATCGGGTGTCCCCGGTCGAGGTCGAGACCGCCCTGTCCACCCATCCCGGCATCACGCAGGTCGGCGCGGCGGCGGTCGAGGTGAAACAGGATGCTTCGATCATCGTTGCCTTCTACACCGGCCCCGAAGAACTGGACGCGGACGAGCTGCGCGCCTATGTGTCTGACAAGCTGGCGCGCTACAAACAGCCACGCGCCTTTGTCCACCTGCCTGCCCTGCCCACCGGAGGCAACGGCAAACTCCTGCGCCGCGCCCTGCCGGCCTATTTCAAGGCGACGCCCGAATGACACAGACCGTAAAGCTCGACATCATGTCCGACCCGATCTGCCCCTGGTGCTATATCGGCAAGACTCATCTGGACAAGGCGCTGGCCGAAGTGCCGAACCACCCGTTTGTAATCGAGTGGCACCCCTTCCAACTGAACCCGGACATGCCCGACGCAGGCATGGACCGGCGTGAATATCTGGAGCGTAAGTTCGGTGGCAAGGACGGGGCTGTCCGCGCCTATGCGCCCGTGGTCGAACATGCCGAAAACGCCGGTCTGAAGATCGATTTCGAGGGCATGAAACGCACCCCCAATACGCTGGACGCCCACCGCCTGATTCATTGGGCCGGGATCGAGGGCAAACAGAACGCAGTGGTCGACGCGCTGTTCAACGCCTATTTCGTCGAGGCGCGAGACATCGGCAACCATGAAGTTCTGGCCGATATCGCCGACAGCGCCGGTATGGATGCTGCCGTGGTGGCGAAACTGCTGAAATCGGACGCCGACCGAGAGGATATCCGCACCCGCGATTCGCATTCCCGCGAGATGGGCGTGAACTCGGTGCCCACCTATATCGTGGCCAATCAACATGCGGTTCCGGGCGCGCAACCGCCTGAACTGTGGGGCAAAGTGATCGCCGAGATCATGTCTCAGAATGAGGCTTCTCCTGCAGAATAGCACATACCTCTGTGCATTCCTGATCTAGTCCAACCCGCGGCAGCGTGATAGCGCTGCTGGGAAGGAGCTCCCCATGACCAATCGCATGTCCCGGGGCGAATTCATTGCGCTGGTCGCGATGATGTTCGCCACGATCGCCTTTTCGATCGATTCCATGCTGCCCGCCCTGCCCGAGATCGGGGCAGAGCTCAGCCCCGGTGACCTCAACAAAGCGCAACTGATCCTGACGTCTTTTGTTCTGGGTATGGGGATCGGCACCTTCTTCACCGGGCCGATATCCGACGCGGTCGGGCGCAAGCCGGTCATCTTTGGCGGTGCGGCATTGTATATTCTTGCCTCTGCCGTCGCCTGGGCCAGCTCGTCGCTGGAACTGGTGTTGGCTGCACGCGTGGCCCAAGGCCTGGGTGCCGCCGGCCCGCGCGTTGTCGCGATGGCTATCATCCGTGACCTCTTTGCCGGGCGCGAAATGGCCCGCATCATCTCAATCGCGATGATGATCTTCACGCTGGTTCCGGCAATCGCGCCGCTGCTGGGCGCGGGTGTTATCGCTCTGGTCGGGTGGCGCGGTATCTTTGCGTCCTTCATCCTGTTCGCGTCGATCATCATAATCTGGATGGCGCTGCGCCTGCCCGAATCCCTGGCCCCCGAAAACCGCCGCCCCTTCCGTCTGCCGCTGATGATCGCAGCTGTACAAGAGATGATAGCCCACCCCACCGTGCGCCTGTCGATCCTTGTGCAGACGCTGTGCATGGGGCTGCTGTTCACCATGCTGACCATGGTGCAGCCGATCTTTGATGTCATACATGACCGGGCCGAAAGCTTCCCGTTCTGGTTTGGTGTGGTGGCGCTGTTCTCTGGCTCGGCCAGTCTGCTGAACGCCGCGCTGGTTGTCCGTGTGGGCATGCGCCGGATGGTGACCTGGGCCCTTGGCGCACAAATCCTGATCACAAGCGGCGTCATCTTCCTGAACATGACCCCATTGTCGCCCGACACCTCGTTCGGCCTGTTCGTAGCCTGGCAGACGTCAATATTCTTTATGGCAGGCGTGACCATGGGCAACCTGAACGCGATCGCGATGGAGCCGATGGGCCATATCGCAGGCATGGCCGCATCAGTAATCGGCTCAATCGCAACGGTGCTGGCGGCAGCGATTGCGGCCCCGGTCGGATTGCTGTTCGATGGCTCGATCACACCACTGACGACCGCCGTTCTAATCATGTGCATCCTTGGCTTTGGATTGATGCTGCATATGGGACGGATCGAAAACAGACTGCCCGCCTGATCTGTGCAGAGCGTATGAATCGCGCTAACCTGCCTGCATTCTGTGGGGAGGGGATTCATGAGCGACTATTACAATCTGGGCACATATTCCTGTGCGGTCAGCACGTCATCACCTGAGGCGCAGCTCTGGTTCGATCGCGGGCTGGTCTGGACCTATGGTTATAACCATGACGAGGCGGTTGCCTGTTTCCAGAAAGCCGCCGAGCACGACCCCGACTGCGCCATGGCCCATTGGGGCGTCGCCTATGCGGCAGGGCCGAACTACAACCTGCCGTGGGAATTGCGCGACGAACAGGGCCAAACCAAAGCGTTGGCGACTGCCTATGACGCGATGCAATGCGCGATGACTTTGCTGGACAAATGCACGCCGGTCGAGGCGGCGCTGATCCGCGCGCTGCCTGCCCGGTACCCGCAGCGGGACCCGGCCGAGGATATGCACCGGTGGGACTATGATTATGCCGACGCCATGCGCTCGGCTTTCGCTGATCACCCGGACGATCTGGACCTGCGCACGATTTATGTGGAATCGCTTCTGAACCTGACCCCATGGCAGATGTGGAACCTGAAAACCGGGCAACCCGCCGAAGGCGCGGCCACGCTCGAGGCGCAAGAGGCGCTGGAAACGGCGATGGCCGAAGACCCGGCGGCGATGTCGCATCCCGGTCTTCTACACCTCTATGTCCATCTGATGGAGATGTCGCCGACGCCGGAAAAAGCCCTGAAGGCAGGGGATATCCTGCGCACTCTGGTGCCCGATGCGGGGCATCTGGTACATATGCCAACCCATATCGACGTGCTCTGCGGCCACTACCAAAACGTCGTCCATTGGAACGCGCAGGCCTCGGTCGCCGATCTGAAATATTACGAGCGTGAGGGCGCGTTCAACATTTACACCGGCTATCGCCAGCACAACTATCACTTCACCATCTATGGCGCTTTGTTCCTCGGCCAGATGGAACCGGCCCTGCGCGCCAATCAGGGCCTGTGGGACACAACCCCCGAAGATATGCTGCGGATCGAAAGCCCGCCCATGGCGGACTATTTCGAAAGCTACATGTCGATGGGCCCCCATATCCTGATCCGCTTTGGCCAATGGGAAGAGGCGAAGGCGCTGGCATTGCCCGAGGACCCTGATCTCTATCGCACGCTCACCGCGACCACGCATTACGCCCGCGCCATCGCCCATGCGGCCACCGGCGAAGTGACACAGGCCGAATCCGAAGAACAACTGTTCCTCGCCGCCAAGACCTGCGTGCCCGAGACCCGCCGCCTGCACAACAACCGTGTCATCGACCTGCTGGAGATCGCAGCCGAAATGCTGCGCGGCGAGATCGAGTATCGCAAAGGCAATTACGAGATCGCCTACGCTCATCTGCGCCGCTCGGTCGAGTTGGACGATACGCTGCCCTATGACGAGCCCTGGGGCTGGATGCAGCCCACCCGCCACGCGCTGGGCGCGCTGTTGTTTGAACAGGGCCACGTCGCCGAGGCCGAAGCTGCCTATCGCGAGGATCTGGGTCTTGGCGGAGCGCTCAGCCGTGCCTCGGTTCACCCGGACAATGTCTGGAGCCTTAAGGGGTTGCATGATTGCCTGAAGGCACGTGGTGAGACGGTGGAAATCCGCCAGATCAAGCAACGCCTGGATCTCGCGCTTGCCCGCGCGGATCGTGCCGTCGGTGCATCATGTTTCTGCGCCCAGGCCGCGATGAGGGCCGCTGAATGAAAGTGACCCTTCTGGTGGCAAGCCTGCTGATCGCTGGCCCGGCCCTTGCGCAGCGCCAGACCTTTCCGCCCGTCGATGAGGCGGACAAAAACCCTTCATTGGTCGCATTCCGCGCCGACCTGCTGGCGAAGATCATGGCGCGCGACACCGACGCCGTCACCGCCGCCGCCTGCCCCGACATTTATCTCAGCCATGGCAGCGCCGGTGGCCCGGAAGAGTTTCACACCAACCTCACCGTCCCCCCGGAAACGCTTGGCGAAGAATTTCAGGACGAAGCCGCAGAGCTTCGCGAATATTACTGGACGCAATTGCAGGAAACGCTTTCGCAACCGGGATATTTCGACGATCAGGGCGAATTCTGGATGCCGCATCACTGGCGGATCACCCTGCCCGCTTCGGTGGACCCGTTCACGGCCTTCTTTGTCTCGGGGGAAAACGTCACGCTGCGCCAGACCCCGTCGCGCGGTGCGGCTATCCTGGCGCTGGTCAGCCATGAGATAGTGATCGTGCCTGACTTTCAGCCCGATGCGGAATACCAGAAAATCCGGCTGACTGACGGAACACCGGGCTACCTGCTCAGCGATTTTCTGACATCAATGGTCGGTTACCGCGCCGCGTTGGTCCAATCCGACGCGGGCGAGTGGCAGCTTTGCACATTCGTGACCGGCGACTAGGCTTTGGCCTTCTTCTTCTCGGCCACGACCTTCTCGGCCAGATCGCGGGCGATCGCAAAGGCCCCCTTGATCTTGTCGCTGTCCTTTTTCCAATCGCGCCGGACAACGATTTTGTTGTCCTTGACCTTGGCCAGCCCGCGCTGGTTCTGGATGAACTCGACCAGCCCCTGAGGTGAAGCGAACTTGTCATTGTGGAACTGGATCGTCGCGCCCTTTGGCCCGCCATCCAGCTTGGCAATGCCTGCGCGTTTGCACATCGCCTTGATGCGCACCACCAGCATCAGGGTGTTGACCTCCTTCGGCAGCGTTCCGAAACGGTCGATCAGTTCGGCGGCGAAACCTTCCAACTCGACCTTGGTCGACAGCGACGACAGGCGACGATAAAGCCCCAGGCGCACATCCAGATCGGGCACGTAATCCTCGGGGATCAGCACCGGCACGCCCAGATTGATCTGCGGCGCCCATTGGTCATCGGCGTCCGACAGCCCCTCCATCTCACCGGCCTTGATCTTGGCAATCGCCTCTTCCAGCATGGACTGATAAAGCTCATAGCCTACATCGCGCATCTGGCCAGACTGTTCCTCACCCAGCAGGTTGCCCGCACCGCGAATGTCGAGATCCTGCGACGCCAGCGTGAACCCGGCCCCCAGCGTATCCAGTGATCCCAAGACCCGCAGGCGCTTTTCGGCAGTCGCCGTCAGCCGCTGGCGCGGCTTGGTGGTCAGATAGGCATAGGCACGGGTTTTCGAGCGCCCCACCCGGCCGCGAATTTGATACAGCTGCGCCAGCCCGAACATATCCGCCCGATGCACAACCATCGTGTTCGCGGTCGGGATATCCAGCCCGCTTTCGACAATCGTCGTGGCCAGCAGCACGTCATATTTACCGTCGTAGAACGCGTTCATCCGATCATCGAGCTCACCTGCCGCCATCTGCCCATGGGCGACCACATAGGTCAGCTCGGGCAACTGCTCTTTCAGGAATTCCTCGATCTCGGGCAGGTCCGAGATGCGCGGCACCACATAGAAGCTCTGTCCGCCGCGATAGTGTTCGCGCAGCAGCGCCTCGCGGATTGTGACGACATCGAACTCGCTGACATAGGTGCGGATCGCCAGACGGTCGATGGGCGGCGTGCCGATGATCGACAGGTCACGCACGCCGGTCAGCGACAGTTGCAGCGTGCGGGGGATCGGCGTTGCGGTCAGGGTCAGCACGTGGATGTCGCTGCGCAACTGTTTCAGGCGCTCTTTATGCCCCACTCCGAAATGCTGTTCCTCGTCGATGATCAGCAGTCCCAGATTGTTGAACCGTATCCCCTTGGCCAACAGCGCATGGGTGCCGATCACGATATCCACCGTACCGCGCGCCAGCCCGTCGCGGGTCTGCTGTGCCTCTTTCGCCGAGACGAAACGCGACAATTGCCGAACCTCCAGCGGAAAGCCGCGGAAGCGGTCCATGAACGAGGCAGCGTGCTGACGTGCCAGCAGCGTGGTGGGCGCGATCACCGCGACCTGTACGCCAGACATGGCGGCGACAAAGGCGGCGCGCATCGCGACCTCGGTCTTGCCAAAGCCCACATCGCCACAGATCAGACGATCCATCGGTGCGCCGGAATGCATATCCTCCATCACCTCGGATATGGCGCGCAGCTGATCGTCGGTTTCCTGATAGGGAAAGCGCGCGCTGAAATCCTCCCACGCGTGCGGCGGAGGGTCCATCACGGGCGCCTTGCGCAGGGCGCGCTCAGCGGCGATGCGGATCAGCTTGTCCGCCATTTCGCGGATGCGCTCTTTCAGCTTTGCCTTCTTGGCCTGCCACGCGCCACCGCCCAGCCGGTCCAGCAGCCCCTCGTCATGGCCGTATTTCGACAGCAGCTCGATGTTTTCCACCGGCAGGTAAAGCTTGGACTGTTCAGCATATTCCAGCAGCAGGCATTCATGCGCGGCACCGGCGGCGGTGACCACTTCCATCCCCCGATAGCGGCCGATGCCGTGATCCACATGCACCACAAGATCACCGGGGGACAGCGATTGGGTCTCGGTCAGGAAATTCTCGGCTTTGCGGCGCTTCTTGGGTTGGCGGATCAGCCGGTCACCCAACACGTCCTGTTCCGCAATCACTGTCAGGTCCGGGGTTTCGAACCCGTGTTCCAGCGCCCAGACGGCCAGATGCAGACCGCGCTTGCCAACGCGGGTGCCGTTGGCCACAGGGATTGCCTCGGCCAGACCTTCATCCTCGATCAGCCCGGTCAGACGTTCGCGCGCGCCTTCGGAATAGGACGCGATCAGCACCGGCCCCTTGGCCATCTTGTCGGTGATGTGACTGGCCAGAGCGCCAAACAGGCTGATGCTTTCCTGCTGCCGTTCGGGGGCAAAGTTGCGCCCGATACGTCCGCCCGCGTCGATCACACCCGGGCCGCTGGCTTGCGGCAGCGGGCTGAACTGCAGCACCCGCCGGTCGCCCACGGCCAGTTCCCAAGCCGCATCATCCAGATACAGCAGACCCGGTGGCGTCGGTTTATAGACCGTATCCATGCGCGTACGGTTCTCGAGCGCCAGCTTGCGCGTCTCGTACTGATCGGCAATCGTATCCCAGCGCGCCAACCGCGCCGGGGTTACCTGATCGTCGAGCGAGATCGTCGCGCCCGGCAGATAGTCGAACAGCGTTTCCAGCTTTTCATGGAAGAACGGCAACCAATGCTCGATGCCCTGATGCTTGCGGCCTGCGCTGACCGCCTCGTATAACGTGTCATCGGTACCGGCCGCGCCAAATTCGATGCGATAGTTCTGGCGGAACCGGGTGATCGCGGCGTCATCCAGAATGACCTCGGACACCGGCGCAAGCTCGACCACCTCAAGCTTTTCCGTGGTGCGCTGCGAGACAGGATCGAACCGGCGCGCACCGTCCAGAACGTCTCCGAACAGGTCCAGCCGCACGGGGCCGGATTCGCCCGGCGGAAAAATGTCGATAATACCGCCCCGGATGGCATAATCACCGGGCTCCATCACCGTGGGGCTTTGGGTGAACCCCATACGGACCAGAAACTTGCGCAGTGCGTCCTCATCCACCCGACGATCGACCCGCGCAGTAAAGGCCGCCTCGCGCAACACGTCACGTGCGGGCACGCGTTGTGTTACGGCATTCAGCGTGGTCAGCAACACGAATCGATCCGGCATCTGGTGCACCAGCGCGGCCAGAGTCGCCACCCGCGCCGCCGCGATATCGGCATTGGGCGAAACCCGGTCAAACGGCAAACAATCCCAGCCCGGAAACACGAAAACCGGCATGTCGGGCGCAAAGAAGGCCAGCGCGGCCCGCATCGCCTCCATCCGCTTGTCGTCGCGCGCAATATGGCACACCGGCCCGCCCGAACGATCGATTTCCTTCAGGACAAGCTGTGCGTCAAACCCCTCGGGGGCGCCGCCAACCGTTACTTGGTTCGGAGCCGTCATCGCCTTGCCCTTCCTCGCGGTTACCAGCCCAAAAGGCCGATCGAGAAATTCTGGTACATCCCCCAAAGGGAGGTGATCAAGATTGAAATCATGCCGATGATCTGTGTGTAGACCCGGCATCGCGTCAGTGTTTTGGAAATCGCCTCAAGCGTCTTCTCTTGCCGACGCAATCGCCGCGCCGCCGCGATATTCACCAGCATGACGAAGCTCAGCGGAAAAAGCAGCAGGAACACGGCCTGCGCAAATTCGACACCATAGAAAAAACCCAGTGTCGCCAGACCGGTAAAGAAAAAACAACTCAACGCCAGAATGACCAGCCCGGATACGTCGACAATATACAACAAGCGGTTCACATTGATGCGCACGATGTCCAGCAGGTCCTGCTCGGTCTGGCCGCCCACCCGGCGCGCGCGCACCACCAGATCATAAGGAATGCCCATGGTCCAATGGCTGGCGGTTGACCACAGAACAGCCAACCCGATCCAATACCACAGATTCGAGAAGCTGCGCATGTCGATGAGTTCGAAGATCGAAGAGTATATGTCCAAGCACCAGCCCCTTATTCACTGTCTGCAGGGACCCTCATCGCAGTGACGCGTCCATTGTTACCCTTGAGACCACGCGCAATTCATGCCACCCAATGCGCAATTGATCAAGGAGAGTGCGCCATGAAACCCACCATCGCCCCCTATCCGCAGACCCGGTTCCGCAGGGCACGTCAATCCGAGGCGATCCGGGGGCTGGTGCGCGAGAACACATTGACGGTGGATGACTTCATCTGGCCGGTCTTTGTGCGCGATGGTGAAGGCATCGAAGAGCCCGTGCCGTCCATGCCCGGCGTCATGCGCCGCTCGGTCGATCTGATTGCCAAAGCTGCAATTGAGGCACGGGCACTGGGTATTCCGGCGATCTGCATCTTTCCCTACACCGATCCAAGCCTGAAAACCGAAGACTGCGCCGAGGCCTGGAACCCTGACAACCTGTCGAACCGCGCCATCCGAGCGATCAAGGCTGCCGCCCCTGATATCGCGGTGATGACTGATGTGGCGCTGGATCCCTATAACATCAACGGCCATGACGGCTATGTCGTCGATGGCGAGATCGTGAACGATCAGACCGTCGAGGCGCTGGTGAAAATGACGCTGGCGCAGGCTGAGACCGGGGCTGACATCATCGGCCCGTCGGACATGATGGATGGCCGCATCGGTGCCATGCGCAGCGCGCTTGAAGCGGCGGGGCATCAGAATGTGATGATCCTCAGCTATGCCGCCAAATACGCCAGTGCTTTCTACGGCCCGTTCCGCGATGCGGTTGGGGCCTCGGGCGCGCTGACCGGCGACAAGAAGACCTATCAGATGGACCCGGCGAATTCGAACGAAGCGTTGCGTCTGATCGAACGCGATCTGACCGAAGGCGCGGATATGGTGATGATCAAACCCGGCATGCCCTATCTGGACATCTGCCGCCGGGTGAAGGACAGCTTTGGCGCGCCGACCTATGCCTATCAGGTGTCGGGCGAATACGCGATGATTCAGGCCGCCGCACAGAACGGATGGATCGATGGCGAAAAGGTGATGCTGGAAAGCCTGCTGGCCTTCAAACGCGCCGGATGCGACGGCATCCTGACCTATTTCGCGCCCGAGGCCGCGCGTATCCTCCAGAGCTAACACCTCTGATTTTCGCAATTTTTCGCCGATTTGCTGCCGTTGCAGCACAGCTTTCCCGTGACAGACGGGCGCAATCGGCGTATCCTTGCGTACAAGATCGGGAATACCCGACATTTCAGGCATATATACAGAGACAGAGAAACATGAGCAGTTCCAATCTTCCCCGACTCAGCCGTCGTGGCTTTGCCTTTGGCATGGCCGGACTGACCCTGACCGCGGCTTGCGGCAACGGTGTCGGCAACTCGAACGCAGCCACCATCGACGCGCGCGTCGATGCGACGCTGACCGAGATGTACAACAAATACCCCAACACGCGTGAGATCGCCAACAAGGCCAATGGGATGCTGGTCATGCCGCTGATCACCGAGGCCGGGTTTATCTTTGGCGGTGCCTACGGTCAGGGTGCGCTGCGCATTCAGGGCGCGACGGTCGACTATTATTCGGCCATCTCGGGCAGTGCGGGCCTGCAGATCGGCGCACAGCAATATGCGCATGTGCTGTTCTTCATGACCGAAGAAGCCCTGAACGATTTCCGCCGTTCCAGCGGTTGGACCGCCGGGGCCGATATCGGCTATGTGGTTGATGCGACCGGAGAATCCCTGTCCACCGACACCACGCAGCTGCGCAAACCCGTGCTGGCGGCCGTCTTCGGACAGGCTGGCCTGAAGTTCGGAGCCACCGTCGAAGGCACCAAATATACGCGCATCATTCCCTGATCCCGCAGATACCCCCCCTCCCCCCTCGGACGAGCCCCGCTACATCTTGTGGCGGGGCTTTCAGTTTTGTTGGATATCCACAAATTCCTGTGTCATTCCTCTTTCGATCCGGTGGGTGTTCCAGTAACCTCGGCGCAAACGAATACTTAAGAAACTTGAGGGACAGATGGGTCTGGTTTTTCGCTGGCTGGTGAGACTTACGACAGGCCTGATCGTGCTGGCGGTCGCCGCCGTGGGGCTGGTCTATTTTCTGGCCAGCCAATCGCTGCCCGAATATGACCAAACCATTGAGGTCAAAGGCATAACCGCACCGGTCGAGATCGTCCGCGATACGGCCAACGTGCCGCATGTTCTGGGCCAATCCGACCCGGATGTGTTCTTTGGCCTCGGATATGCCCACGCACAGGACCGGCTTTGGCAAATGACCGTCCTGCGCCGGACCGTGCAGGGCCGGTTGTCCGAGGTATTCGGGCAGCGCACCGTACCTGTCGACAAGTTGTTGCGCCGGCTGGATCTGTATGGCCTCGCCCATCGCTCGGTCGAGGTGCAGGACGATTATACCAAGGCCGCCTTGCGCGCCTATTCCGCCGGGGTCAACGCACGACTTGCCGAGATCAACGAACAGGCGCTTGGCCGTGGCGCCCCCGAGATGTTCCTGTTCAACGCGCCTGTGCCACCATGGCAGCCGGGCGACAGCCTTGCCATCATGAAGCTGATGAGCCTGCAATTGTCCGGTCATCTCGCCGATGAGGTACTGCGCGCGCGCACGTCTCTGATACTGAATGATCCGGCGCGGCTGGCGGATATCCTGCCCGACGTGCCGGGCCCGGGGATTGCCGCCCTGCCCGAATACGCCGCTCTGTTCCCGATCCTGCCGCGATATGCGCAGGGCACGCCGATGCCCGATACGCCGCTTTCGCCCTTTCCCGAACGTGGTCTGGCAGGCGCGTCAAACGCCTGGACCGCCGCGCCGTCGCGTTCGGCCAGCGGGGGTACCTTGCTGGCCAATGATCCGCATCTGGGACTCACCGCCCCCGGCATTTGGTATCTGGCGCGACTGGAGCTGGCCAAGGGCGGTGTCATCGGCGCGACCATTCCGGGCATTCCCGCCATCTCTGCCGGGCGCAGCGAGCGTTTGGGTTGGGGCGTGACATCGTCTTATCTGGATGATCAGGATGTTCACATCGAACAGCTGAACCCCGACAATCCCGAAGAATACCTGACCCCCGCTGGCTACAAGCGGTTCCAGACCCGCCCCTCGATTATCGAGATCAAGGATGCGCCCCCCATCACCCTGATCCTGCGCTGGACCGAAAACGGCCCTGTCCTGCCGGGCACGCATTATGATCTGGGAACCATCACGCCTGCGGGCCACGTGGCCTCGTTGTCCTGGACGGCTCTCAGCCCGCGCGACACGTCGATGAGCGCATCGCTGGCGCTGATGAATGCCGATACGGTGCGCGAAGCCATAGATATGGCCGAGGATTACATCGCCCCATCGCAGAACCTGTCATTGGTCGACAAAGACACGATCGGGCTAAAACTGGTCGGTGCGATGCCCCGGCGCGATCTGAACAACCAGAGCCGGGGCCGCATCCCCACCCCCGGCTGGCTGGAGCGGAACCGCTGGCAGGGTCGATTGCCCTATTCCGACAACCCCGAATTCGTGGCGCCAGCCGGTGGCGTACTGGGCAACACCAACAACAAAATCATCGACCGGCCTTTCCCGCGTCACGTCTCGTATGAATGGGGCGACACACAGCGGGTCAACCGCTGGGAACGTCTGATGCAATCGCGCGAGGTGCACACCCGCGACAGCTTTATCGAGGCGCAACTGGATACGGTCAGCTTCACGGCGCGCTCGCTGCTGCCTCTGATCGGTGCCGACCTCTGGTTCACGGGCGAATCCGCGCCCGAAGGCACGCCCGAACGGCAACGTCAGATTGCGCTGGATCTGCTGGCCAACTGGAACGGCGAGATGAACGAACATCTGCCGGAACCCCTGATCTATGCCGCGTGGCTGCGCGCGCTGCAAATCCGCCTGATCTCGGACGAGCTTGGCCCGCTGGCGGCTGAATACAAACATGTGGAGCCGCTGTTCATCGAACGCGTTTATCGCGATATCGACGGGGCCTCGATCTGGTGCGATGTCCGCCAAAGCGCCCCGGTCGAGACCTGCACCAACATGGCCCGGCTGGCGCTGGATGACGCCATCATCTGGATTTCCGAACGCTACGGCAGCGCTCTGGAATCCCTGCGCTGGGGCGATGCGCATCAGGCCACCCACGACCATCCGGTATTGGGCGAGCTTCCGGTGCTGCGCTTCTTCGTCAATATCCGCCAGTCCACCAGCGGCGGTGACAATACTTTGCTGCGCGGACGCACCTCAGGCGAAGGGCCGGATCCATTTCAGAATGTCCATGGCGCCGGTTATCGCGGCGTTTATGACTTTGCCGACCCCGACAGTTCGGTTTTCATCACGGCAACCGGCCAATCGGGACATTTTCTATCGCGCTATTATGACGATCAGGCTCAGCTGTGGCGGCGCGGAGAATACATCCCCATGTCGCTGGATATCGGACTTGCCCGTGCGGCGGCGGTCGGCGTGACTGTGCTTAACCCGCGCTGATCATATCGGCAAATCCCCGCCCCTTTTTGCGCCCTGCGTAGACGCAGTTGTACGGCTGCGCCTGAACGCACAAGGTGGGCACATTGCACGAGGGGGGAAAGGCATGGGCAGCCTTCGCGATACGTTGAACAATCTGGCGCGCGACTACGCCATCGCCTGGAGTTCGGGCGATCCTGAAGCGGTCGCAAGCTTCTTCGCGCCCGATGGCCGGGTCACCATAAATCACGGCGAGACCCTGCACGGCCATGCCGCAATCGCCGAGATGGCGCGCGCGCTCTATTCGGATTTTCCCGATCTGGAAGTGCGTTGCGACATGATGCGTTGGGCCGGACCTCATGCCCTGTTCGTCAGAACCCTTGAGGGCCATCACAAAACCACCGGAAACCGTGTTGTCACCCGAGGTTGGGAACAATGGGAATTGACGCCGGACAACAAAATCCAATCGTCGCTGGAATGGTTCGATACGGATGAACGTCAAAGCCAGATTGACGGCCTCTAGGGCATTCGGGCGCTACTGTGAGGTTATTGAATACGTCCGGGGGAGGCCCTGCGTGATCTCATACCAGTCCGAATTCTTCGTCCGTGCCTGATGGGCATCAAACGCGGCCTGATTTACAAACACCTCAGACACATTGAACCGGCCGGGCTGATCCGTATCTTCGTGGACCTCAAACGACACACATCCCGCCTCCGCCCGTGTCAGCGCAATATGCGCAGGTAAAGCCTGCCGCACATGTTCCAAACGGTCTGGTGGGACCATGATATGCCCTCGGAGATAGACCTTTGCAGTGTCTTCGCGCGTCATCGGCTCCTCCTTGAGATGAGGCTGGCCACGGGTCACAGAGCCGCGAAGCGGGCCGCCTGTTTGTCGGTCCATAGCACCGTGATTTCGAATCCTTCTTCGGTCTGTTCCTCCGACCGCACAACATCCTGACGGAACAGCCAGGCGCGTTTTTGGCCATCGGCAAAGCCCAAGGACAGAGTGACCTCGTGCCGCGCACCCTGCAGGATCGTGGCGATTTCGGACAGCAAAGGATCAACGCCCTCACCCGTCACCGCCGATATTGCAAAGATCGACGGATCGCGCTCGGCCCGCGCCAATGCGGCTTCGCGCTCCTCGGGGCTCTGCAGGTCGATCTTGTTCCAGACTTCCAGCCGCGGGCGATCATCCTCGACACCTAGAGAGGTCAGGATCGTCTCGACATCCTGCGCCTGAGCGTCAGTCTCTTCGTGGCTGATGTCGCGGACATGCACAACCAGATCGGCGCCCAGCACCTCTTCCAGCGTGGCGCGGAATGCGGCGACCAGTTCTGTGGGCAGGTTCGAGATGAAACCCACCGTGTCCGACAGGATCACCTCGGGGCAGTCCGGCAGCTGCACCCGCCGCATGGTCGGGTCCAGCGTGGCAAACAGCATGTCCTTGGCCATCACCTCGGCCCCGGTCAGGCGGTTGAACAGCGTGGATTTTCCGGCGTTGGTATATCCGACCAGCGCGACAATCGGATAAGGTACCTTGGCCCGTGCCGCCCGGTGCAGCGTTCGGGTCTTCACCACTTTCTGCAACTGGCGACGCAGACGCACCAGTTGTTCGTCGATGGCGCGGCGGTCAGCCTCGATCTGAGTTTCCCCCGGACCGCCGACAAAACCAAGCCCGCCGCGCTGACGTTCCAGGTGCGTCCAGGCCCGCACCAGCCGCGTGCGCTGATAGCTCAGCGCCGCCATCTCGACCTGCAGCACACCTTCACGGGTGCGGGCACGGTCGCTGAAAATCTCAAGGATCAAGCCGGTCCGGTCGAGAATTTTAACCTTCCACGCCTTCTCCAGATTGCGCTGCTGGACCGGCGTCACCGGGCCGTCGATCAGGACCAGCTCGATTTCATTGTCATGCAGACGGTCGGCCAGTTCCTCGATCTTGCCGCTGCCGAAAAGCAGACCGGCCTGCGCACGCGGAAGGCGCACGATTTCGGACCCGACCACATCCAGATCGGGCAATGCGGCAGCCAATGCCACAGCTTCTTCCAGCGCCGGTTCGGGGACCCGGCGCTGTTCATCTGATTTGATTTCGGGATGCAGCACCCAGGCCCGGGTGCGCGCCCTCTCATGTTCCATCAAGAGGCGTCTTCGCCCTCATACAGGTTGATCGGCTGCGAAGGCATGATGGTCGAAATCGCGTGTTTGTAGACCAGCTGCGACTGTCCGTCGCGGCGCAGCAGCACGCAGAAATTGTCGAACCAGGTGATCACACCCTGCAATTTCACACCGTTGATCAGGAAAATCGTGACCGGGACTTTTGCTTTCCGTACATTGTTCAGGAACGCGTCCTGCAGATTCTGTCTGTCCGAAGCCATATTATTATAATCTCGCCATTGTTCTTGCTACGCGCTGCGGACCAACGCGCTCCCTCCGGCTGAGTATGGAGTGCTGCGCGCAGATATTCCAGATGAAAAATCAGGCAGTAACACCAACAGTTGACGATAGGTCAATCGCGCCACAGGGTGGGCGTGATCAGCGCAACGATGGCCAGCGTCTCAAGCCTCCCGATCACCATCGCCGCACAGAGCGTCAGCTTGGCGCCCACAGACAGATCGATCAGGCGGATCGGCACGTCGGTTGCCAGCTCGATCAACGGTCCCGTGGTGCTGAGGGCGGCGACGCTCAGCACCATTGCCTGTTCGAATCCGACACCCATCATCGCCAGCAGCAGGTCGAACACCGCCAGCGTCAGGGCGAACATCATCAGAAAGATCCAGGCGATGAACGCCCCATCGCTCTGGATACGGCGGTTGCCCCCGCCCTCGCCACTGACCGACGAGGGATAGATCAACCGGTCAATCTCGCGCTTGCCATTGAGATACAGCGCGAAGACCCGCAACAGCTTGACCCCACCCGCCGTGGTGGCCACCCCACCGCCGATCAGCGCCAGCCCCATCAGGATCAGGCCCGGCGTGCCCAGACCAGACAGTTGCTGCGCATCATTCCAGTTGGCGCTTTCAAACCCGGCAGTGGTCAGAAAGGACAGCGCGGTAAAGATCATGCCCCAGATCACATGCAGCGCCTGCAGCGGCGTCACTTCGAGGCTCAATTCGGCCACCCCGGCCAGAAAGCGCAGAAACAACAGGCTGGCCACGGCCAGAACGATCAGGAGACCGATGCGGAACTCGGGGTCCTTGTCCAGCCGCGAGTAGCCCGACGTCGCGGTGTCGGTCGAAAAGGTCAGCCGTGACAGGGCGAAGAACAGAAAGAGGAACAGGATCGCCTCACCCGTGATCCCTGCCGTTGATCCTTCGAGCCCTCCGACCGGAGAGATGCCCGAGGTCGCAAGGATCGACATCGCGTGGCAGACGGCGGTCAGGCCCTGCTCACCGGCGATGAGCAGCAGCACCCAGATCACCGCAGTCAGCCCCGCATAGACCGGTGTCAGCGTGCGCGTAACCCGGATCAGATGCCCGCGCGGGTCCACCTTCTCGCTTTGCGCCACGCCCGAGACCGGACGCCCCGGCTGCCCGCGCGCGGTGACCTCGAACCCGCCCAAAGACAGGGGAGCAAGGATCGCAGCAGCCGATATCCACATCAGCAGACCGCCCATCCAGCCAACCTGGGCGCGCCACAGATGCAGGGGTGCATTCAGGCGCGAGGGATCGGGGAACAGATCGGCCCCGGTGGTAGTCAGGGCACTGGCCATATCGAAATAGGCGTTCAGAAAGCTGGTGGTGCCCAATGCTTCGTGGAAAGGGATGGCCAGAAACAGCGGCAATATCGTGAAGGCGGACAGCAGAACCGCCAACTGGCCCAAGGTTCCACGGCGCGGGGTTCGGTTCGACATCGCCAGCGCGATGATCAACACCGCAAACAGACCTAAAAGCCCGGAATAAAAGAACGAGCGCGAGGTTTCGTGATCATCCAGCGTCAGAGCATAGACTGCCGGTATCCACATCAGAAGCGCGGCAATACCCCATATCATCAGCAACAGCGGCAATCGCCGCAGCACTCCGACCCGTTGCTGTTGGCGCGCCTGCAACATCAGAAGAAATCAATCGAGACCTGCATCAGCCGTTCGACCTCGGGTACGTCTTTGGCCATGGCGAAGATGGCAACCACGTCTTTCTCTTCGATCCGCAGACTGCCGGTCGGGCGCAAGACCTCATCGCCCTTTCGCACCGCGCCAACAAGCACACCTTCGGGAAAGTCGATATCGCGCAGCTTTTGCCCCGCCATGGGTGAGGTCGACAGCACTTCGGCCTCGATCACTTCGGCTTCGGCATCGCCGATGGAATAGACCTGACGCACGCGCCCGTGGCGGATGTGACGTAGGATGGAACTGACGGTGGTGGCGCGCGGGTTGATATAGGCGTCGATCCCCAGCGGCCCCATCAGCGCCACCATGCTGGGGTCATTGATCAAAGCAATCGCCAGGGCGCAGCCTTCGCCTTTGGCGCGCACAGCAGCCAGCATATTGGTGCGGTCATCATCGGTGACCGCCAGCATCGCATCAGCGCGTTCGATGCCCGCCTCGCTCAGCAGGGCGGAATCCAGACCGTCGCCATTCAGAACAATTGTGCGTTCCAGCGCCTCGGCAGCGATTTCAGCGCACTTGCGGTCGCGCTCGATGATCTTGGCACGCACCCGGCTTTCATGCTCTTCCAGCGTCCGGGCCACTTCCAGCCCGACATTGCCGCCGCCAACGATCACGACCCGATCCTGTTTGCGCTGCGCCTTGCCGAACACCTCCATCGTGCGATCGACATCCTTGACGCTGGTGAAGACGTAACATTCATCCCCCACAAACAGCTGATCCCCCGGTTCCGGAGCAAACAATGTGCCTTCGCGCCGTACCCCCACCACGATCGAGCTGAGGGTCGAGAACAGGTCGGTCAGCTGGCGCAGTGGTGTGTTCACGATAGGACAATCTTCTTCGACGCGAATGCCCAGAAGCTGCGCCTTGCCATCCATGAAAAGTTCGGTGTCAAAGGCCGAAGGGGCCGAAAGGCGCCGCATGGCGGCCGCTGCAACTTCACGTTCGGGGCTGATCACCACATCAATGGGCAGATGATCACGGCGATAGAGATCCGAGTGGATCGCTTCCAGATACGACTTGGACCGCAACCGCGCGATCTTGCGCTGAATCGAGAACACCGAATGGGCCATCTGGCAGGTGACCATGTTCACCTCGTCCGAATGGGTTGCGGCGATGATCATATCGGCATCGCGGGCCCCTGCCCGATCCAACACATCCGGATAGCTGGCAAAGCCGGCAATCCCCTGCACGTCCAGCGTTTCGGTCGCGCGGCGCACCAGATCGGGGTTGTTGTCGACCACCGTCACATCGTTCAGCTCGCCCGAAAGGTGACGCGCAATCTGCCAGCCCACCTGACCGGCACCGCATATGATGACCTTCATAACACTGGCCCTTCTGCCTGAAATCTTTGAATGACAGATGCCCCCAAAGCGGTCAATTGAATTGTCATGCTGCCTGAGCTGCGGCATGATAAGCACATGAAAACATTGCTGCCCGGCCTGATCTGCCTGCTGACCCTCTCCGCTTGCGGCCCGCTATCGCTCTACTACCGCGAAGGTGAGAGCGTTGCGCGCATGCAGACCGAGACCACCGCCTGTCAGGTGCAGGCGCTGAAAGACGCCCCCGTGGCCAATCAGGTCCGACAGAGCCCGCCGACCTATTGGCCGGGTCGTACCTATTGCGACGGTCGTGGTCGGTGCTATCGCAATCCCGGCTGGTGGGAACCGGGGCGGGTTTATACGGTCGATGTGAATCAGGGGTTGCGGAACAAGGTCGAAGCTCAGTGCATGGCGTCCAAGGGGTATCGCCCTGTCAGCTTGCCGCCCTGCAAACAAGGGGTAAAATCGAGTGTTGCCCCCGCTCGTACAACCACATTGCCGCCGTTGAGCACAGCATCCTGTTTCGTGAAGTTTGACGATGGCTCGTTCCAGATCATCACGCCCGGACAAGCGGGCTGATACTCATTCCTGGCTGACAGCCGCCGCGCGGCGCAACCCCAGAAACATGTGCACTATCATGGCGATGGCATAGAAGCCCAAAACAGCCAGGAACATTGCCGCCTCACCCTGACCCACTAGAATCGCCAGCAGAACCGGCGTGCCCAGCAGGTTTCCGGCATTTCCCATCTGCGCCATTCCACCATAGCTGAGCGCCTGAGCCTCTGCCGTGTCGTTGAGCTGGGGCACCGCCGCAAAGCTGCCGCCCTGCACCAGCCCCAACACCGCAAACAACGCGACACAGCCAACCGCCAGCGGAGCGCCCATGAACAAGATCCCGATGGCCACCATACCCAGACCAAAGCCGAGATTGACCACCGTGACGCAGGAAAAGGCGTTCAGAAGCAGAGGCACCAATAGCCAGGACAAAGCGATCCCGGCTAATGGCATCAACGCCGCGACTGACGCGCCCTGCGCCTCGGGCAGCTGTCCGGGCAAAATCGCCAGCAGCGAGACAAAGGTCAGCGTATAAAAGAACCAGCCAATCGCCGGGGCCGAGATAAAGGGTGAGCGATAGGTTCTGACATGCGCCGCAACAAATTCAGCCCATCCACGACCGGTTTCCTCGATCGTTCCCATCTCGACCCTGATCCGGCTCAGCGCGATCATCGTGGCGATCAACAGCATCAGGGCTCCGTGCAGGGCAAAATAAGCAGACAATCCGAAACGGTCAACAATCGGCAGACCGAACCACGCATTCAGCGCAAAGGCGACGCCAAAAAATGTGCTCCACAACACCATCGCAAGATTGCGCGCCTTGCCAGTTGTGATCTGCGCAATCAGTGTGGGCGCCGCCACAACGATTGCCAGATGCGACACCCCTTCGACCACACGGCTTGCCAACATAAGGTGGAAACCCGGCAGGCTGGCTTGCAGCACAGACAACACTCCGCCCAGAACCAGACCCGACAAAAGCAGACGCATCGGCCCGACCCGCGCGGTTATCGCGCCAGAGGTCGCTCCGAACACAGCGCCCATCAGGCTGATGATCGACAACAGCCAGCCAATCACCGCAGACTGTCCCGGATAAAGCAGGCTGATTTCGGCGAAGGGCACTGCGATCTTGGCGAACTGCGTGGCAGCGCCAAGGCCCGCCAGCCAGATCAGGATGACCTGCACAAATCTCAGGTAAGGATGTGTCATACCCCGGATTTAGCCTGCCCGCTCATCCACGGAAACGCATAAATTATGCGGCGCGCCCTCGCGAACCGCTGACCAGACGTACCGGAGTGCCATCAGCCAGGTAAAGCCGCTCCCAAACGATCTGACCCGCGCTGATCCTGATGCGGTCATGCACGGCCTCAGAGGTCAAAAACGCCTTGGGCGCGGGGGTATGCATGTCCCACCAGCCTTCGTTCTGCAGCTCTGCCTCGGCCTGCCGGATTTCATCTGTTGCAAATTGCCATAGTGAAACGCCCAGCAACGCGGTCTGAGACGTCTTCCAATCACGGGCCCGGCTGGCTGAATAGGCCAGACATGTATGGCTGGCTTCCTCGACCAGATGAACGCAGTCGGTCGAATGGGCCACCAGCCTTTTCAGCGCAGAATCCTGAGCTCGCACCGGACCAAGGATTGAAAAGACGCCCTGCTGAACCTCAGCCGAGGGCGCCTGAGCCCCGTTTTCCCACCGCGATATCGTGGCCTGATCGACCTCCAGCATATCGGCCAAAGCGGATTGCTTGAGGCCGACCGATCGGCGCAGCCGTCTGAGCCTGCGACCAAAGGCAGGATAACCGATAGGCCCTGTGCCATCAGCCTTGGCATACCTGCTGATCATACGGCCCCCCTTTGGTCGGCGAAATCACTCTGCCGGTTCAGGTTCGTCAATCTGCGCGACACGTGCGCCCGATTTGTTCGAAGTCACGACCCCCAGCGATTTCAGCTTGCGATGCAAGGCGCTGCGTTCCATGCCGACAAAGCTGGCGGTGCGGCTGATATTGCCGCCGAAACGATTGATCTGGGTCAGCAGATATTCGCGCTCGAACGCCTCGCGTGCCTCACGCAGCGGCAGGGTCGCCAATGCGCCAGACAGAACAACACGACCGGACTCATCGGATTTTTCTTCCTCGCTCGGCAGTTCGCGCGCCTCGATCGGGCCGGTGCCATCGCCAAGGATCAGCACACGCTCGATCAGGTTCTTCAGCTGGCGGACATTGCCGGGCCACGTCATCGTTTGCAGCAGCGCGACCGCCTCGTCTGTCAAATCACGGGCTGGCAAGCCCTGTGTCTCGTTGCACATCTCGATGAAATGCTGGGCCAGAACCGGAATATCCTCGCGCCGTTCTTCCAGAGACGGAACCGCAATCGGCACAACGTTCAGGCGATGATACAGCTCTTCGCGGAAGCGTTCGGCTGCAATCTCAGTTTCCAGATCGCGGTTGGTCGACGAGATGACGCGCAGATCGACCCGCACCTTGTCACTGCCACCCACCCGCTGGAACTGCTGATCCACCAGAACCCGCAGGATCTTGGACTGCGTGCCCAAGGGCATATCGGCGACCTCATCGAAATAGATCACGCCGCCATGCGCCTCTTCCAGCAGCCCGGATTCGATCCCGCGCTCCGAGGATTCGCGCCCGAACAGAACCTCTTCGACCCGCTCAGGCTCGATCCCTGCGCAGTTCACCGTAACGAAGGGGGCATTCGCGCGGTTGGAATGGGCGTGGATATAACGTGCGGCAATTTCCTTGCCGGACCCGGCAGGGCCGCTCAGCATCACGCGCCCGTTCGATTTGGTCACCTTGTCCAACTGACCCTGCATCGCCCGGAACGAGGCCGACTTGCCGATCATGTCGGAACAGCTCACCTCTTTGCGCTTCAGCGAGGCATTCTCGCGGCGCAGCCGCGAGGTTTCCATCGCGCGGCGGATCACCACCATCAACTGGTCAATGTTGAAGGGTTTTTCGATAAAATCATATGCGCCTTGCTTGATGGCAGCCACGGCGATCTCGATATTGCCGTGGCCCGAAATGATCACCACTGGCACATCGGGGTTGTCGCGTTTCACCGCCTTCAGGATGTCGATCCCGTCCATACGGCTGTCCTTCAGCCAGATATCCAGAATCAACAGCCCCGGAGGTTCGGCATTGATCGACGACATACACTCGTCCGAGTTTGCCGCCAGCCGGGTGGAATAGCCTTCGTCCTCGAGAATATCGGACACCAATTCGCGAATATCGCGTTCGTCATCTACGATCAGAATGTCGCTCATCTTTGGCCTGCTTTCAGTTTGTTTGTTTTAATCGCCTGTTTTTCCGGCGCGATTGTCGGGTCGCCTGAGACCCCGGGAAGACGAATGACAGCCATCGCGCCGAAATGGTCCTGTCCGTCGAATGTGGGCGCATCTTCCAATGTCAGCGCTCCGCCATGTTCTTCGATGATTTTCTTCACGATAGGCAAGCCGAGGCCGGTGCCCTCATCACGAGTTGTAACATAAGGTTCAAACAGCCGCGCCCGGTCTTCGGGCAGGCCGATACCGTTGTCGGCAATAGTGATTTGCGTACCCGCATCGTCGCCCGAAACCGCCACTTTGATCTGAGGTTTCAGATTGTCCGGTGCGCCCTTTTCTTTCAGCGTTCCAATGGCTTCGCCTGCGTTCTTGATCAGGTTGGTTAGCGCCTGGCTGAGCATGGTGGCATCCACGTCCGCCATAATCGCATCCCCGGGCAGATCGGCGTCGATCTGCACATCCGGCTGCCCGGCCTGCTGCAGCAACACTGCCTCACGCACCAGGCCCACAATATTCTCTTCCCGCCGATCCGGTTCCGGCATCCGGGCGAATTTCGAGAACTCATCCACGATCCGCCGCAGATCGTTGGTCTGCCGCACGATCACGCCCGTCATCGACTCGAGACTGTCGCAATCTTCCTCATCCAGCTTACGCGAGAATTTACGTTTTATGCGCTCGGCGCTCAATTGGATCGGGGTCAGCGGGTTCTTGATCTCATGCGCGATCCTTCGGGCCACGTCCCCCCAGGCCGCCATACGCTGGGCGCTGACCAGATCGGTCACGTCATCGAAGGCCACCACATAACCTTCCAGCCCGCCATCTTCGCCGCGCCTAGTAGCCATGCGCACCAGCAGGTTTTCCAGCTGCCCCTTGCGGGTCACCTTGACCTCGCCCTGCACCGCTTCCTGCCCGCTGGATTTCAGGTCGTCGAACAGTGGCAGGAACTCGGGCACGGCAATGCCGATGGCCAGATGCTGCTCTCCGCCTGACCAATCCAGCAAACGTTCAGCCGAACGGTTCACAAAGGTCACGCAGCCATCGGGATCGACCCCCACGACACCCGAAGTCACAGAACTCAGCACCGAGTCGAACAGCCGCCGCCTGCGCTCGATGTGGCGCGTGTTTTCCAGCAGCGTATCGCGCTGGCCTTTCAACTGACGGGTCATCTGGTTGAAGTAACGGCCCAGCATGGCGATCTCATCATCGCTGGCTTCTTCGTAGACCTGAACGCTCAGATCCCCGGCACCAACGCGTTGCGCGGCCGTCGTCAGGCGGCCAACCGGGCGCGACAAACGTTCGGCAAACCACATGCCCAGTGACATGGCGGCCAGGATCAGGATCACCGCAAAGCCCAGATACAAAAGACCGAATTCGAACAGCACCCTGCCCCGTTCACTCTCTAGCTGGCTGTAGAACTGCGCCGTTTCCTTGGTTTCATCCAGCAGCGTCAACAGCTCGCCATCAACCTCGCGGCTGACATAGAGATAGCGGTCCAGATAAGCCTGCAGCGGAACAAGCGCGCGGAATTCGCTGTTTTCCCAATCGGCGATGATGACCATGCCCTGATCATTCGCCTCAATCATCTCTTCCGGCGTTGGGGCTTCGTAGTCGAACAGGTAGGAACGATCGCCACGCGACCGGATCTCACCAATGCCATCTATTACATAGGCCTCGCGCAAGCCGCGCTGAATTTGCGCCTGCCCCTGGGCCAGAACCTCACGCAGTTCGGCATCCGAGATGTAGTAGTTCAGCGTTCTCGCGTTATCCAGAAACCGCGCCAGTACTGTGGCATCCTGCGTCAGACCCTGCCGGTGCTCCTGTTCATAGGCCTCCGCCGCACTGAGGGAAGAGCCCACAACCTGACGCACCCGATCCGAGAACCAGCCTTCAAGGCCGATATTCACGGTCAGACCGGCGAAGATCGCCACCGTAACAGTCGGCACCAGAGCCAACAGCGTGAATGCGCCGATCAAACGCAGGTGAAGGCGCGACCCTGCCGACTTGGCCCGCCGCGCTGCGATCAGACTGAACAGCTGCCCCAGCACAAGTGCGGCCACGACCAGCACGTAAACCAGATCAGCCAGAAGAATCAGCCGCAGCGTCGGGGCTGCGGCACCAAGATCGAAAGGACCGATGACCAGATATGTCGCCAGCGCCAGAACCGGGCCCAACATAACAAGGCCCAAGGTGCTGAAATTGCGCATCTTCCGGGACTTGCGCCACCGGTTGATCGATAGGATCGGCCCGTTCTGTGCCCGGGTTGCCACCGTCTGCCCTCTTACTGATGTGCCGCTTTCGCGGCGTACCGCCATATGTCGTGGTCGTTCCCGGGTGCGAACCCGAATGCCACGGTTTGTGTGGCGATATTACATCAGTTTGCGACGACGTGTCACCTGAATATCGAGGTCGGTGATTTTTTTCCGCAGCGTATTTCGGTTAATCCCCAGAAGATCGGCACATTTTGCCTGATTGCCGCCGGTCGCATCCAATGCGATTTCGATCAGCGGCGCCTCGACCTCGCGCAGAATGCGCTGATACAGGCCCGGAGGCGGCAGGATATTTCCGTGCAGATCGAAATAGCGCCGCAGGTGGCGACCGACCGAGGCAGACAGCTTCTCGCGCTCGCCATCGCCCAGAACCGGTTCAGCCTCGGGCTGGCTGCCCAGCACCATCTCAACTTCGGTGCGCGAAATTTCATCGACGCGGCTGGTCAGGCTGAGGCGGCGGATCGCGTTTTCCAGTTGGCGCACATTCCCGGGCCAGGAATACCGGCGCACCAGTTCAGCGGCCTCGGGGCTGAGACGGCGTTGCGTGCCGCTGTCCCGCTCTTCCCGCGCCAGAAAGTGATCAGTGAGCAAAGTGATATCATCGACCCGTTCCCGCAAGGCCGGAACATGGATCGTTGCACCGCAAAGGCGGTAATAGAGGTCTTGCCGCACGCGGCCGCTCTCCATCGCTTCGGTCAGATCCGTTTGGCTGGTGGCCATGAAACGCGGCACATGATCGCCGGTCGTGTCCATCATCCGCACGATGCGGGCCTGAATTTCGTCATCGATATCGGCAATCTCATCAATCAGCAGCGTCCCGCCCCGCACGCGTGCCATCACCCGCGCGGGGCCTTCCAGATCGCTCAGATCGGCGGCCGTCGCGGTTACAAACGGCAGCGTCCGACGGTCCGAAAAATCGTGAATGGCACGCCCGATCAGGGACTTACCCGTACCGCTTTCGCCCGAAATCATTACCGACAGATCGGTATTCATCACCCGTGCCACCAGACGATACAGCGCCTGCATCACCGGGGTGCGCCCCACCAGCGGCAGGTCTTCCGGGCGGTCTTCGACCACCGCCACAGGATCAACCTGCGCGCGCTGTTTCTGGTCCAGCGCACGGGCGGTGCGCTTCATCAGATCGGGCAGGTCGAACGGCTTGGGCAGATAGTCATAAGCCTCGGCCTCTGCTGCCTGAATGGCCGTCATGATAGTGTTCTGGGCCGAGATCACGATGACCGGCAAACCGGGACGGTCCTGCGCGATCTTGGGCAGCATCTCCAATCCGTTTCCATCCGGCATCACCACGTCCGAAATCACCACGTCACCCTTTCCCTCGGCCACCCAGCGCATCAGCGTGGTCAGCGAGGAAGTCGCATGCACCTTGCACCCCGCCCGAGTGAGTGCCTGTGTCAGAACCGTGCGGATCGTGCGGTCGTCATCAGCAACCAGAACTGTGCCATCCATCAGATGCTCTCCTTTTCATAGGCGTCCGGCGGCGCGCGCCGCAGGGACAGGCGGAAGACGGTGCGCCCGGGCACCGATTCCGCTGAAATCCAGCCGTCATGGTCGGAAACGATCTTGCTCACCAGCGCCAGCCCAAGACCGGTGCCGTTTTCCTTGCCCGAGACGAACGGATCGAAGATATCGCTCTGGATATCCTCGGGCAGGCCCGGCCCGTCATCGATGATCTCAATCTGCAAGGGCAGCAAATGACCGGACCCGTCACTGCGCCGCAGCCGAAAGGAATGCTCGAAATAAGTTCGCAGCCGGATTGTGCCATTGCCTTCAGCGACTTCCGAGGCGTTCTTGAGCAGGTTGAGGATCACCTGAAGGAACTGATCCGGGTCTCCGTAGGCCAATGGCAGCGACGGGTCATAGTCCTCGACAATGGTCATATGCGCGCCAAACCCCAGCAGCGCCGACCGGCGCGCACGGTCCAGAACGTCGTGTATATTGACCGGCTTGAAATCGGGTTGCGACAGGTTTCCGAACTGCTCGACCTGCTCCAACAGCTTCACGATGCGTCGGCTTTCCTCGACGATAAGGTCTGTGAGTTCAAGGTCTTGCTGCGAGATATTCATGCTGAGCAATTGCGCCGCGCCGGTAATTCCAGCCAAGGGGTTCTTGATCTCATGCGCCAGCATCTCGGCCATGCCGATGGCCGACTGCGCCGCCGATTTCACCGTATTGCCCCGCGTCATCCGACCCGCTAACTCGCGGGGCGAAATGATCATGATCATCGAGCCGGGATGCCCCATCAGCGGCGCGATCTGCAGCGCGCATTGCAGCGGCGCGCGATTGCCCGAGCCCACATCCACATCGTTCACGAACAAGGGTGTGCCCTGCTGACGGGCGCGCAAGAACGCCTCCTCCAGCGGCGCATCGACCGCCAGTTGATCCCAAACCGGGTGTCCGATCACCGCCTTGCGTGAGGCGTTCAGAAACCCCTCGCCCGAGGAATTGACGTCGGAAATACGATCCTCAGAATCGATGATGAAGGCCGGAACCGGCAGCGAGCTCCAGATGCTTTGGTCCGAGGTCACGCCGCCTCCTCCGCCTGGTCGCTCAGCGCATCGCCAAGAAGGTTCAGAACCTCATCCGTATCGCGCGACGTCAGAACCGCGCGCCGCAAGGTGGCCGGTGTCCCGGCTTCGTCCAAATACCAGCCCAGATGCTTGCGCGCGACGCGCAGACCCAGATCAGCGCCATAGAACGCCAGCATCGCCTGATAATGCGCGCGCACCATGTCGATCAGGTCCGAACCCGACGGAATGATCGGAGCTTCAGCGCCATAAAGATCGTGACATATCTGTGCCAGCAGCCAAGGCTTGCCCTGCGCGCCGCGTCCCACCATCACTCCGTCAGCCCCAGATTGATCCAGCGCGCTTTTCGCAGCCTCTGTATCAACAATATCCCCGTTTGCGATGACAGGGATCGAGACCGCTTCTTTCACCGCCCGGATCGCCTGCCAGTCGGCGCGGCCCTTGTAGAACTGACAGCGGGTGCGTCCATGGATCGTGACCATACGAATGCCTGCGTCCTGCGCCCGCCGCGCCACATCGGGTGCGTTCAGCAAGCTGTCATCCCACCCCAGCCGCGTCTTCAACGTCACCGGCACGTCCACCGCACTCACGACGGCCTCGATCAGCGTCAACGCATGATCCGGAGTCTTCAACAATGCCGATCCGGAATAACCGTTAGTCACCTTCTTGGCGGGACAGCCCATGTTGATATCGATCACCCGTGCACCCCGATCGGCGACCTGCCGGGCGGCCTCGGCCATCCAATGCGCCTCGCGCCCGGCCAGTTGCACGGCAGTGTTTTCCACATCCGCCGACAGTTCGGCCCGTTCGCGCACGCCCGGCTTGGCCTGTACCATCTCCTGACTGGCGACCATTTCACTGACCACCATGCCCGCGCCAAAGCGCATCACCAGATCCCGAAACGGTCGGTCCGTGATTCCGGCCATGGGTGCCAGCAGCACCGGAGGGGTCAGATCCTTATCAGCAAGACGCAGGGTCAATATGCCTAATCCTTGAGCAGTTGCGCATTTGATATCGAAATCGCAGCATATGAACAACAAAACGGCGCCATTCAAGCCTGCAAAATCATCATTTGCCTAATTATTAGGCATGTTGACGCGGGTGATTGCCTCTGCATTCACCGCCCCCTAAACAATGCCCCAATCAGGAGAACCCGCAGATGACCACAGCCGCCATCATCGTCGCCGCCGGACGCGGCCAGCGCGCCGGGGGCGGAGTGCCCAAACAGTGGCGCGCTTTAGCTGGCCAACGCGTCGCCGATTGGACCATTGAAAGGTTCAGGGGTCTGGTTGACCATATCGTTCTGGTGCTGGCCGAAGAAGACACCGCCGCCTGGGACGAATTCGGCGCAACCGGCCTGATTCTCGCACCGGGCGGCACAGACCGGGCCGGATCGGTCCGCAACGGGCTGCAGGCCTTGGAAGCATATGGCGTCAAAAAGGTTCTGATCCACGACGTTGCACGGCCTTGCGTCAGTGCTCAGATAATCCACGATGTTCTGGCCGCGCTCGACACATATCCCGCAGCCGCGCCGGGTCTGGCGGTCACCGACGCGCTCTGGACCGGGGATGGATCGGTGGTGACAGGCACACAGGACCGGTCCGGTCTGTATGCTGCACAAACGCCGCAAGGGTTTCATTATGGCGCAATCACTGCCGCCCACGCGATCCACCCGGGAGGCGCCGCAGATGATGTCGAAGTCGCACGCGCTGCCGGGATTGATGTTGCGATCATTCCGGGCGACGCGGATAACCTGAAAATCACCCGGCCCGAAGATTTCGACCGGGCAGAACGCATAATGGGTAAAGATATGGATGTAAGGCTGGGCAACGGCTATGACGTGCACCGCTTTGGCGACGGAGATCACGTGATCCTCTGCGGCGTAAAGGTCCCGCATGACCGCGGATTGCAGGGCCATTCGGATGCCGATGTCGGAATGCACGCGGTCACCGACGCGATCTATGGCGCGCTGGCGCAGGGCGATATCGGGCAGCATTTCCCGCCCTCTGATCCGCAGTGGAAAGGTGCAGCCAGCGAGATATTCCTGCGCCATGCCGTCGATCTGGCCGGGCAGATGGGATATGCCATTTCGAATGTCGACTGCACGCTGGTCTGCGAATACCCCAAGATCGGCCCGCACGCCGCGGCAATGCGGGATCAGATGGCCCTGATCATGGGCCTGCGCGCCGATCAGGTCTCGGTCAAGGCCACCACGTCCGAGCGGCTGGGCTTTACCGGCCGCAGCGAGGGCATCGCTTCGCTCGCCACCGCCTGTCTGGTGAAGTCATGACTGCGGCGCGTCTGATCGGAACCGTCTGTGGCGTTGGCTACCTGCGCCCTGCCCCCGGCACATGGGGGTCGCTGGCCGCGCTGCCATTGGCCTGGGTGCTGCACATGCTGGGCGGCTTCCCCCTTCTGGTCATCGGAACACTCGCAGCCTTCATCGGTGGCCTCTGGGCCACGCGCGTAATGACCGCAGGACAGGAAGACCACGACCCGTCCGAGATCGTCATTGATGAGGTCGCGGGCCAATTCATCGCGCTCTGGGCGATTTCCTACCCTTCATGGGCGCACGGGATCGAAATCACCGCGCTGTGGCCCGGCTGGATCGCCGGTTTCCTGCTGTTCCGACTGTTCGACATCACCAAACCCGGCCCGGTCGGTTGGGCCGACCGGCGCGGAGACCCGATGGGCGTGATGCTGGACGACGTGATTGCGGGCATCTTTGCCGCAATCGGTGTGGCGCTGCTGGCCGGGTTTTCGCACGGAGTGCTGGGCCTGTGACCGCGACCGAAATCCTCGACCGCGCCAGGGCGCAGGGCGTGATGATCGCCACCGCCGAAAGCTGCACCGGCGGCATGGTCGCCGCCGCGCTGACCGATATTCCCGGCAGCTCTGCCGTGGTCGAGCGTGGTTTCGTCACCTATACCAACACCGCCAAGCGGGAAATGTTGGGCGTACACGCTGACACGCTTGAAGCCCATGGTGCAGTCTCGGAACAGGTTGCCCGCGAAATGGCCGAGGGCGCGCTGCGGAACGCGCACGTGCAACTGGCGGTTTCGATCACCGGCATCGCAGGCCCCGGCGGGTCAGAGCACAAACCCGAAGGGCGCGTCTGTTTCGGGCTGGCCCGCGCGGCACATCCAACCCGCACCGAAACTGTAGAATTCGGCGCGCTGGGGCGGGACAACGTGCGCAAAGCCGCGCGCGATCACGCGTTGCAGATGTTGCTGAGCGGCCTTTCGCAATCCGCTTAATTATAGAGCATAAGCGCCAAAAGGGCGCAAAACCAATCGTCATTTGAGAAAAAGCCGCCCAAACAGGCGGTTTTTTGCACCTCTGCCTCTTTTTTCCCCAACCCGGCTCGGCTTCAAACCGCCCCACACCACTCGCGACGCATCGGGCGACCCCGCCCGACGCCCAAAGGGAAAGGAGAGCGGCCCATGAACGGAGCCGATACAGCGTGGATCATCGTGGCAACAGCACTGGTCCTGTTCATGACATTGCCGGGCCTTGCCCTGTTCTATGGCGGGCTTGTCCGTGCCCGAAATGTGCTCAGCGTCTTCATGCACTGCTTCTCGATTGCCTGTTTGATGAGCATTCTGTGGCTAGTCGCAGGCTATTCCATCGCCTTCGGCCCGGGTGAAAGCGGCCTGTGGGGCGGTTTGGGCAAAGCGTTCCTGAACGGTGTGGACGCCGACAGCCTTGCGGGTACCCTGCCCGAGGTGCTGTTCTTCGCCTTCCAAATGACCTTTGCCATCATCACCCCCGCCCTGATCGTCGGCGCCTATGTCGAGCGTGTGGGCTTTGGCTTTGTCCTCACCTTCTCGGCGCTGTGGATGCTGCTGTGTTATGCGCCCGTCGTGCATTGGATCTGGGGTGGCGGGATGCTCGCGGACGGAGGCATTCTGGGAGAGATCGGCGTGCGCGATTTTGCGGGCGGCATCGTCGTCCACGAAACCGCTGGCTTGGCGGCGCTGATCATTGCCGTTGTCCTCGGCCCGCGCCGCAACCGCACGACACCGCCGCACAACCCCGGTTACGTGATGGTGGGCGCCGCAATGCTGTGGGTCGGTTGGTTCGGCTTCAACGGCGGCTCGCAACTGGCTGCAGACGGGGGCGCCGCGATGGCCATGACCGTCACGCATCTGTCCGCCGCCACCGCGTCGCTGACCTGGGCGCTTTGGGAACGCATCCGCTTTGGCAAGGCCTCGATGGTTGGTCTGGTGACCGGCACCATTGCGGGTCTGGCCTCGATCACCCCGGCCTCGGGTTTTGTGGGTCCGGTTCAGGCTCTGATCATCGGAGCCGTTGCAGGTATCCTGTGTCAGGAGGCCGTCAGCGTGATCCGCAACAAGCTGAACATCGACGACACGCTGGACGTTTTCGCCGTTCACGGTGTCGGGGGTATCTTCGGCACGCTGATGATCGCGCTGTTCGGTCTGGGCACATGGACCGCGCAATTGGGCGGGCTGGTGATCGTGGGTACTTTTACGGCAATTGTCACGATTGTGTTGGTGAAGGTGGTTGCGTTGATCACCCCGATTCGCGTAGACGCAGAGACCGAAACAAACGGGCTCGACCTCTCGGTTCATGGGGAACGCGCCTACGACATGAGCAGCTAAGCCCACCTTGGCGCTCTGCCGCCCGCAAGGGCAAAGCGGACCTCTTGGGGGTCCGCTTTTCTTTTGGTCAGCCCCCTCGACTCTGCACCGGGGCTCGGGCTATCAGCCTGCGACACCCTTCCAGCCCAGAGGTTTGCGCCATGATCCCCAGTTCCTTCCCCGACAGCACCGAAATCGCCCGCCTGACCGCGCGGATGCTGCTGGAGATCAAGGCGGTACATTTCAATTCGCGCGAACCGTTCACGCTGGCATCCGGCCTGCCCAGCCCAACCTATATCGACTGCCGCAAGCTGATCTCATACCCGCGCATCCGCTCGACCCTGATGGATTTCCTGACCGTCACCGTGATGCGTGATGCCGGATTCGAGGCGTTCGACAACATCGCCGGTGGTGAGACCGCAGGCATTCCCTTCGCCGCAATGGTCGCCGAGCGCATGGCGCTGCCGATGACCTACGTGCGCAAGAAACCCAAAGGCTATGGCCGCAACGCCCGCATCGAAGGCGCGATGAGCGAAGGGGAACGCGTGCTGCTGGTCGAGGATCTGACCACCGATGGCGGCTCGAAACTGTCTTTCGTCGACGCGATCCGCGAAACCGGTGCCACTTGTGGGCATACTGCGGTGATTTTCTATTACGGTATTTTCCCAGAGACCGAGAAAACGCTGGGTGATCATGGGGTGAAGCTGCATTCGCTCTGCACATGGTGGGATGTTCTGGCCGAAGCCAAAGCGCAGAAAGCGTTTGATGAAGAGACCCTTAACGGTGTCGAGGCTTTCCTGAACGACCCGCGCGGCTGGCAGGAAGCGAACAAATCCACGTAAATCTCTTGTGGATGAATTGGGGATAAGTCTTAAAGAATCGGGTCGCAGACCACGATATCTGGTGACTTTTTACCGAGTTCATACATAATAGGCCAGGCATACGCAGGTATCCAAACTATCCGGAAAGTTATCCCAAGGCTTTATCCATAGTTAGCCACAGGGATTTCCAGATAGCCGACACGCCGGAATTGCGTGTAGAAAGCGCCGTGGGCAGCGGGGACAAGATGAACGAGATCAGCAGTATCGAGCAGGCAGCGGCACAGATTCAGAATGCCGAAACCATGCCGCACTCCATCGAGGCCGAACAGCAGCTTCTGGGTGCGATCCTGACCAATAACGACCTCTATGACCGGGTCGCCTCGATCATCGGGGCCGAGCATTTCTACGACCCTGTCCACTCACGCATCTACGAGGTCGCGGCCACCCGCATCGCCAAGAATGCGCTGGCCTCGCCCGTGACGCTGAAATCCTTCATGGCCGAGGATGAGGGGCTTAAGGAACTGGGCGGCCCGGCCTATCTGGTCAAACTGGCCGGCGCGTCGATCAGCGCCTTTGCGGTGCATGACTACGCCCAGATGATCTATGACCTCGCCATCCGGCGCGAGTTGATCCGGCTGGGTCGGGATATCTCGGACAAGGCGGCGCGGGTCGATGTCAGTAGCGAGCCCAAGGAACAAATCGTCGAGGCCGAGCAACAGCTCTATCAGCTTTCCGAGCAGGGCCAGACCGAGCAAGGCTTTCAATCCTTCCTCAAGGCGGTCACAGAAGCCGTCAACGTCACCAACGAGGCGTACCAGCGCGGTGGCGGCATGGCGGGGATTTCCACCGGTCTGGCCGATCTCGACAAGCAGTTGGGCGGGTTGCACCCGTCCGACCTGATCATTCTGGCCGGTCGTCCGTCGATGGGGAAAACCTCGCTGGCGACCAACGTGGCGTTCAACGTGGCCAAGGCCTACAAGCGCGGGTTGAAACCCGATGGCAGCGAAGGCGCGGTTGACGGTGGTGTTGTCGGCTTCTTCTCGCTCGAAATGAGCGCCGAACAGTTGGCGGGCCGGGTTCTTGCCGAAGCCTCCGAGATTTCGTCTCACAAGATCCGTCAAGGCGACATGACCGAGGCCGAGTTCCGCCGTTTCGTGGACGCGGCCAAGGAACTGGAAGCCTGCCCGCTGTTCATCGACGACACCCCCGCCCTGCCCATTTCGCAGCTTGCCGCCCGCGCGCGGCGGTTGAAGCGGACGCATGGTCTGGACCTGCTGGTCATTGACTATCTGCAGCTCTGCCGCGGTATGGCCGACAACCGCGTCAACGAGATTGCCGAAATTTCGATGGGCATGAAAGCCATCGCCAAGGAACTCAATATCCCGGTCATCGCCCTGTCACAGCTATCGCGTCAGGTCGAAAACCGCGACGACAAGCGCCCGCAACTGTCCGACCTGCGGGAATCAGGCTCGATCGAACAGGACGCAGACGTGGTGATGTTCGTGTTCCGCGAGGAATACTATAAGGAACGCGAAAAGCCCGGCGATCACGAGCTGGAAAAGATGGAAGAGTGGAAGCAGGCCATGGAACGCCTGCACGGCAAGGCCGAGGTCATCGTCGGCAAGCAACGCCACGGCCCCATCGGCACGGTCGAGCTGTCCTTCGAGGCCCAGTTCACCCGCTTCGGCAATCTGGTCAAACCCTGGCAACAGGGCGGCGAGATCGAAGGATACTGACGCCTACCAAAGCTCGGGCCGGTTCAACGCCGCAACACAGCGCGACGCGCCCTTCAAGGGGTGCATCCGGTCGCCGGACAGAGACTGCGCCAGCCAACCGTGCGGATAGCTCAGCTTCAAGGGCGCCTGCGCAACCGCCTCTGAAATCGGCAGGAAACCCGTTTTGCCGTAATAGGTCGGGTCTCCGTAGGTAAAGACCACATCCACCCCCGCCGCGCGCAGCTGATCCAGTCCATGACGGATCAGAGCCTGCCCAATTCCGGCCTTCTGATGGTCTGTGCTGACCGCGACCGGAGACAGAATGAACACCTGCCGTGCATCCTGCGTGAACCACATACGGGACAGGAAGATGCACCCAAGCAGAACGCCATCTTCGACGGCTGAAAACACATTAAGATCCTCTTCGGCCGTAGTTGCCATCAGATCGCGCACAAACGCGCCGATCTGTTTGCCTTCATCCGCCCCTTCTGAGGCTGTGAAGACATCAGTGAAAAGCGCCCCGATCCCGGGCTCACGATGGTTGAAACCTGACATAAATTGGATAGCCATCGACATGCCCCTGATCGCCTTAATCCCCGACCACAGAGTGCCTCTGGCCTTCGCAGCATAGCAACCATCAAATAAGCATATCGCTCTGCCTGCACGAAAAACATGAACGATTGGTGCTTGGGGGATGTTTTAACACCGATGTGAGTACAATCACGCTCAGGGCCTGAGTTTGATCCAAACCGCGCAAATCCTTGGATTTATTGGCCCTACGACGCATCAAACTCAATCTGAGACGTCAAAGCCTGTTGCTGGTCACCATTCCCTCTTGACCTTGGTTCGGGCAATGTTTTGAACGGGATCATGAGTACTGCACATCTAACGATCAATCTACACGCGCTGGCACAGAACTGGCAGGCGCTTAATGCCAAAACTGACGTCGAAACCGGCGCCGTGGTAAAAGCCGACGCATACGGGCTGGGGGCGGAACCGGTTGCATGGGCTTTGGCCGAAGAAGGTGTGCGCAAATTCTTTGTGGCCGCAGCCGAGGAAGGCGCCATCGTCCGCGAGGCGGTTGGCCCCGGCCCGATGGTTGCCGTCTTTTCAGGCCATATGGAAGGCGATGCCGATCTGCTGCGCGACCACAAGCTGACGCCGCTGATCAACTCGCCCGAACAGTTCAAACGCCATCTCGAGGCCTTGCCGGATCACAAGTTCGGCATCCAGCTGGACAGCGGCATGAACCGCCTCGGACTGGAACCCGCGGATTGGGCGGAACTGCGACACGACGCGTTAAAGCGTGATCCGCTGGTTGTGATGTCCCATCTGGCCTGCGCGGACGAGCCCGACCATCCGATGAATCGCCAACAGCTTGAGACGTTCAAGCAGATGACAGATGGCGTCGAGGTGCCCCGCTCGCTGGCCGCGACCGGGGGTATTTTGCTGGGTTCCGAATATCACTTCGACTTCTGCCGCCCGGGCATTGGCCTGTATGGCGGGATGCCCTTTGCCGGGGCAAAGCCGGTGGTCGCTGTCGATCTGCCGGTAATTCAGGTCCGCGACGTCGCGGTGGGTGAGACCGTGGGCTATGGCGGCACCTGGACCGCGCGCCGTCCGTCCAGGATCGCAACCGTCGCGGCGGGCTATGCCGATGGGCTGCATCGTGCCATCGGCGGCGGCATCGATACATTCGCTGGTGATCAGCCCTGCCCGGTGGTAGGACGTATCTCGATGGACCTGATCACCGTGGATGTAACCGATTTGCCATACAAACCCGATCGCCTGCGTATTCTGAACGGGCACCAAACCGTCGATGATCTGGCCGAAGCCGCCGGAACCATCGGCTATGAGATTCTGACCTCTCTCGGCAGCCGCTATTCCCGAGGCTACGTGGAATGAACCCCGTCTCATTGCTGGGTGAGCTGGGACGCGCCATCCTGACCGTGCTGGCCGCGTTTGGCCGCGTCGCGCTGTTTGCGCTCGACGCGATTTCGCATATTTTCCGCCCGCCGTTTTACCCGCGCGAGTTCGGGATCGCCCTGCTGAACATCGGCTGGCTGTCGCTGCCGGTGGTCGGCCTGACCGCCATCTTCACCGGCGGTGCGCTGGCGCTGCAGATCTACGCAGGCGGCGCGCGTTTCAACGCCGAGGCCGTGGTGCCTCAGATCGTCGCCATTGGCATGGTGCGAGAGCTTGGCCCGGTGCTGGTCGGCCTGATGATCGCCGCCCGCGTGACCTCCTCGATCGCTGCCGAGATCGCAACGATGAAAGTGACCGAGCAGATCGACGCTTTGGTCACTTTGTCCACGCACCCGATGAAATACCTCACCGCCCCGCGCGTGCTGGCCGCCCTGATCACCGTCCCGGCGCTGGTCGGGGTCGGAGATATCATTGGCATCGCAGGGGGTTACACCGTGGCCACGCAAAATCTGGGCTTCAACCCGGCGGCCTATCTGAAAAACACGGTGGACTTCCTTGAAACCCGCGACATCGTCTCATCACTGGTCAAAGGCGCTGCTTTCGGCGTGATCGCAGCCATCATGGGCTGCTATTATGGCATGTCCTCGGGCCGCGGCGCGCAGGGCGTGGGCCGCGCCACAAAAGGCTCGGTCGAGGCCGCCGCCGTGCTGATCCTCGCCGCCAATTTCGTACTCACAGGGGTGTTCTTCTCGCTATGATCCGGATGGAGAACGTAACAAAAGCCTTTGACGACAACCGCGTCCTGCAAGGCATGAACCTTGAGATCCCCAAGGGCACGTCGATGGTCATCATCGGCGGTTCGGGGACGGGCAAATCGGTGGCGCTGAAATGTATCCTCGGCCTGATCAAACCCGACAGCGGCATGATCTATGTCGATGGCAAGGACGCCACCAAAGGCGACCGCGACGCGTTTCTGGCCCGCTTCGGGATGCTGTTTCAGGGCGCAGCGCTGTTCGACTCGCTGCCCGTCTGGCAAAACGTCGCCTTCCGCCTGCTGCGCGGGTCGCTGAAACGCCCGGCGGATGAAGCCCGCGAAATCGCCATCGAGAAACTGCGCCGTGTGGGCCTGAAATCCAACGTCGCGGACCGGTTCCCAGCCGAGCTGTCGGGCGGCATGCAAAAACGCGTCGGCCTCGCCCGCGCCATCGCCGCCGAGCCCGAGATCATCTTTTTTGACGAACCCACTACAGGGCTCGACCCAATCATGTCCGGCGTCATCAACGACCTGATCCGCGAGATCGTGACCGAGATGGGCGCCACCGCGATGACCATCACCCACGACATGAGCTCGGTCCGCGCGATTGCCGACAACGTCGCCATGCTGCACGGAGGCGTGATCCAGTGGACCGGCCCGGTCGGCCAGATGGACGCCTCGGGCGATCCTTATGTGGAGCAGTTCATCAGTGGCAGTGCTGAGGGTCCGATTGAGGCAGTGCGCTAATCTTTCTCACTCACTAGCCAGTTTTTCGCGCTTGCGACAACCTCATCTGGAAGCAATTCGGCTTTTCGAGATTCGAGACTTAACAAGACGCATTTGAACACTGTTGAGAATACAGTTTTTCTGTCGGCAGAGCGCAGCAATCTGTGTCGGAAGGTGACCGACTTCCCGCCTATCTCGAGTACCTCACTCTCCATCTGAATAGCCTCCCCCGCTCGAAGTTCCGCGAGGAAACTACTCTCCGCATGTACCACCGCAAATGATAGCTTCCGTCCCGAACGCATATCGTCTGCGTTCAATCCCATCTCCGATTGGATAGCAAATACCGAATCTGAGCAAGCCGCAAAGTACCGCGAGACATTCATATGCCCCAGAAAATCGCAATCCGAAGGATCAACAATTGACTTGAAAGCCACAAAAGCTGGCATCTGACGTCTCCCCACTGACAAAAACGAGTTTGAATTCTTGAATTAAGCTAACACATAACTGAAACGCGTCGCCCGATAGGCGGCGGAACACCTAATAAGTACATATGACCCTCCGCCTCGCCACTCTCTCACTCCTGATCCTCTACCCCATTGCGTGGTTCGCCCCGCTGATGCGCGCGGGGCTGTTGCCGATTTTCGGCCTTAGCGAAATCAGCGTCATCACCGGGCTCCAGTCCTTGTGGAAATCCGACATCTTCCTCGCGCTGATCGTTACCGTCTTCGCCCTCTTCGCGCCCTACATCAAAACCATCGGCACCGCGCTGGTCCAATGGAACCTGCTCGACCCGCGCGTCCAGCCCGCGCTCAACATCCTCGGCAAGCTGGCGATGGCCGATATCTTCCTCATCGCGCTCTACATCACGCTGGCCAAGGGCATCTCATACGCCACCATCGAAACCGCATGGGGCCTCTACCTGTTCACCGGCTGCATCCTTGCTTCGTTGACCTTAGGTCATATTACAGAGATGACATTTGGATCACGAAAACCTCAGACCTAATTGATTGAAAACGCATTTCTGAGTATCTTTATGATATTTCGAGCAGCAACGTGTTTGTAGTTCACGGGTCCTGAGCGGACCAGATCGTGCTTGATTGTCGTCCGCTTCGGCCCGGTTTCACATCGGTTGAAGAAGGAGATCGACGATCATGGCCGCCCTCCATAGCCTGACTTTGCAATTTCAGAATGCCCTGTTGAAACTGACGTTCTTCCTGATCTGCGCCGCAGCATTATTCGCGGTCACAACAACTGTTCTATCTGCCTTCGGCATCCTGCCCTGGCTTTCGCTTCAGGCTGGCCTCAGCGGTGGTGCCACCATTGATGCCGGTCTTTATGTCCAGATCGGCCTTACCGTGCTGATCCTGATGCTGGCCTTTTACCTGCCCTCCAGCGCCCGCATGATGGCGCTGGAACGAACCCACCGAAACTTCTCGCTGAACATGCAGGACGTGGCCGGGGCGTATCAGCTCGCCCATGCCGCCGACCGCAGCGGTGCCTTTGCGCTGTCCTCGGAATTCGACGCGGTGAAAGAACGCATGGCCTTCCTGCGCGATCACCCCGATCTGCAGGGGCTCGAGCCGCAGGTGCTGGAACTGGCTGCTCAGATGAGCCAGATAAGCCAGGAACTGGCCGAGACCTACGGGGACGCCAAGGTCGAACGCGCCCGCGCCTTCCTGCGGCAGCGTCAGGAAGAGATCGAGCAATTCCAGCACCGCATCGAAGACGCCCAGACCATCCAGCACGAGCTGCGCCAATGGACCCGCGACATCGAGATCGAGGAATCCATCGCAAAATCGCAACTCGCGCGCCTCAGGGATGAACTGTTCGACCTTCTCCCCGAGCTTTCGGCGCAGTTGCAATCCCCCTCGGACGACAAAACACCCGCCAGCGTGGTGGCCATGACACCCCCTCGGGCAGCCGAATAGGCGCTTTCAGCGCCCGCCGCGGACGATGGCCCACAGGGCCTGAGGACGCGGTGCGCCCTCGGCGGAGAGGAAAGCCCGCGAGGGCTTGAAGAACCGCCCTTCCTCGGGCACCAAGGGCGGCATGGCAAAGACACCATCCTTCACCTGCTCCGCCTGCGGTGCCTCACATACAAGATGGTCGGGCCGCTGCGATGGCTGCGGCGAATGGAATACCATCATTCAGGAAGCACCCCTCTCGGCTGGGCCCGCCAAGAAATCGCTTGGCGGCAAACGCGGCCAGTCGATCGCGCTCACTGACCTGTCGACCGAAGAAACACCCCCTCCACGCACGCTCTGCGGCGTCGAAGAGCTTGACCGCGTTCTCGGCGGCGGCCTCGTCCCCGCCTCGGCCCTGCTGGTCGGCGGAGATCCCGGAATCGGCAAATCCACTCTACTGCTACAGGCCGCTGCGCGTTTTGCACGCAAGGGCGTAAAAACCATCTACGTCTCAGGCGAAGAAGCCAGCGCGCAGGTCAGAATGCGCGCGCGCCGGTTGGGTCTGGAAGAATCCCCGGTGCAACTGGCCGCCGAGACCAACCTGCGCGACATCCTCACCACGCTGGAAGCCGAAAAGCCCGGCCTCGCAATCATCGACTCGATTCAGACCATGTGGGCCGACAATGTCGACAGCGCACCGGGCTCGGTCAGTCAGGTCCGCGCCGCCGCGCATGAGCTGACGACATTTGCCAAACGCCACGGCGTGTCGATCATCATGGTCGGCCACGTCACCAAGGAAGGCCAGATCGCAGGCCCCCGGGTGGTCGAACACATGGTCGACACCGTGCTCTATTTCGAAGGCGAGCGCGGCCACCAGTTCCGTATCCTGCGCGCGGTCAAGAACCGCTTTGGCCCGGCAGATGAGATCGGCGTGTTTGAGATGACCGGCAAGGGCCTGGCGCAGGTCACCAACCCCTCGGCACTGTTCCTGTCGGAACGTGGCACGCCCAGCCCCGGTTCGGCCGTGTTCGCAGGAATCGAAGGCACGCGGCCCGTTCTGGTGGAATTGCAGGCACTTGTAGCCCCATCGCCCCATTCGCAGCCCCGCCGCACCGTGGTGGGCTGGGACAGCGGCAGGCTGGCGATGATCCTCGCGGTACTCGAGGCGCGCTGCGGCATCCCCTTTGCCGGGCTCGATGTCTATCTGAACGTCGCCGGCGGTCTGAAAGTCAGCGAACCCGCCGCCGATCTGGCCGTTGCCGCCGCGCTGCTGAGCGCCCGCGAAGACACAGCCCTGCCCGCAGATACCGTGGTTTTCGGAGAAATCTCGCTGTCCGGGGCACTTAGACCGGCCCCGCAGACCGAAAACAGGTTGAAAGAGGCGCAAAAACTTGGTTTCACGGCGGCAATTGCTCCGGCAGGTGGCAAAACCGGCACTGTGGCAGGTCTGACACTCACCCGATCCTCTGATTTGGTGGGGTTTGTTGGCGAAACCTTCGGAGCAGGTTAAGGTCGCGCCCCGAGGGGCAGAAAAACGAACAGGCGAGGGCCATGGAAGGTTTTACAATAATTGACGGGGTTGTGGCCCTGATCATCGTGCTGTCGGGCTTGCTGGCCTATTCGCGCGGTTTCATGCGCGAGGTTCTGGCCATCGCGGGCTGGGTCGCCGCCGCTGTGCTGGCATTCATCTTTGCGCCACAAGCCGTACCGCTGGTCAAAGAGGTCCCGGTGGTCGGAGAGTTCCTGCGCGACAGTTGCGAATTGTCGGTCATCACCGGCTTTGCGGCGGTTTTCGCCATTGCGCTGATCGTGGTCAGCATTTTCACCCCGCTGTTTTCATCGCTGGTGCAACGCTCGGCGATTGGCGGTCTTGATCAGGCGCTTGGCTTCTTCTTCGGCATCGCCCGCGGCATCCTGTTGGTGGCGATTGCGTTTTTTGTCTACGACACCGTGATGACCGGTCAGTCCTACACGATGGTTGACGAAAGCCGCTCGGCCAAAGTGTTCGAACAGTTCAGCGGCAAGATCGAAGAACAAAACCCCGAGGCCGCTCTGGGCTGGGTCACTGCCCAGTACGAACAGCTGGTCGCCAGCTGCACCGCGGACGGTTCTTCGGAAGGTTGAAATCAGCCAATCAGACCCTGATGAAAGCCCGGCCCCGACCGGGCTTTTTCATGTCTGGCACACCGGAATCAGAGGAACCCTTCGCCCCCGCAAATAGTACAGCGGATGGATTTCAGCCCGAAACAGCCATCGCAGCGGCTGGGAATGGGCTTACCAAACTGATCGCGGCTTTTGATCACTTCACCGGTGCCCTTGCAGATCTCGCAGGGCGCGCGCCCTGCCCCGCGGCAGCGATGGCACCGCCGCTTAACCGGTTCTTGTTTTGACCTGTTCTGCTTGTGTTGCCACATAGCTGTCTTCTACCCGATGCTTCCGAACTGCCTGCAAGGGCGTGTGTCGACATATGACAGCATAGGTCTGCGCAATTGTCACCTGAAACTCACGGTGCGGTGAAATCCCACCTGCGGCAAATCGCAGATGTGATCCTTTGATGACACACGCATCGTTTGGCAGTATGTGGAGGCCGAACCAAGATGGAATCGGAGCTGCCGATCTTGCTGTATCTGCTTTCTTTCGCACAGGCCGCCGTTGCGGCTGTGCCCGCTTTGCGCCCTTCTGGCCCGCATAATCCCGTTCAGATACCCAGCCGCAGCCGCCCCGACCTGACCGTCAGCCTGAACAAGTCATAGAAATTGGAGCCCGTTTATGTGTGGGATTTTGGGGATCGCAAGTCGGACACATGATGTCTTTGCGGAAATCTATGACGGGTTGCTGATGCTGCAGCACCGAGGTCAGGATGCCTCGGGGATCGTCACCTATAACGGCGAATTCTTCCGCGAGAAAAAGGCCAATGGTTTGGTCAAGGATGTGTTCAACGCCAATGACGCCGAAACCCTTCTGGGCAAGGTCGGCATGGGCCATGTCCGCTATCCCACCGCAGGATCGCTCAGCGCGGCCGAGGCGCAGCCCTTCTTCGTGAACGCCCCTTATGGCATCTATCTGGTCCATAACGGCAACATCACCAACACCGAAGAGCAGCGCGAAAAGGTCACCGCGAAATACAGCCGCCACCTGCGCACCACCTCCGACTCCGAGGTCCTGCTGAACGTGCTGGCCGACAAGGTGGCCGACGCGATCAAGGTGAACGGCAATGCCGATCCGATCCGCAACCTGTTCGCGGGCGTCAAGATGACCATGGAACGTATTCAGGGCGCCTATTCGGTGATCTGTCTGGTCGCCGGTGTCGGCATGCTGGCCTTCCGCGACCCCTATGGCATTCGCCCGCTGTCGGTTGCCAAACGTGCAGCGCAAGGCGAAGGTGACGATTATGCCTTTGCCTCCGAGGACGTGGCCTTTGGCATCAACGGCTTCGACAAGCTGCGCGATCTCAACCCTGGCGAGGCGATACTGATCGACCTTGACGGTAACATGCATGAATTCCAGGCCGTCGAAGGCAAGCTGACGCCGTGTATCTTCGAATATGTTTATCTCGCCCGTCCGGATTCGCTGCTGGATGGCGTGTCGGTCTACAAAACCCAGATGCGCATGGGACAGACGCTGGCAAAACAGATTGAGGATTCGGGACTTCAGATCGACCGGATCATCCCGGTCCCCGACAGCGCCCGGCCTGTGGCGCTAGAAGCGGCCAAGATCACCGGCATCCCCTATCGTGAAGGTCTGGTAAAGAACCGCTATGTCGGGCGCACCTTCATCATGCCCGGTCAGGCCGAGCGGCAGAAATCCGTCCGTCGCAAGCTGAACGCCGTTCCTCTGGAATTCGACGGCCATAACGTGCTGCTGATCGACGATTCGATCGTGCGCGGCAACACCATCAAGAAAATCGTGCAGATGTGCCGCGAGGCCGGTGCGAAAAAGGTCTATATCGCCAGTGCATCGCCACCGGTGAAGTATCCCAATGTCTATGGCATCGACATGCCCACCCGGCATGAACTGATTGCCCATGGCAAAGAGATCGAAGAAATCCGCAAGGAACTGGGTGCAGATGCCCTGTTCTATCAGCGGCTTGACGATCTGATCTGGGCGGCCAAGGAGGGCAACCCCGAGATCGAGGCGTTTGACTGTTCCTGCTTTGATGGCAATTACATTACCGGCGTCGATCAGGAGTATCTGGACAGCCTGGAGAACAGCAGCCGGGTCAGCAAAAAGCGCGAGGATATGCAGGTCGTCGGCAGTTCGTGGAACGCGGCGAAGCTGGCCTCGGGCTGAACGTTTCCGACAATCGATTCGGGATGCATTGACGTGGCTGGCCCCGCCATTGGTCAGCCGCGCCAATCGGTCAGAATCCGCCTACTGTTTTTTCTGATCGGGCAGTGACTTGCACAGGTGGAAACTTAAGCCGTCGCAGCACTCTTGCGTGTCTCTTCAGGTCGCCTACATGCCGTGATACCCGAACGCTTCAAACCACTCACAACACGGGGTTCGGGCACCAGACCCGACCGCAGATCATGCCAAACACAACGGTCAAAAGCGCAGCCACGCAGGTGGGTGCGCTCAAAAGAAATTCGGTTTCGGTGCTGGGGGTTTTTGGCCCCAAGGCCGAGCTGCAGGCGCTGGTCCGGATGTCCTCGGGACGGGTGAAAAAGGTGAAACCCGGCAGCCGCGTGGGTTCAGGCCATGTGCTGGCCATTGATGAACAGGGCATCGTGCTGCGACAAAGCGGCCAGAACCAGCGGATCGGCATTCCCGGCGGCTGATCCTGACTTGACGCTTTGCGCGCACGGGTTCAAACCCTCCCTCATGACCGATCAGAGCAAAATCGCCCTCGTCACCGGGGCCTCACGCGGGTTGGGCGCGGCATTGGCCGAAGCGCTGGCCCCAGAATACCACATCGTCGCCGTTGCCCGCACCACAGGCGGGCTGGAAGAACTGGACGACCGCATTCAGGCCAAGGGCGGCTCGGCCACATTGGCGCCGATGGACATTGCTGACCCGAATGCGATGGCAACACTGTGCCGGGGCATTCACGACCGCTGGGGCAAGGTTGATCTGTGGTTGCATACCGCCATCCACACCTCGGCCCTGACGCCCGCGCATTTTGTCGACCCCAAGGAATGGGCAAAGGCTGTCAACATCAACGCTACAGCCACCTCACTGCTGATCCCGTATGTGACGCCCTTGCTGGGGGATGCCGGTCATGCGGTATTCTTCGATGACCCCAAGGCGGGCGAGAAGTTCTATGGCATCTACGGCGCCACCAAAGCGGCACAGATGGCACTGGCGCGCAGTTGGGCGGCCGAGACCGAACGGACGGGGCCGCGCGTGTCGATTGTCGAGCCTGCGCCGATGCCCACAGCCGTTCGCGCCCGGTTCCACCCCGGCGAGGATCGGGATGCACTGACCAGCCCTGCAGATGAAGCGGCGCGAATACTGGCACAGCTGTAGCGGATGGCCCTGACGGGCCATGCCTCCGGCGGGGATATTTTGGCCAGATGAAGCGAGCGGATTACGCGATATGAACGCCGTTGCGCCCGGCGAGATCGACGAAGAATTGCCACGCGACGCGGCCCGAGCGTGAGCCGCGCGTGGCCTGCCATTCGATGGCTTCGGCGCGCAGGGTTTCCGGATCGACCTTGACGCCGTGAGCGGCGCAGTAGCGGTCGATCATCGCCAGATATTCATCCTGATCGCAGGGGTGGAAGCCGAGCCACAGGCCAAACCGGTCGGAGAGTGAAACCTTTTCCTCGACCGCCTCGGACGGGTTGATTGCGCTGGAGCGTTCGTTTTCGATCATGTCGCGCGGCATCAGATGGCGCCGGTTCGAGGTGGCGTAGAACACCACGTTTTCCGGGCGGCCTTCGATACCACCATCCAGCACCGCCTTGAGAGATTTATAGTGCTGGTCATCATGGCTGAACGACAGGTCATCGCAGAACAGGATGAACCGGTGCGGCGCTGACCTCAGGTGGTTCAGCAGGCGCGCGACCGAAGCCATATCCTCGCGCTGCAGTTCCACCAGTTTCAGGTCCGGGTGTTCGGCCTGCAGGGTGCCATGGACGGCTTTGACAAGGCTGGATTTCCCCATACCGCGCGCGCCCCACAAAAGCGCGTTGTTGGCCTTGTAACCAGCGGCAAAGCGGCGTGTGTTGTCCAACAGCGTGTCGCGGGATCGGTTGATCCCCACCAGCAAATCCAGATCGACCCGGTTGACCTGCGTGACGGGTTCAAGCCGGTCGGGTTCCACATGCCAGACGAAGGCCGGCGCGGCGTTGAAATCGGGCGCGGCCAGCGGTGCGGGCGCGATGCGCTCCAGCGCGTCGGCGATACGGTTCAGGGCTTGGTCGTCCATCGGCTCCTCCGGGGTGGTCCTGCGGCGTTCAACCATGTTCCGTTCGGCACAACAAGGGCCGCACATGAAAAAGGCGCGCCGAAACCGGGCGCGCCTTTTCCGTTGCTTGCTCAGATTACTTGGTCTCTTCGTAATCCTGCATCATGTCCGCATCCGCTTCGGCCTCTTCATCGTCATAATAGCCATCGGCGCGCAGCTGTTCTTCGCGTTTCTTCTCAACCCGGGCGACCAGGAAGATCGAAATCTCATAGAGACCGTAGACCACCACGAACAGGATGATCTGAGTGATCACATCCGGCGGTGTCACGATGGCGGCCAATACCAGAATGCCAACCACCGCGTATTTGCGCACCGCGCCCAGACCTTCGGCACTGACCAAACCCGCCTTGCCCATCAGGGTCAGCAAGACCGGCAGTTGAAAGCAGAGGCCAAAGGCCACGATGAACTTGATGGTCAGGTTCAGATATTCCTGCGCCGAGCCCTGGAACACCACACTCAGCGGGGCGGTGGCGCCTTCGGCGACAGCCTCTCCTTCGGCGCCGAACTGTTGGAACCCAAGGAAGAAATCATAGGCAAGTGGCGTGACGACATAAAACGCAAAGCTTGCGCCCAGCAGGAACATGAAGGGCGAGGCCAGCATGAACGGCAAAAACGCGTTTTTTTCCGATTTGTACAGGCCCGGCGCCACAAAGCGCCACATCTGCATCCCGATATAGGGAAAGGCCAGAATGAACCCGCCCAGCAGCGACACCTTGATGGCGACAAAGAACCCTTCCTGCGGCGAGATGAAGATCAGTCCGCAATCCTGCCCACGCTCGGTCAACACCTCGCACAAAGGCTGCGTGAGGAAGTTGAACAGCGGCGTGGCCACGGTGAAACAGATGATCATGCCGATCAGGAACGCCACAACGCAGTGGATCAGCCGTGTGCGCAGCTCGGCCAGATGCTCGATCAATGGGGCCGAGCTGTCCTCGATCTCGTCGGTCTTGGTCATGTCTTGCTTTCGGTTTTCAACGCGGCTTCGGCCTCTTCCGCCTTGGCCAGCGCATCTGCAGCCTCTTTGGCTTTGCGCTCCGCAGCCGCGCGGGCCGTTGTGGCCTGAATCTTCTTGGCTTGTTCGGCCCGCTCAGCAGCCAGCTTGCCCGTTTCACTGTCAGGGTCGAACTTGGTCGGATCGAGGGACTTGGCCACATCGCGCGCGGCCTCGTTGATGCCGTCCATCGCGCTGCCCACGGGGTTGGTTGCTGCCTTCAGGCCCTTCTTGATCTCGTTGACGCCAGCCTCATCCGCCGCCTCGTTCATCGCGGTGCTGAACTCGCGCGCCATGCCGCGCGCCTTGCCGACGAACCGTCCGACATTGCGAAACAGCACAGGCAGGTCCTTCGGCCCCACCACGATCAACGCGACGATGCCGATGACCAGAAGCTCGGTCCAGCCCAGATCAAACATCTAGGCTCAGACCTTGTCTTTGTCGGTCTCGGGGGTGACGTCTTTGGCCAGCTCGGACGCGTCCTGTTCCAGTTCCTCCGAGCCGTCCTTGACGCCTTTCTTGAACGCGGTGATGCCTTTGCCCACTTCACCCATCAACGAGCTGATCTTGCCGCGGCCAAACAGCACCAGAACCACAACGGCGATCAGCAGCAGGCCGGGAAGGCCGATATTGTTGAGCATGTCTTGTCTCCTTCTACGTCAGCGCAGTGCGCCGGAAATATGATCTGGCCCCGTGTCTACGCCTGCACGCGCGGCAGCAAAAGTGCGCCGGCCCCGATCTACGCGCAAATTTGAACAGATCGCGCATTTTTTGCGGGCTGGCTATTTCCTACTGACAGGTTTATGTCAGTTGGAAAGCCCTAGAAAGACGATATCGAAACCAGGTCAACGGAGAACCACATGACCCATGTCGCAGAAATCGTCACCTTTACCCTCACCGACGGCACCACGCCTGAGGAGTATGTGAAACTCAGCCAGGCGTCCGAGGCTTTCGTCCGCGCCGCCCCCGGCTTTGCCCACCGACAACTGAGCCAGGGCGATGACGGTCGCTGGACCGATTATGTCGTCTGGACAGACATGAAATCCGCACAGGACGCTGCGGCTGCCTTCATGCAGCAGGATTGCGCAGCCGCCATGATGGCGGTGATCGACCCAGACAGCGTCCAGATGCGCCATGAGAATGTGCTATGGAACATGACAGCCTAAGACCGGGCAAGGCAGTGTCAGATGCGCCGCACTGACCGCCTGTTCGACATCATCCAGATCCTGCGCGACGGCAAACTGCACCGCGCGCAGGATATCGCGGACCGGCTCGAAGTGTCGGTCCGCACGATCTATCGCGATATGGATACGCTGGTTGCCTCGGGCGTCCCGGTCGAGGGCGAACGCGGCGTGGGCTACATGGTGCGCGAGCAGATCACCCTGCCCCCGCTGAACCTGACACCGGCTGAGCTTGAGGCGCTGAACCTCGGCATGGCCATCGTGGCCGAAGCCGCCGACCCCGACCTCAAATCCGCCGCCGAGTCGCTGGCCGAAAAGATCGACGCCGTCCTGCCAACTCAGGTCATCGCCGAGGCAGATAGCTGGAAATTCGCCGTCTACCCCTTTGCCGATGCCGCGCGCGGGCTGGCCCATATGGCCCCGATCCGCGCCGCGATCAAATCACGCCAGAAACTGCACCTTAGCTATCGCCGCATCGACGGCACCCTGACCGACCGCACCATCCGCCCGCTACACATGGAATATTGGGGCCGCGTCTGGACCCTCACCGCATGGTGCGAGCTGCGCAACGGCTTCCGCGTCTTCCGCATCGACCTGATCGAATCCGTCACAGCCCTGCCCGAGCTTTTCACCGACGAACCCGGCAAACGACTCAGCGACTACGACCCTCACGGGTGATCCGCCCTTCATCTGGCCAAAAATATCCCCGCCGGAGGCATGGCCCGGAACGGGCCATTTCGGTCACTTCAGATAGGGCTCGGGATCGACCGACTCAAAGCCCTGACGCACCTCAAAATGCACATAGGCATTGTCACCCCCGCGCAGGGCGGCGATCTTCTGCCCCCGCCGGACCCGATCACCCTTCTTGACGGTGATGTTGTCGACATTGGCATAGACCGTCAGCAGGTCATTGTTGTGCTTGACCACAATGATCGGCACCTGATCCGCGTCTGCGGTGATAGCGGCCACCGTCCCGGCCTCGGCGGCTTGCACTGTGGTTCCCGGGGAGGCTGCGATATCAATGCCCTCGTTCTTGCCCTTGTCATAGGTTCGGATGATCGTCCCGCCGACCGGTGCAGCCAAAGCCGACGATCCCGAATTCGTGGGCGCCTCGGCAGTGACGTCCGGCGCTGGCGTGGCTGCAGCAATCTTTTCATCCGGCAAGGGTTGCGTCGCACTTGGCGGTGTCGGCGTCGGAGAGCCCTGACCCGGCTGTGTTACAGCCGTCGCCGTTGCCGCCGGAGCAGCGGCGCGCGGTGCGGACTGATCCTTGACCGGGATCAGCAGGTACTGATCTTCACGCACTGCGAAATCAGATCCCAGCCCGTTCCATTCGGCCAGCGATTCCACCGACACCTGATAGAGACGCGCGATGGTATACGCAGTCTCGCCACGCTTGACCTTGTGCCGGATCGGCTCGGGTCCGGCAGGCGCAGGTGCCGGTGCGGCCGACGCCGGGTTCAGAGCTGTGGTCTGAACCGTATCCGACTGCGGCGCTTCGTCAATCGCGGTTCCGGCGATCGAGGCAATATCGACATTGCTGGAACCACCGACCGAGCGCGGCAGGGCCAGAACCTCACCCTCACGCAGCGAGTCATTGGGTTGCAACCCGTTGAACCGGGCCAGTTCAGTGACCGGCATGCCAATGCGGCTGGCGACATCGCCCACCGTGTCGCCCCGGCGCGCAACGGCAACCTGATAGTTGGGATAGCTGATCACACCACGCGCATCCGGCGTGGGCCGATTGGTGGTCGCGGCCAGCGCCGCATCGGCGGTCGAAAACCCGCCGACATTGCCGCGCAGGTCATAGTCATATGGCCCCTCGCACCCGGCCAGAATAGCCAGGGCAGCCACACCCGTCGCACAGCGACGCATTGCTGATTTAGAAACTGCTCTCATTTTACTGTCCTCAACACCTGCCCCTGTTATTCGGGGTTCCAGCGCATAATTCTGAATATACCTTTAAACTCCGTCTTTTCCCAGCCCCTCCAGCAGGGGTACGAAACGAACGGGCAAGAGTTCGTCATAGTCCAGTCCGGTTTCGGTGCGGGTCACCCTGATCAGGGTCTGAACCGCATCCGACTGTCCCACCGGCAACACCATGATACCGCCGATTTTCAACTGCGCCAAGAGCGGCCCGGGCGGGTCCTCGGCGGCTGCGGTTACAATGATACGGTCAAACGGCGCCTGCTCGGACAGGCCAAACGATCCGTCCGACAACATCGCGGTCACGTTGGTCAGGCCAAGCTCACGGAACAGCTGCCCGGTTTCGCGCACCAACCGCTTGTGCCGCTCGACCGTGTAGACGCGGCGCGCCAGCTTGGACAGGATGGCCGCCTGATAACCCGACCCGGTCCCCACCTCCAGAACCGTATCCCGAGGGCTTACCTTCAACGCCTGCGTCATCAGCCCCACGACCGAAGGCTGGCTGATCGTCTGCCCGCAGGCAATCGGCAGCGGCGTATCCTCATAGGCGCGCTCGGCAAACAGGCCCTTGACGAACTGCCCCCGGTCCACCTGCTCCATCGCCGCCAGCACGCGCGCATCCGTCACCCCGCGCGAACGCAGGGCAAACAGGAACTGCATGATGGTTTCCGCGCTTGGTCCCGTCATTCGATGACCTTCAACGCCTCAAGCGTGTCATGCGCCGTCAAGTCGGCCCGCATCGGCGTGACCGAGATATACCCGCCCAGATTCACCGCCGCATCGGTGCCCGGTGCGGTTGGATTGTGCTGATACCCGCCCTTGATCCACAGGAACCGACGACCCGAGGGCGAGCTGTGCGGTTCGACCGAAAAATGGGTGTCGCGGCGAAAGCCCTGCGGGGCGACACGGGTGCCCAGAACCTCATCCGCCGGAACCGGCGGGAAGTTTACATTGTAAAACAGCCGGTAATCGCCCTGCTCTTTTGGCGTGGCCTCAAGAATGCGACGCACCAAATCGGCACCAAAGCGCCCCGCGCTTTCAAACGGATCATCCAGACCCAGGTTGCGTGGCCCAAAATACTGCGACAGCGCGATGGCGGGAACGCCTTGCAACGCGGCCTCCATCGCCCCGCCGATGGTTCCGGAATACAGGGTGTTCTCGGCCGAGTTGTTGCCCCGATTCACCCCCGACAACACCAGATCGGGAGGCGTGTCTTTCATCACATCATGAAGCCCCGCCAACACGCAATCCGCCGGAGAGCCCTCGGCCGCGAACCGGCGCTCATCCAGTTTGGCAAGCATCATCGGATGGGTGTAGCTGATGCAATGCCCGACGCCCGATTGCTCAAAGGCCGGGGCCACGATCCAGACCTCTCCGTCCGGTCCGGCCAGTTCTGCGGCAATCGCCTCCAGCACGATCAGGCCCGGCGCGTTGATGCCGTCATCGTTGGTCAGAAGAATGCGCATGCCCGTTCCACCCCTGCGTTTCGCCCTTGATAGACCCGCCCTCGGGCTGCGGCAAGCGACGGGCGTGCTCAATCTGCGGCATTCCAGCACCACTTGAGGGGAAATCGTTGTCCAAAGGCCTCAGGTCGGGAATACAAAGCACCTGTCGCGGCGAATGGTCAGCCACATGACCCGGCCCTCTTTCGGCACAAAGACATTCGGAACTGTCGCCTTGAGGATCGATCCGTCATGATCCATGCGAAACTCGACAAGGCTTTCATTGCCCAGAAACCGCGCCCGTTCGACCACGCCCCGCGCGGCGACGCCATCGGTGGGCGTTGGCACCGGGCCTTTGCCGTTGCGGTCGAAATCCAACTTCACGTGCTGGGGCCGGAACACGATCTCAACTGCGGTGCCATCCGGCACGCCCGGCGCCAGAAACCGGCCAAAGGGCGTTTGCGCCAGTGCTCCGTTAACCTCGGACTGCAATACGTTGATATCGCTGAAAAATGCCACCGCCGCCTTGTCTGCGGGACGGGTATAGACGTTATAGGGCGCACCCTGTTGCACGATCTTGCCGCGCCGCATCAGCGCGATTTCATCGGCCATCCGCATCGCCTCTTCCGGCTCATGCGTAACCAGCAGCACGGCGGCATCTTCTTCCTTGAGGATCGCCAGCGTCTCATCCCGAATGCCATCGCGCAGACGGTTGTCGAGGCCCGAGAACGGCTCGTCCATCAGCATGATGCGCGGACGCGGCGCCAGGGCCCGCGCCAGGGCCACCCGCTGCTGCTCACCGCCCGACAGCTGATGGGGGAAGCCGTCGATGAAGCGCATCAGATCGACCTTGGTCAGCAGTTCTTCAACCCGGACGCGTTTCTCGTCCTTGCTGCCCTTCAGGCCAAAGCCCACATTGTCGGCAACGCTCAGATGCGGAAACAGAGCAAAGTCCTGAAACATCAAGCCAATCTCGCGCCGCTCGGGTGGCACCCGGAACACCGTGTCGCAGATCAGCTTGCCATCCACGAAAATCTCACCCGAGGTCTGCATCTCGACCCCTGCGATCATCCGCAGCGTTGTCGACTTGCCGCAACCCGACGGCCCCAGAAGGCAGGTCACCTGCCCCGCCTGCACGGTCAGCGAGACATCGTCCACAACGGTCCGCCCGCCAAAGCGCGCCACCATATTGCGGATCTCCAGTCGCGGAGGAGCTGTATTCACTGTCACCGATGGACCCCGTAGCCTTATCCCGATCAAATCCATCGGGCTTAGGCGGGGATAACAACCCCGCCCCTCAGGCGCAAGTGATCAGCAGCACCCGGTAGAGGCTGCTTCGCCCTGAATCACAAACGGGCTGTCGCCGCCGCAGCCTTCGAAGATGCCGTAATGGGTCGAGAAATCACCGATGAACTGGAAATGCCGGGCAAACCGGGTGTCCTGCAGCATCATCCATGTATTGCCGCAGACAGGAAAGACCTTGCCGGTTTCAATGAAGTGGTGATCGTCCAGCGCAAATTCATGCGGTGCATGCGGGATGGTCCCCTTGTAGATCACCGCCTGACCATAATCCTCACAGGCCGGTTCCAGCGCCGGAAGCTTGAACAAACGATAAGTGGCCGAGATGAAGCTCAGCGGTGCAACACGTTGTTCCAGCAGCGGATTCTCGATGGTCAGCGGACGGTGCGTAACCCGGCGCGGGTCGCCAAACCCGGCATCGCGCGACATCGACAGGAAGTCATTCCAATACAGCGCGCCGGACAGGCATTCGCCATACAGCACCTCATCCTCGGCCATCGCCTTTGGCACGCGACGGTCGGCATAGACGTCCGAGAAATACATCTCGCCGCCTTCTTTCAGCAGCCGATGCGCACCGCGCAGAACCGCAGCTTTGTCGGTGGCCAGATTGATCACGCAGTTCGAGACGATGATATCGAACGAACCCGGCTCAAGGTCCAGCTCATCCAGCTTTTCGATATAACCGTGGTGGAATTCCACATTGCTGGCTGCATGGCCAAAGGCCTTGGCGTGATAATCCTGATGCGCACGGGCAACGTCCAACTGCTCGGGCGTCATATCCACCCCCACCACGCGGCCCGTTTCCCCCACCATTGCGGACAAGGCATAGACGTCACGGCCCGCACCACAGCCCAGATCCAGGATCGACATGCCTTCAAGATCCAGCGGCGCGATCAACCCGCAGCCATAGTAACGTGTCAGCACATCATCATGAATTTTCGACAGAATCTTCTTCACATGATCCGGCATGTCATCCGGCGTACAGCAGGCATTGGTCTGAAGATCGGCGCTGCCCTGCAGGACCTCACCATAGTAATTCTGCACAGCTTCATGCTTCATCCGAGCTTTCCTTCCGCGACTGTTTCGATTGCAGCTAGTGCAACCCGCAGTGCGGCGCAATCCGCCACCCCCTGTTCTGACGAAACCGTGAGAGAGCGTTTGTGTCCGGAGCGAAATCTAGCTGGATTCGCCCAGCAGATCGAAATCAACACCGGCGCGAATACGGCCGTTGACCTGAACTTCAAGCCTGTGCGCACCGGGGATCAGCGTGAAGGTTGTCGCGTTGGCCTTCAGTTTGTGACGCTTGCTCAATCGCAGGGCGTCCGCACCGATTTTGGTCTGCTTCAGCTTATGCACTTTGGCCGAAGTTGTGCCGCCAGGCCTTTGGAAATGAATGATATAATCAACCAACACAGGTTGGTCCCTGTTCCCGATAATCTCAACCGTGAATTCCAGCGCCTCACCGATACGGGCCGCACCGTCCAGCGTGATCTGGACATCCATCCGCGCCTCGGGATCAAACCCCAGCACTTTCATCGCCTCGGGATGCCCGGCTTTGACCAGCCCCCGCAACGCATGAGACGTCATCCACGTCAGTTCCTTGGGCTTTTGTGCCCCCGATTTGTCCCAATCCTGCAGGCGATCCAGAACGAGGTCGGGTGATTTCTTGGTGATGTCATTAAGGTGATTGGCCACCGAGCGCGTAACATAGCGCGTCAGGTCGCTGTGCAGCCGATCCAACAGCGGCAGCGAGTCAGTCAGAGCCAGACCCACCGCCTCCCCCCAAGGCAGCCTTGGCCGCGTGCCTTCGCTGACCAGCCTGCGCACGTGATAGCTGGAATGCCCGCACCAGTCCTGCATCCGCTCCATCACCCGATCCGGGTGACGGTTCAGAAACGGGCGGATCGCCCATTCCATCGAAAACCTCTGGGTCAGCTCCTCCAGCACATCCAGCGCCAGATCGGGATGATCCAGCCCGACCGAGACCACCCAGTCGCCAAGGGGCGCAAAGATGAAATCACCGAAATCGTCGTCCGTTCTGTCCGGGTCAAGCGGCGGCGGCAGCGCGCGCAGGATCACCGGCGCCACCTGCGGCAGCGCGCCTGGAACCGCCTGTTGCAGGCAATCTGCGATCCAGGCCATCCGCTCTTTCAATTCCAGTTCAGGCAGGCGCGACATCACCTGCGATTCGAATGCAGGGGCATCGAAGCTCGGTTCAACTTGTGAAAACAACCCGCTGAGATAGCGTGTCTTTTCCGCGTTGAACAGCTGATCTTTCAGTGAATACCCCTGCGCCATGCTTACATCGTCAGATTGGTGGCGCCGCCATCCAGCAGGATGTTCTGCCCGACGATGAACCCGGCATGTTGCGAGCACAAAAACGCGCAGGTGGCCCCGAATTCCTGCCGCTGGCCATAGCGGCGCACAGGTATAGTGGCCGCACGTTCAGCCCGCGCCTCATCAAGAGTAATGCCTTTCTGTGCGGAGACCCCACCATCCAGCGCATCTGCCCGGTCGGTGGCATGGATACCCGGCAACAGATTGTTGATCGTCACCCCGCTTGGCGCAACCTGTCGCGCAGTGCCCGCGACATAGCCGGTCAACCCGGTCCGCGCCGCGTTCGACAGACCCAATACGGCAATCGGCGCGCGCACGGATTGCGAGGTGATGTTCACCACTCGACCCCAGCCCTTATCCATCATTCCCGGCAGCAATGCCTTCATGAACGCAATCGGCGTCAGCATATTGGCATCCAGCGCCTTGATGAAATCGTCCCGCTCCCAGTCCAACCACATACCCGGAGGTGGACCGCCCGCATTTGTCACAAGGATATCAACACCCTGCGCGGCGTTAATCACCTGCTCCTGACCCTCGACCGAGGTCACGTCGCACGCAACTGTCTGCACATCGACGCCATGTTCGGCCCGCAGCCGTGTGGCTTCGGCCTCAAGCGCTTCAGTTCCGCGGGCGTTCATCACCAGATCAACGCCCGCCGCGGCCAGCGCTTCGGCGCAGCCCAGACCCAAGCCCTTGCTGCTGGCGCAGACCAGCGCCCGTTTTCCGCGTATTCCCAAATCCATCGGGTCCTCCCTGTCCGTCATTTCTGCCTGTCTAGCATCGGCAAGACAGGGAAGACCAGAAACGGATGTTTGATCAGTAGAAGAACTCTTCCCGAACGATCTTGCCGTCGGCCACGTGATAGACACCGACCTCTTTCATATCAAAGCTTTCGCCGGTTTCTTTCACCTTTCCCTGCACTTCAAAGATCACGGCAAAGCGATCTTCGCCATGCGGGTACGGTCCGCTGACCGACGCCCCCGATACTTCATGCGCGCTTTCCCACCAGTCATGCTTGCCCCGGATGGCCTCAACCCCGTGCGTCTCGCGCCCCATACCGGCAAAATCTTGGCCCTCGACCGAAACGGCATCCGGCGCATAGAGTTTTTCAAGGTTCTCCTTGGCCCGGTTCTCTCGACATCCGGCAACCAGTTCGTCTGCGATTTCTTTCAAATTCATTGGTCCACTCCACATTTTGTTCACTATATGTTCTTATTGCCATAGCGGACCGATTCGAACCAGTCCCTTTGTCTTGCCTCGGCAGGATTCCCCGCCTATACGCGCCTCTATGCTTGATACCTCGAACCAACCCTCCCTGCCGCCCGAGATCGCTCGTCGCCGGACATTCGCCATCATCTCGCACCCGGATGCGGGCAAGACGACGCTGACAGAGAAATTCCTGCTGTACGGCGGTGCCATTCAGATGGCCGGTCAGGTGCGCGCCAAGGGCGAGGCGCGGCGTACGCGGTCGGACTTCATGCAGATGGAGAAAGATCGGGGCATCTCAGTCTCGGCCTCGGCGATGTCGTTCGACTATGGGAACTTCCGGTTCAATCTGGTGGACACGCCCGGCCACTCGGATTTCTCCGAAGATACCTATCGCACGCTGACTGCCGTGGACGCGGCAGTGATGGTAATTGACGGCGCGAAAGGCGTGGAAAGTCAGACGCAGAAACTGTTCGAGGTCTGCCGCCTGCGCGATCTGCCTATCCTGACCTTCTGTAACAAGATGGACCGCGAAAGCCGCGATACGTTCGAGATCATCGACGAAATTCAGGAAATGCTGGCCATCGACGTAACCCCCGCCGCGTGGCCGATTGGCGTGGGTCGCGATTTCATCGGCTGCTATGACATGCTGCGCGACCGGCTGGAACTGATGGACCGCGCTGACCGCAACAAGGTGGCCGAAAGCATCCAGATCGACGGTCTGGACGACCCCAAGCTGGCCGAGCATGTGCCTGAACATCTGCTCGAGAAACTGCTGGAAGAGGTCGAGATGGCACGCGAGCTACTCCCGGCGCTCGACCCTCAGGCGGTGCTTGAAGGGCACATGACCCCGATCTGGTTCGGCTCAGCGATCAACTCGTTCGGTGTTAAGGAACTGATGGAAGGCATCGGCGCTTATGGCCCGCAGCCGCAGGTGCAATCGGCACAACCGCGTCAGATCGCGCCGGATGAAAAGAAAGTCGCAGGCTTTGTCTTCAAGGTGCAGGCCAACATGGACCCTAAGCACCGCGACCGGGTGGCCTTTGTGCGCATGGCCTCGGGCCATTTCAAACGCGGTATGAAGCTGACGCATGTGCGGTCGAAAAAGCCGATGGCAATCTCGAACCCCGTCCTGTTCCTTGCCTCTGACCGCGAACTTGCCGAAGAGGCCTGGGCGGGCGACATCATCGGCATCCCCAACCACGGCCAGTTGCGTATCGGCGACACGCTGACCGAGGGCGAGGCGCTGCGCGTGACCGGTATCCCCTCCTTCGCGCCGGAACTGCTGCAAACGGTTCGCGCAGGTGATCCGCTGAAAGCCAAGCATCTGGAAAAGGCGCTGATGCAGTTTGCCGAAGAAGGCGCGGCGAAAGTATTCAAACCCTCCATCGGCTCGGGCTTTATCGTCGGCGTCGTCGGCGCGCTGCAATTCGAGGTGCTCGCCAGCCGGATTGAGATGGAATACGGCTTGCCGGTGCGGTTCGAGGCGTCGCAGTTCACCTCGGCCCGCTGGGTCAGCGGCGACAAAGCCGAGGTCGAGAAATTCGTCAACGCCAACAAGCAGCACATCGCGCATGACCATGATGGCGACATCGTCTATCTGACGCGGCTGCAATGGGATATCGACCGGGTTGTGCGGGATTATCCGGCGCTGAACCTGACCGCGACCAAAGAAATGATGGTCTGATCGGCAAAGGATGGCCCGCCCATGACCAAAGGTCATCCAACCTGGGGCATCGTTTCGATGGTCCGTGGCGAGGCCCGGGATATCCTGCGCTTCGTCGCCCATCACCTCGATCTGGGCGCGGACCAGATGTATGTCTATCTGGACGAACCCAACCGCCGCGCCTTTCGCGCGCTGCGGCAGCATCCCAAGGTACGCGTGCGCATCTGCGATGACGCTTTTTGGGAAAAACGCAAGCGCAACCGCCCGGAAAAGCACCAGTTGCGCCAGACCGTCCACGCGACGTTTGTCTATCGCAACACCCATCTGGACTGGCTGGCCCATATCGATGTGGACGAGTTTTTGTGGCCCGCAAAGCCCATCACCGAACTGCTGTCGGAGATCCCGGCAGAGACCCCCGCCGTTCGAATGCGCCCGATCGAAGCGATTGCCGGGGACGAGGACCTCTTTAAGGCGCATATCCCCAGAGGCCCGAACCGCGAAGCATTGGTCGAAACCCTCTATCCCAACTACGGCGGATTTGTTCTGGGCGGGTTCCTCAGCCACACGCAAGGCAAGCTGTTCGTGCGCACGGGGATGGAGAACCTCAACTACCGCATTCACAACCTGTTCCAGAACAAAGTGCTTCTGCCGGTAAAAACGGAACTGCCGCAGATTGACCTGTGTCACCGCCATGCACCCAGTTGGGATCACTGGCAGGCGCATCTGCGCTTTCGGATGGATCGCGGGTCCTATCAGGCGGGCATGTCGCCGAATGTGCCCCGCGAACGCGGCGGGCTGAACATGCACGAACTTCTCAGCTGGATCGAGGCGGAACATGGCCCCGACGGGCTGCGTGCTTTTTATGATGAGATGAGCGCCGCTGATGAAGATGTGCGCACCCGGCTGGAAGATCACGAGCTGATCCGGCACAGGCCGCTGAATCTGGATCAGAAAGTGGCGAAACACTTCCCCGGAAGCATCTGAATTGTTGCGGTAAATCGCGCATTCGGCAAAGAAGCGGCAAGTTATGACCTCTTCATTTGACCCTGCCCCACGTTTTTGTTATGCCCCGCCTCAGCCGTTATGCGCACTGGGCGCATGGCCATCCGGGCCCGGCATTTTTCAGACGCGCGGGCCAGGTCAAGTGTCCGCATGAACCGGACATACATGACAAAGTTTAGCGAACTGAACCTGAACCCGAAGGTCCTCAAAGCCATTGAGGAAGCCGGATACGAAAACCCCACTCCGATCCAGGAAGGCGCGATTCCCCCTGCGCTGGAAGGGCGCGATGTTCTGGGCATTGCCCAGACCGGTACGGGTAAAACCGCCAGCTTCACTCTGCCGATGATCACCCTGCTGGCCCGTGGCCGCGCACGGGCGCGGATGCCGCGTTCGCTGGTGCTGTGCCCGACACGGGAGCTTGCGGCACAGGTGGCGGAAAACTTCGACACCTACGCCAAAAATGTAAAGCTGACCAAGGCGCTGCTGATCGGCGGCGTCAGCTTCAAGGAACAGGACGCCCTGATCGACCGGGGCGTCGACGTGCTGATCGCCACTCCGGGCCGCCTGCTGGACCATTTCGAGCGCGGCAAGCTTCTGCTGACCGGCGTGCAGATCATGGTGGTGGACGAAGCCGACCGGATGCTGGATATGGGCTTTATCCCCGACATCGAACGCATCTTCTCGCTGACGCCGTTCACACGTCAGACGCTGTTCTTCTCGGCCACCATGGCTTCGGAAATCGAACGCATCACCGACACGTTCCTGTCCGCCCCGGCCCGGATCGAGGTTGCCCGTCAGGCCACCGCATCCGAGACCATCGAACAGGGCGTGGTCATGTTCAAAGGCGGTCGACGCGACCGCGAGGCCAGCAATAAACGCAAGGTCCTGCGCGCGCTGATCGACGCCGAAGGCGACAAGTGCACCAACGCCATCATCTTCTGCAACCGCAAGACAGATGTGGATATCTGCGCCAAGTCGCTGAAGAAATACGGCTACAATGCCGCCGCCATCCATGGCGATCTGGACCAGTCGCAGCGGATGAAAACGCTGGATGGGTTCCGCGATGGATCTTTGCGTCTGCTGGTGGCCTCGGACGTGGCCGCGCGGGGGCTGGATATCCCGTCGGTCAGCCACGTGTTCAACTTCGACGTTCCCGGCCATGCCGAGGACTATGTGCACCGCATCGGCCGTACCGGCCGCGCCGGGCGCGAGGGCAAGGCCGTCACGATCTGTTCGGGCCGCGACGAAAAGGCTCTGGATGCGATCGAAAAGCTGATCCAGAAGGACATTCCGCGCCTCGACAACCCAGTCAAGGAAGAACCGAAGGCTGAAAAGCCCAAGCCCGAAAAGAAAACCAAACCCGCCGAAAGCAAGAAAAGCGAAGGCAAGAAGGATCGTGAGCCCAGAGGCCGTGGTCGTGGCCGTCGCGAAGACAGCGGCCCGGCGGTTGTGGGTATGGGCGACCACCTGCCCAGCTTCATCGCGCTCAGCTTTGAAGAACGGCGCGCAGGCACCTCGGCCCTGGCGGACGCAGACGCGTCCTAAATCGCCAGCACCAGCGCCAGTATCGACAGACCCAGCAAGGCCATCCCGGCGATCTCGCGCCGGGTGATGCTCTCGCGGAAGAACAGCAGCGAAGCAAACAGGCTGAGGATCAGTTCCACCTGTCCCAGCGCCTTCACATAGGCTGCGTTCTGCAGCGTGAAGGCGAAGAACCAGCAGAACGATCCGCTGAGGCTGGTGAGCCCGACAAAGACACCAGTGCTCCGTGTCTGCCACACCGCCTGCAACTCGGCCCGGTCGCGCCACAGCAGCCACAGGCCCATGCTGACGAACTGGAAGCTCACCACCACGGCCAGCGTCACCAGCGCCCGGAACCACGCGTCGATATCGCCCAGCTCCAAAGAGGCACCGCGATAAGTGACCGAGGAAAAGGCAAACAGCACCCCGGACCCCAGCCCAAGACGCGAGGCCTTGTTGGTCAGATTATGCCACCAGGCCCCATCGCCACCGGGGGTTTTCGACAGCAACAGCACCGCCATCAGCCCCAGCAGAATGGCCCCCAACGCACCGGTCGAGACCTGATCCCCGAGGATGAGGAAACCCACGATAGCGGTCTGAATAACCTCAGTTTTCTTGAAAGTGATCCCGACTGCAAAGTTGCGCTGCTTGAACAGGGCCACCACACAGATCGTCGCCAGAATCTGCGATGTCCCGCCAATCACCGCAAACACCCAGAACCGCGCTGTCAGCAACGGCAGCTCAAACCCGGTCACCTGCAGCGCGATGAACAGGCCCAGCAGTGCCAGCGGCATGGAATAGGCGAACCGCGCAAATGTTGCACCTGCAGCCGACAGTTTCACGCTGCTCAGCGATTTCTGCAGCATGAACCGCACGGTCTGAAACGTGGCGGCGGCGATGGTGACGGGAATCCATAAGCTCATGGCTTCCCTTCTGTCCTCAAATCAGGGCTTTGGCCAGAGCGGATGCGCTACCGGGTCCTTGGCGCGCCAGAAATAAGCCCGGAAGATGTCGGCGTAAGAGCGGTAGACATAAGCCTCGTTGCAGGCCAGATAGCGTTCTTTCCCGGCGCGATAGAGCGCGGGCAGACGGTACCACGGGGCCGCTGGATTCATGTGATGAACGACATGCAGATTGTTGTTCAGAAACAGAAAAGCCAGCAGGCCACGGTCTTCGACGATAACGGTTCGCGCACGGGACTTTTCATGTGCGCGATGTTCCAGAAAGGTGCGGATCTTAACCAGCCCCAACCCGATATAGGCCGACAAAACGAAGGCCCAGACCGGCATTGGTGACAGGGAGACAATCCAAAGAACCACGGCCATTCCGGGCAAATGCAAGGCCCAGGCTAGCAAGATATCCCGATTCCCGCGCCGCGCGCCGCGCCATTCATCCCTCAGAAACGCCGCCTGCCCGATCGCAGGCCCCAGAACCATGCGGCCCAGCAGAGTGTTGTTGATCATATACAACCGCCGTTGCCACCCGGACAGCGCAGCCCAGACCTGCGGGTCGAGATAGTTGGTTTCCGGGTCGTCATATGGATCGGTCAGGTTGGCATCGCAATGATGGGCCAGATGCAAATCCCGGAACCGGTTGAACGGGATGAACAGCGTCAGGGGCAGCGCCATCAGCGCTTCATTCAACCACTTTTGCCGGAACGGATGCCCGTGCAACGCCTCATGCGTCAGCGACGAGTGCAGCGCCGCGATCAACCCCATCGCTGGAACGGCCAGCCACAAGGTTACGCCCGCCAGCCAGAACACGGTGCCCAGCCATACAAGGTAACATCCCACGATCAGGCCAAAAGTAACCCATTCAGGCGATTTCGGTGTCGTGGGTTCAGCCATTGCGACCCCACGCGATACCGGCCCAGATGCGCTCGTAAATAGCATAGAGGGTCAGGCCAATCGCCGTATTGACCAGCGCCAGCACCCCGCCCACTGCGGCTGATCCCGTCGCGATCAGGCCCACCAGCGTCATCACCGCCAGCCCCATCGCATTCCACACCACAGCCTTCACGACCGATCTTCGTCGCGTCTCCATTCCGGACCCCATGTATTGTTTTTGTCATTTCAGCGTTACAGACAGGGCCATGGTTCGGGAATTCTGAATATGATTAACAACTTTCAACATCTGTGATAATTTACACCACATGACGGATAATATCGACAAACGCGACCGCGCGGCGCAGTTTCGCCAACGTCTTGCCCGCGCCATGCAGGATCGGGATATCAGCCAAAGTGCCCTTGCCCGCAATATCGGCGTGGACCGCTCGACCATTTCGCAACTGCTGACCGGAGCTGGCGCGCGCCTGCCCAACGCGCATGTGGTGGGCAGTTGCGCCTCGGCGCTTGGTGTCTCGGTGGACTGGTTGCTGGGCCTCTCTGACCGTCCCGAAAGCGCGGCTGAACTGCTCGCCAGCTCCCTGACGTTGACCGAAGCCGCACGAGCGCTGGTCGATGAGCGTATCTTCGAATGGCATCAGGAGGCCGCGGGCTACAAAATCCGCTATGTCCCGGCCACCCTGCCCGACATGCTGAAGACCCGCGCCGTGCTGGAATGGGAATACGCCCCGCATCTGGGCCGCACCGCAGATCAGGCGATTGGCGCGTCCGAGGATCGCCTTTCATGGATGCGCAGCGCGCAATCGGATTATGAGATCGCAATGCCGCTCTATGAATTGGAGAGCTTTGCGCAGGCGACCGGTTACTACGAGGGGCTGCCGTTGCAGGCACGACTGGACCAGATCGACCATCTGCTGGCGCTTTGCGAACAGCTCTATCCCCGGCTGCGTATCTATCTGTTTGATGCCAAGCGGCTCTATTCCGCGCCGGTCACGATATTCGGCCCCTTGCTCTGCGTATTCTATGCGGGCAGCCACTATATGGCCTTCCGCGACCGCGACCGGATCGAGGTGTTTACCCGCCATTTCGACCGTTTGGTGCGCGAGGCAGACATGACCGCCCGTGAAATCCCCTGTTATCTGAACCAGTTACGGGCCGAAATCACCCGGACATGACCTGAGCCGTAACCTGTAGTATAGTCGTTTGGCGCGAACCATCAGACATTCCGATCTGAGATGGAGGATGACAGGAATGGACGCACTCAAGACCGCTCAATACGCACGAGCCCTCTATGCCGCCCACGGGGATCGGGCCGAGGCCGAAGCCGCGCAGAAAATGCGCGAATGCGAAGCCGCCGGAAACAAGCAGGAGGCGCAGGACTGGCAAGCCGTTCGCGGCGCAATCCGCCAGATTCGCGGCCCCAATCAGGGCTGAGCTACAGTTTCGGGTCGGGATTGACCGTATGACCATCCACCGCGATCACCTGACCCGACACCAGCCGCGCCGCATCTGACGCCAGAAACACGGCCATATTCGCGATGTCCCGCGCTTCGACAAAGCGGCCCATTGACGTGCCCGAGGCATAGCCTTGATAAACCTGATCGCGGGTCATGCCCTTGGCGTCGGCCTCGCGCTGCAGTACACCCTCCATCCGGGGGCCTTCGACTGAGCCGGGGCAGATGACGTTGCAGCGGATGCCATGTGGCCCAAGCTCCATCGCCAGTGTCTTGCCAAGCCCCACCATGCCCCATTTCGCCGCCGCATAGGGCGCGCGGTTGGGATAGCCATACTGACCCGCCGTCGACGACGTGATCAGAACTGCGCCGCTGCGCTGCCGTTTCATGATCGGGGTGGCGTATTTGCTGCACAGAAACGCACCTTCAAGGTTTACGGAAAGGCAGGACTGCCAATCGCTTAGCGCCACATCCTCAACCGCAGCCGTCGGCCCGGCAATGCCGGCATTGGCGCACAGCACATCCAACCCGCCCCAATCGGCCTCAATCTCAGAGAACAGCGCCGCCACCGCCGCCTCATCCGAGACATCCAACTGACTGCATTTCCAATGCGCCGGACAATCGGCCAGCGCCTCCGGGTCCATATCGGCAACCCAGACCTGCGCCCCCGCAGCATCGAACGCCTCGGCCATCGCCCGTCCGATGCCCGAAGCCCCTGCCGTGATCAGAACCCGGCCGCTCATGCGGGTTTGCGGATCGCAGCGCCTGCGCCGTCCGGATAGGGCAACCCGGCCTGCGCCTCGGCAATCCGCTCCATCGCAGCCTCGATCTCGGGCGATGGAGGGCTGGGACGGCGGGTTTCCAGACTGACATGCAGCAAAAAGCTCTCGCCGGTCGCCAGCAACGTCTCACCGGCATACATCTCGTGGAACACATGCAGCTTCTTGCCCTGCCCCAGCAGCATCTGCGTGCGCACTTCGATCTTCGCCCCCGCGTGGACCTCGTTCATGTATCGGATGTGGTTCTCAGCGGTGAAATAGCTGCCGCCCGACTGGATATAGTCCATATCGCAACCGATGATTTCCATGAACCGGTCGGTGGCGGCGGCAAAGGCTTCCAGATACTTCGCCTCATTCATGTGACCGTTGTAATCGGTCCAATCCAGCGGCACGGCACGGGCCAGCGTCAGGATCGGCTGGCTCAGATCCGCCTGATCCAGCGTCGGCAAAGCACCAGGCTTCAGCATCGCATCATGCTGGTTCAGCACCGCCCCGGCTCCGTAATTCTGCGCCTTGAGCGCCCGCATCATGCCCACCAGATTGTTGTCGCGGATACGCTCCAACTCGCGGATCGAGTGCATTCCCGATTGCGCATCCGACTGATCGGCAATCAGATCGACCAATTCATCGGTAAACTCGGGCACATCCATCAATTTGGTCCAGGGCCATTTCAGCGCCGGGCCGAACTGCGCCATGAAATGCCGCATCCCGGCCTCGCCACCCGCCACGCGGTAGGTTTCGAACAGACCCATCTGCGCCCAGCGGATGCCAAAGCCCATGCGGATCGCCTCATCGATCTCTTCCGTCGTGGCGATACCGTCACTGACCAGCCACAACGCCTCGCGCCAGACCGCCTCAAGGAACCGGTCGGCGATATGGGCGTCGATCTCTTTTTTGATGTGAAGCGGGAAGAACCCGACCGAAGTCAGCAATTCCCTGGCCTGTTCGACCATCTCAGGAGGGTTCTTGTCGGTCGGCACCAGTTCGATCAGCGGCAACAGATAGACCGGATTGAACGGATGCGTCACCACGATCTGCTCGGGCCGCAACGCGCCTTCCTGCAGTTCCGACGGCTTGAACCCGCTGGTCGAGGACCCGATGATCGCCTCCGGCTCACACGCCGCCTGCAACCCTTTGTAAACCTTCAACTTCAGGTCCAGCCGTTCCGGCACGCTCTCCTGAATCCAGACGGCCCCCTGAACCGCGTCAGCCAAATCCTCATGAAAACTCAACGCCCCTTCGGGCGGCAAAGGCACATCACTCAACCCCGGCAGAGACCGTCGGGCATTGTCCAGAACCTCACCAATCTTGCGCTCGGCTTCGGGGTCCGGATCGAACACCCGTACATCCCAGCCATTCAGCAAGAACCGCGCGGCCCATCCGCCGCCGATAACTCCACCACCGATGATTGCCGCCGTTTTCATCCAGTCACGCCCCAAACTTCATCTTTTCAAAAATACTCCGGGGGTTTGGGGGCTGGCCCCCAACCCGCCCTTACTTCGCAACCGGCGCCCGCTTGACCAGCCCCAGCTTCTCACGCACTTCCTGCGGCCCGATCACCCGCGCGCCCATATTCTCGATGATGGTGCCCGCCCGTTCAACCAACTGCCAGTTCTCGGCCAGCACGCCCTTGTCCAGCCACAGATTGTCCTCCAGCCCGACCCGCACATTGCCGCCCGCCAGCACGGTCGCCGCCACATAGGCCATCTGGTTCCGCCCCAGCGAAAACGCACTGAAGGTCCAGTCATCCGGCACATTGTTCACCATCGCCATGAAGGTGTTCAGATCGTCGGGCGCGCCCCACGGCACGCCCATGCAGAGCTGAACCAGAGCGTTCGGCTCCAGAATCCCCTCCTTCACCAATTGCTTGGCAAACCACAGATGACCGGTATCGAAGGCCTCGATCTCGGGTTTGACGCCCATGTCGGTCATCATCTGCCCCATCGCCCGCAGCGCGCCGGGGGTGTTGGTCATCACGTAATCGGCTTCGGCAAAATTCATGGTGCCACAATCGAGCGTGCATATCTCGGGCAGACATTCCGCGATATGCGCCACCCGCTCGGACGCGCCAATCATGTCGGTCCCTGCTTCATTCACCGGGAACGGGCTCTCGACACCGCCAAACACGATGTCGCCCCCCATCCCTGCGGTCAGGTTCAGCACCACATCCACATCGGCGTCCCGAATACGGTCGGTGACTTCGCGATACAGATCCAGCCGACGGCTGGGCGCGCCGGTCTCGGGGTCGCGCACATGGCAATGCACCACCGCCGCACCGGCCTTGGCCGCAGCTATCGCGCTGTCAGCGATCTGCTGCGGCGAGCGCGGCACATGCGGGCTTCGATCCTGCGTCCCGCCTGACCCGGTGACGGCGCAGGTGATGAAGACTTCGCGGTTCATTTCCAGAGGCATGGTGTTTTCCCCAACTTATACCCGGTTTCGCCATGGGTTTTCCCCAGACTTCTCCCCGGATTCCGATTTGCGTCACGACAAACTCTGACGCAGCCTTGTGGAAACACTTGCCAGAATGCGAATCGAACTTGATGAAATCCGCAAAAAACATACTCCAGCCTGAACACCGCGCGCTGAAAACGGCGGTGCTGGTGCTGGACGAATGCAACACGCTCAGCTTCGCCGCAGCGGTCGATCCGATGCGCGCCGCCAATCGTCTGGCCGACCGCCCCGCGTTCGACTGGGATTATGTCACCGCCACCGCGGAACCGGCCATGCTGACCAGCGCCCTCAATGTACCCGGCATCCCGCTGGCGCGGCTGCAGGGCTGCGATCTGATGATTGTCGTGGCAGGCTTCCAGCTCGCGCGCCACGCCACCCCCAGCCTGTTGGCCGGTCTGCGCCGCATTGCCGGTACCGGCGCCACCATGGCCGGCATCGATGGCGGCCCCTGGCTGCTGGCCGAAGCCGGGCTTCTGGACGGTCACGCCGCCACCACCCATTGGGAGGATCTGGACAATTTCGCCGCCCGCTTCCCCGAGGTGACGGTCCGGCCCGACCGGTTCACCGTTTCCGATAACCGCCTGACCTCGGGCGGCGCAATGCCGGCGGTCGAGATGATGCTGCACATCATCGCTGCCCGCCACGGCGCAGGGTTCGCTGCCCGTGTCTCGGGCCTGTTCCTCTATGAAGGCGCGCCCGAGCCGTCGAAACCGCAAAGCCGCACCGGTATTCCGCACCGCCACACGGCGCTGACGGCCAAGGCCAACACGCTGATGGAATCGTCGCTGGATGACCCGCTGCCATTGGCCAATATCGCGGAAACACTGGGCACCAGCCCGCGCACCCTGCAACAGCAATTCCGCCTGCGCCTGAACACCACCCCGCAGGATCATTACCTGCAACTCAGACTGGCCGAGGCCCGACGTCTGGTCACCGACACCGACATGCCGCTGTTCGAGGTGGCACTGGCCACCGGCTTCGCTTCGCAATCCAGCTTCGCCCGCGCCTTCCGCACCGCCCACGGCCTCTCGGCCCGCGACCTCAGACAAGACCGCACGCAACCCACCCATCACTGACGGGATCCCAGCTTCATCTGGCGAAAAATATCCCGGGGGAGTCGCCTCGGGCGACGGGGGCAGAGCCCCCTCTGCCCTAGTAAGGCATCGGAAACGCCCGATGGGCCGCGCTGATCTCGGCCAGCACCTCGGGCGACAGCACCAGATCCTTGCCCGCCAGAATATGATCCAGCTGCGCGGTCGTCGTTGCCCCGAAAATCACCGATCCCATGAACGGGCGGCTCTGAGACCAGGCCAAGGCCATATGCACCGGGTCCAGCCCATGCCGCGCGGCGATCTCCAGATAGGCGGCAACCGCATCAAACGCCCTCGGCGAGGTGCGCCCGCCCATCTCCGGCACCAGAGACATCCGCGATCCTTCAGGCACCGCACCACCCTGATACTTGCCCGTCAGAAACCCCGCCGCCAGAGGTGAGAACGCCAAAAGGCCCACATCCTCGAACATGCACAGCTCGGCCAGATCAGTGTCGAACAGGCGGCACATCAGCGAATACTCGTTCTGAATCGACGCGACGCGCGGACCTCCGACCTCATCCGAGGCGCGCAGCCATTGCGCCGTGCCCCAGGCGCTTTCGTTCGACAAGCCAAAGGCGCGGATATTGCCCTTGTCGACCTGCGCCTGCAGCGCGATCAGACTTTCCTGCATCTCGGCCACGACCTCATCGCGGTTGTGACCCGAAGGTGCGTAATCCCAGTTCTGCCGGAACATATAGCTTCCGCGATTGGGCCAGTGAAACTGATAGAGGTCGATGCAATCCGTCCGCAGCCGCCGCAACGAGCCTTCGATGGCTTCCGGGATGGTCTCTTTCGAAATCGGCGCCCCGTTCCGCGCATGAACGAACCCCTCGCCCGAATGCTTGGTGGCCAATACATAATCTCCACGCCGGGACGGGTTGGCAGCGTTCCAGTTGCCCAGAATCTCTTCGGTGCGTCCCACAGTCTCTTTCGAGATCGGGTTCACCGGGTACATTTCCGCCGCATCGACAAAATTGATGCCGCCCGCAAGCGCCATATCCATCTGTCGATGCGCATCCGATTCCGAGGTCTGCGTGCCAAAGGTCATCGTACCCAGACACAGATCCGACACGACAATATCCGTGCGGCCCAAAGGCTTCATTTTCATCCGAAATCTCCTGAATAAATGCAGCCGATCAAGCCTCGGCCTTCTTCTCCCAACGTCCTGATTCCTCAGACCAATATTGCGCCGAACATCCCGCACCAGTCAGCGTCTTCCACTGGCCCCGTGCCTGTTGCACCGCCTCCGGATCGGTCCCGTCAAACAGGATACAAACCCGCTCCAGCGCCTGCACCTCGTCGGCCTCGACGGCAGCACCATCCACCGTCATGACGCAGGTCGCGCCGTTGACGGCATCCGGTCCGGTGGTCAGCAAAATGGGCTGTGCCGCATCATGCGGCCCACCGGCGCGGCCATGCGGCAGGAATCCCTCCTCGGACCCCAGCCACAATCTTTCATCCAGCCAGTCCATCCGCGCGGGATCAACACCCCGCACGGCAATCCGCCACCCGGCCTGCCGCGCCTTGTCCAGCAGCACAGGCAAAGTGTGCTCCAGCGGCTGACGGGTCAGGTGATAGAAATAGACGGCCCCCACGGGATCATTCTTCCGCGGTTTCGAAATTGTCCTGCACGAACCGGCTCAGCGCGCGCACGCCCCAGCCGGTGGCGCCTTTGGGCGCATAGGACGTCTCGGCCGAGACCGAGGCCACACCAGCGATATCCAGGTGGATCCACGGCGTCTCTTCCTTGACGAAGCGCTGCAGGAACTGCGCTGCGGTGATCGACCCTGCCGCTCGCCCGCCCACATTCTTCATATCGGCGATGCGCGATTTCAGCAGTTCGTCATATTTCGCACCCAGAGGCATCCGCCACGCGCCCTCATCCTCGGCCTTGGCCGATTTCAGGAAGGCATCGCAGAACGTGTCGTTGTTCGAGAACACCCCGGCATTCTCATGCCCCAGACCAACAACAATTGCCCCGGTCAGGGTGGCCAGATCGATCATGCCGACCGGATTGAACCGATCCTGCGCGTACCACATGACGTCGCACAGAACCAAACGGCCCTCGGCATCGGTGTTGATGATCTCGACCGTGTCGCCCTTCATCGACTTCACCACATCGCCCGGGCGGGTAGCGTTGCCGGATGGCATATTCTCGACCAGCCCGACCAGACCCACGACATTGGCCTTGGCCTTGCGCTTGGCCAGCGCCCGCATGGTGCCCGCGACCACACCGGCGCCGCCCATATCCATGGTCATGTCTTCCATACCGCCCGCAGGCTTCAACGAAATCCCCCCGGTGTCGAACACCACGCCCTTGCCGACCAGCGCCAGCGGCGCGTCGTCCTTGTCTCCGCCGTTCCAGTGCATCACCACCACTTTTGAGGGGCTTTCGGACCCCTGCCCGACGCTCAGCAGCGTGCGCATACCCAGCTCGGCCAGCTTGCCCTCGTCCAGAACCTCGACCTTCAGGCCCAGCGATTCCATCTCGGCCAGACGGTTGGCGAATTCGGTGGTGGTCAGGACATTCGCAGGTTCATTGGTCAGATCACGGGTCATGCGAACGCCATCGGCCACCGCATAAAGCGGCGCAAAGGCCGCCCCGGCCTCATCCGGTTTTGCATAGGCGATCACAATCGCGCCGGCGGGATCGGCCTCTTTGGTCTTGTGTACGTCGAAATCATAGGCCCGCAGCGCCATGCCCAAGGCCAGATCCTCGATGCGCAGCTGATTGCCCGCCATCACCAGAACCGGCTTGCCTGCGGCCAGCTTCGCCAGCTTGGCTCCGGCCTTGCGCGCCTCATCACTGTCGGGGCGGCGCGGCAGCACCAGCACGTCCAGCGCAATAGCCTCCATCCCCGCAGGCCATGCCATAGGGATTACATCACCGGTCTTGGCCTTTCCGAACCGTTCGCTCTCGACCAGGCGTACAACGGCTCCCTTGGTCAGGCGGTTGGCACGGCGGGCGGCGGGGTTCATCTTGCCATCATCGGGGATGATGATCGCAACGCGGCCCTTGGCGGTGGCCATGGCATCCAGATCAACAGCGGTAAAACGGACGGGGACCAGACTGCTCATATCATTCTCCTGAAAAATGCGTTGCCCAAGACCTAGCCCGCGCGGTCGCAGTTGACCAGATAGCAGTTTTCCCCGCCCGTCATTTGCATTATGGTCGCGCCAAAATAACGGCAGGCTCGGGGGAGAGTACGTGGCATCAATCGGCAGGCATAGGCTGTCGGGCATGGGTCCGGCGCGGTGTGCGAATCTCCAATGCCGGGATCGGGCGGAGATGCCTGCGTGATCCTAGACCGTTATTTTGCCCGGCGTTTCATCCAGAGCTTTCTGGTGATCGGCGGAATTTTTCTGACCCTGATGATCCTGATCGACCTGATCGAACAGGTGCGCCGCTTTGACGGGGTTGGCCTGTCCTTCGGACAGCTTTTGCGGCTGACCCTTCTGAACACACCTTCAGCCATCAGCGAGATGCTGCCCCTGCTGATGATCCTGGCCACAATCGCGCTGTTCGTTGGCCTTGCCCGCAGCTCGGAACTGGTGGTGACGCGCGCCACCGGTCGATCGGGCATCCGGGCGCTGCTGGCCCCGGTGATGCTGGCGCTGGTCATCGGCGCACTGGCGGTTGCACTGCTTAACCCCATCGCCGCGGCCACCTCCGAAGAATACCAGCGCCTGTCGGATGACTTTCGCAACAACGGCAGTTCCGCCCTGTCGATCAGCCGCGACGGGCTGTGGCTGCGGCAAGGTTCGGCCAGCGGGCAATCGGTCATCCATGCGCGCAGTACCGCCAATGGCGACAGATTCGCCCTGCGCAACGTGACGATCACGACCTTCTCACCCGATGGCAAACCGACCGAACAGATCGCAGCCCGGCGCGCCGAGTTGAAAAACGGACACTGGGCTTTGCAGGATGCCAAGGTCTGGACGCTCGAAGATGACCTCAACCCCGAAACCAACGCGGTCACCCATGAGGTGCTGAACCTGCCGACCACCCTGACTCGCGACCGTATTCTGGACACGCTGGGACAGCAGGATTCGGTCTCGGTCTACGACCTGCCGCAGTTAATTCGAGACCTGCAGGAGGCCGGATTCTCGACCAAACAATATGAGGTCTGGCTGCAGGTACAGTTGGCACGTCCGCTGTTTCTGGTCTCGATGGTGCTGATCGGCGCGGCCTTCACCATGCGCCATGTGCGCTTTGGCGGAACCGGTGTGGCGGTGCTGACTGCCGTGCTGCTGGGGTTTGGCATCTATTTCATCCGCAATTTTGCTCAGATTCTCGGGGAAAACGGGCAGTTGCCTATTCTGGTCGCCGCCTGGGCCCCACCTTGCGCCGGGATCATGCTGTCCCTTGGCCTTCTACTTCATGCGGAGGACGGCTGATGCGCGCACTTCTTCCCCTGCTGCTGTCCAGCGCTCTGATCCTGTCGCTGCCCGTTGCGACGACAGCCCAGACCGACGGCACGTCTGGTGCAACCGACGCTGCGGAACAGAACCAGCCTGCGCTGCTGGTGGCCGATCAGATCTTCATCACGCCGGATCGCAAACTGGTCGCCGAAGGCAATGTCGAGGCCTATCAGGGTGATATAAAGCTCAGCGCCCAAAGCGTAACCTATGACCGCGAAACCGGAGAGCTGACGCTGACCGGCCCGATCCGCATCGATCAGGGCGGGCAATCCACGCTGCTGGCCGATTCCGCAGAGCTGGACAGTGGCATTCAGAACGGATTGCTGACCGGCGCGCGGATGGTGTTCGACCAGCAGATACAAATCGCCTCGGTTCAGGCGACGCGGGCGGCGGGGCGGTATACGCAGTTCAGCAAGGTCGCCGCGACCTCGTGCCATGTCTGCGCCAACGGCAAACCGCCGCTCTGGCAAATCCGCGCCCGCAAGGTGACCCATGATCAGCTTGAGCGGCAACTGTATTTCGAAGGCGCCCAGTTCCGTGTACTGGACGTGCCGGTCTTCTATCTGCCCTATCTGCGCCTGCCCGATCCGACGCTTGAAAGGGCCACCGGCTTTCTCGTACCGTCAATCCGTACCACCTCGCAACTGGGGACCGGGGTGCAGGTTCCGTATTTCTTCAAGCTGGGCGATCACAAAGACCTGACAGTCACGCCATATGTGTCCTCCAAAACCCGCACCCTTGGCCTGCGCTACCGCCAAGCCTTCAAAAGGGGCCGTATTGAGCTGCGCGGGGCCTTCACCCGCGATGACATCCAGCCCAATCAGGACCGCGGCTATTTCTTCGCCGATGGCTATTTCAATCTGCGCAACAGCTACCGGCTGACTTTTGATATCAAGACCAGTTCGGACGACGCCTATCTGGCCGATTACGGCCTGCCTGATTTCGACCGGCTGCGCAGCGAGATCGCGCTGGAACGGATCAAACGCGACACCGCGTTCCGCACCAGTTTCATCCATTACAAAACCCTGCGCGACAGCGAAGAGCAGGACGAGATCCCCTCGCGCATCTTCGATATCGACTACCGCAAGCGTTACTTCCCCAAAGCCCTGGGCGGCGAGATCGCGCTGGCCTTCAACGGGCATACACATACCCGTACCAGCGATGCGGATATCATCGGCCGCGACGTGGCCCGCGCCACGGCCGATGCGGAATGGCTGCGCAGCTGGACGCTTCCTGCCGGGTTTCGCGCCGATGCGCGGCTGGGTGCGGCGGTCGATACGTTCAATATCCGCAACGACAGCGATTTTCCAAACGATGTCACCCGCATCACCCCGCGTGCTGCTTTGACACTGCGCTATCCGCTGCAACGGCGGGAACAAACCGGCGCGACCCAGATTCTGGAGCCCATCGTTCAGGTCGGATGGACCGACGTCTCGGACACCGATGTGCCCAATGACGAAAGCACCTTTCAGGAATTCGATCAGGGCAACCTTCTGTCCCTGTCGCGGTTCCCCGCCGTGGACCGCCGGGAAAATGGGACCACGGCTGTCGTCGGTGTGAACTGGGCCCGCTATGCAACCAACGGCTGGCGGGCGCTGGCCACGGTCGGTCAGGTCTTTCGCAGCGATGCTGATCCCGATTTCACCCTGACTTCAGGCCTGCAAGGCACCCAGTCGGACCTGCTGCTGGCCGGTCAACTGGACAACGGCAACGGCTTGACCCTTGCGGGTCGCGGTCTGCTGAACAGCGATTTCAGCTTTACCAAGGCCGAGCTGCGCGCCGCCTGGAGCAAAGGTCAGACATCGCTCAGCGCGGGATATGTCTGGCTTGAACCCGATCCGGCCGAACTCAATACAGATGAAATCTCTGAACTCAGGGTTGCAGGACGCTACCGGATCGACCAAAACTGGCGGACGCGCGCCAGCGCGCGGTATGATCTTGCGCAATCCGAACCACTCCGCCTGGGCTTCGGGCTGACCTACAGTAACGAATGTGTACAGGTTAACATGACCGTCAACAGGCGCTTTACATCGACATCAAGTATTGAGCCTTCGACAGAATTCGGCTTTACCGTAGCCCTCACAGGGTATTCCGTCAAAGGCGATGGGAAGAGTTTCAAGAAAAGATGCAGTTGATCTCAGGTTTCACCACAATTCTCCGTTCCGGCTGGCGCGCCGCATCCTTCGCCCTGATCCTTGGGGTCATGACTGCACCACAGGCTTTCAGTCAAAGCCCCTTCTCGCCCGCCATCCGCGTCAATCAGGACATCGTGACCTGGTACGAACTGCAGCAGCGCCAACAGTTTATGGAACTGCTCGGCATTCCAGGCAGCTCCGAAGAGGAAGTACGGCGCGCCCTGATCGACGACCGCCTGCGCAAACAGGCGATGCGCGACGCCGGAATTCAGGCCGCGCCCGAGGACGTTCAATCCGGAATCGACACGCTCGCCTCGCGCGGCAATTTCAGCGCTGAAGAATTCCTCCGGCTGCTCGGCGACGAGGGCATTTCACGCGAAACCGTGCGCGATTTCGTCGCCGATCAGCTGTCCTGGCGCGATTTTGTTGCTGCGCGCTACCTGTCCCAGGCCCGCCCCACCGAGGATGAGATCAACCGCGCACTCGGTCAGGGCGGCGGCGGTGGCCTACAGGTCCTGATGTCCGAGATCATCATCCCCGTCACCCCGCAAACACAGGCTCAGGCCGAAGCATTGGCCGAGGAAATCGCCCGCCTTCCGGACCAGGACAGCTTTTCGGCTGCCGCAACGCAATACTCTGCGGCTGCGACACGAGAAAATGGCGGTCGTCTCGACTGGCTGTCCCTCAACGATCTGCCGCCCGCTCTGCAACCGGTGATTCTGAGCCTGAAGAACGGTGATATCACCGATCCGTTGACCCTGCCCAACGCAGTCGCTCTGTTCCAGATGCGTGGGATACGCGAAGTTGCCGCCGGCGCGCCAAACTATTCCGAAATCGACTATGCCATCTACTACCTCGCTGGTGGCCGCAGCGCCGAAACCCTGGCAGAGGCGGCCAAGCTGAAGGAAGAGATCGATACCTGCGATGATCTCTACGGCCTCGCCAAGGAACAACCCACCGAGGTATTGGAACGCGTCACCGCCAAGCCTTCAGAAATTCCGCGCGACGTCGCGCTGGAACTGGCCAAGCTGGATCCGAACGAAGTCTCGACCACGCTGACCCGCAACAACGGCCAGACACTGATGTTCCTGATGCTGTGCAACCGCACCCGCGATCTGGGCGAGGACACCACCCGCGTCGACGTCGCCAACGCGCTGACGCAGCAGCGGCTGCAGGCTTTTGCCGACAGCCTTCTGGAACAACTCCGGGCAGACGCCGTTATCGTCGAGCAATGACAGGCCCGATCGCGCTCAGCTGCGGCGACCCTGCCGGTGTCGGCCCCGAGATCGCGGCCAAAGCCTGGGACGCGCTGCGCGACAGCTGTCCGTTCTTCTACATCGGCGATGCCGCGCACCTGCCCGACGGCACACCCGTTACCCGGATCGCCGACCCCGCCGAAGCTACCGCCGTCAGCGCATCGGCCCTGCCCGTGTTGCAGGTTGATTTCCCGGCCCCCAATCGTCCCGGTCACCCAGACCCGGCCAATGCGCCCTCGGTCATCGACTGCATCGAAAAAGGCGTCGCCTTGGTCCAGTCCGGCGCGGCCTGGGCCCTCTGCACTGCGCCGATCAACAAAAAGGCCCTGATCGATGGGGCGGGCTTCGCTTATCCGGGCCATACCGAGTTCCTTGCAGCCCTTGCAGGGCGCAAGCAAGTCGTCATGATGCTCGCCAGCGATCAGCTGAGGGTGGTTCCTGCCACGATCCACATCCCGCTGCGGCAAGTTCCCTCGGCACTCACCCCCGACCTGCTGCGTGACACCATCGAAATCACCGCCAACAGCCTGCGCACCCAATTCGGCCTGCCGCACCCCCGGATCGCCGTCGCGGGCCTCAATCCCCATGCGGGCGAAGGTGGCAAAATGGGCACCGAAGAGATGGATTGGATTGCGCCTCTTCTGGCCGATCTGAATGTCGAGAACACAACCATCACCGGCCCACACCCGGCCGACACGCTGTTTCACGCCGCAGCGCGCGCCAACTATGACGCGGCCATCTGCATGTATCACGATCAGGCCCTGATCCCGATCAAGACGCTGGATTTCGACAAGGGCGTCAACGTCACGCTGGGTCTGCCCTTCATCCGCACCTCGCCCGATCACGGCACCGCACTGGACATCGCAGGCAAAGGCATCGCCACCCCCACCAGCCTGATCCAGGCCCTGAAACTCGCCCAAACCATGGCGCAAACCCGCTAATGCTTCATCTGGCCATAAATATCCCCGCCGGAGGCAAGAAATCTCTGGCGCTCCGACCTCAACCCACGCAACGGTGAAGCCATGAGCGCCATCGACTCCCTTCCCCCCCTGCGTGAGGTCATTGCAACCCACCAGCTCTCGGCCCGCAAATCGCTGGGCCAGAACTTCTTGCTCGACCTCAACCTGACCGCCAAGATCGCACGCCAGGCCGGGGATCTGACCCAATGCGACGTGCTGGAGATCGGCCCCGGCCCCGGTGGCCTGACCCGAGGACTGCTGTCCGAAGGCGCACGCAAGGTCGTGGCGGTGGAAAAAGACACCCGCTGCATCGCCGCCCTGAACGACATCGCCGCCGCCTATCCGGGGCGGCTGGAAGTTATCAACGGCGATGCGCTGGAAATCGATCCGCTGGCGCATCTGACTCCGCCCATCCGCGTGGCCGCCAATCTGCCCTACAATGTCGGGACCGAGCTTCTGGTCCGCTGGCTCACCCCACCCCAATGGCCGCCCTTCTGGCAAAGCCTGACGCTGATGTTCCAGCGTGAAGTGGCCGAACGCATCGTCGCCCACCCCGGCAGCAAAGCCTATGGCCGCCTCGCCATCCTGGCCCAGTGGCGGGCCGAGGCGCGCATCGCCCTGTCGCTGCCGCCCGGAGCCTTCACACCGCCGCCCAAGGTCTCCAGCGCCGTGGTCCACCTGACCGCCCTGCCTGAACCGCGCTATCCGGCGGACGCCGCCACGCTGTCTCGTGTCGTGGCAGCTGCCTTCAACCAACGCCGCAAGATGCTGCGCGCTTCGCTGAAAGGCCTCGCACCAGATATCGAAGACCGTCTTCTAGCCGCTGGTATCCAGCCCACGGAACGCGCCGAACAGGTTCCGCTAGAAGCCTTCTGCGCGCTGGCCCGCGAAGTCCGAAAAAGCTGACACCAAGAAAAAAGCCCCGGGTCGAAACCTCGGGGCTTTGTCTCTTCTGAGACTGGCTTCACTCCGCCGCTTCAGGCGTATCACCATCAGCCTTGGGCGCAGCCTCTTCTGCCGGTGCAGGCTTCGGCTTACGCGCGCGCGGCTTGCGCGCAGGCTTCTCTTTCTTTTCCGGAGCCTCTGCGCCTTTGTTCTCGGGCGTCTCGACCAAACCGCTCTCGGGTGAAGGCTCGGGCTCACCGAAATCCATCACATCGGGCTGCGGCGCTTCTGCAGGATCGGCCTGGCGGGCCGCTTCACGTTCCTGACGCTCGGCGCGCTCGCGGTCACGCTCGGCCTGGCGTTCGCGGTTCTGGCGCTCCTGCTCTTCGCGGCGGGCTTCGATCTCGCGCTGCGCCTCGCTCAACATGCGCAGATAATGCTCGGCATGCTGTTGAAAGTTCTCGGCGGCCACGCGGTCATTGGACAGCTGCGCGTCGCGCGCCAGCTGGTTGTACTTGTCAATGATCTGTTGCGGCGTACCACGCACCTTGCCCTCGGGACCCGAGCTGTCAAAAACCCGGTTTACGACGTTGCCGCCGGAAGGACGATTGCGGTTGTTCTTGGCCCGCGAACGGGATTTGGAGGATCTCATCTTACTTTACGTCAGCCTTGTCAATTCTCTGTCGATCAACCCGTACCTTACGCTGCTCAGTGGCTTGTGCCGTAACGCGTCATCGACTTTTTTGGGCTTGGCGTCAGGGGCGCGCTGAAACAGCGTCAACCTCTCCGACTAATCCTGAGTAAACATGTCCTGCGCATTCAGACAAGGGCTTTGTCCGATATTTCGCAGCTTTTTTACATCAATCGGCGCATTTCAGCCTCAGATGCCCTGCCTATTGCGGCATTCTGGCGCCGACGACACGATCCCGACCGTCCAGATCAGGGATTATGCGCGTTTCCACCAACCCTGCCGCATCGAACAAAGCCGCGACATAATTGCCCTGCGTCGGCCCGATCTCGACCAGCAACCGCCCGCCCGGCATCAGAAAATCCGGCGCCGAGGCAGCAATCCGGCGATACGCGCCCAACCCGTCCCCTTCATCGGTCAGGGCCATACGCGGTTCATGTTCGCGCACTTCAGGCGACAGCCCGTCCATCTCCTCAACGGAAATATAGGGCGGATTCGAAACAATGAGGTCAAATTGCCCCTCAATGTTCTCAAACCAATCAGATTGCCGAATCTCCGCCCGTGCCTGCACCTGATGCTGCACCGCATTGGCGCTGGCCTGCAGGCAGGCAGATTCGCTTAGATCCACACCCAGCCCCGAGGCGCTGCTGCGCTCGGCCAGCAAAGTGATCAGGATACAGCCCGAGCCCACGCCCAGATCCAGCAGATGGTCAAACGGCTCGCTCAGCGCCGCCTCGATCAACGCCTCCGTCTCGGGACGCGGATCGAGCACATCGCGGCTGACCCGGAACCGGCGACCGTAGAATTCGCGCTCGCCCAGCAGATGCGACACCGGTACCCGAATGGCCCGCAACGAAATCAGCTGATCATAGCGCTCCGCGATATCGACGGGCAGTTCTTCGGGCGCGATCAGCGTCACCCGGCTGGCCTCGATCCGCGCAGCATGGGCCAGCAGCACTCGCGCGTCCCGCGCCGGATCGGGCACGCCGGCGGCCCGCAAACGCGCAGTGGCGGCCACCATGGCCTGCGCCGCTGTCAGCGCCGCAATCATTGCGCCATCTCAGCCAGCAGCCGGGCCTGATCATCGGCGGTCAGCGCGTCGATCACCTCATCCAGATCGCCCTGCATCACCTGATCCAGCTTATACAGCGTCAGGTTGATGCGGTGATCCGTCATGCGGCCCTGGGGGAAGTTATAAGTCCTGATCCGCTCCGACCGGTCGCCCGAGCCCACCTGACTGGCGCGATCGGCAGACCGCTCGCTGTCGATCCGCTGCCGTTCCAGATCGTAAAGCCGCGTTTTCAGCACCTGCATTGCAATTTCGCGGTTACGATGCTGGGATTTCTCGGAACTGGTCACCACGATGCCGCTGGGCAAGTGTGTGATCCGTACCGCCGAATCCGTCGTGTTGACGTGCTGCCCCCCTGCGCCCGAGCTGCGCATCGTATCGATCCGAATGTCGTTGGCGTCGATCTGGATGTCCACATCCTCAGCCTCGGGCAGCACCGCCACCGTCGCCGCCGAGGTATGAATCCGCCCACCGCTTTCGGTTTCGGGCACCCGCTGCACCCGATGCACGCCGGATTCGTACTTCATCCGCGCAAAGACGTTGTCGCCCTTGATATGGGCCACCACCTCTTTGATCCCGCCCAGATCCGAGGCCTGTTCCTCGATGATCTCGAACTGCCAGCCCCGCGCCTCAGCGTATCGCTGATACATCCGCAGCAGGTCTCCGGCAAACAAAGCCGCCTCATCCCCGCCGGTGCCGGGCCTGATCTCCAGCATCGCCGGGCGCGCATCGGCGGCGTCCTTGGGCAACAGCGCCAGTTGCAACGCATGCTCGGCCTCGGGGATACGGGCCTGCAGGTCGGGGATTTCCTCTTCGGCCAGCTCTTTCATGTCCGGATCGGCCAGCATCGCCTGCGCCTCGGTCAGATCAGCGGTCAGCTGCCGCCACGCCATGATCTGATCAACCACCGGCTTGAGGTCGGAATACTCTTTGGCCAAGGCCGCAATATCCCCGCCCGAGGCGCCATCGGCCATGGCCGCTTCGAGGTATTGGAATCGCTGGGTGATCTGTTCAAGGCGTTCTTCGGGGATCATCCGCGGGGTGTCTCTCATCCGTGGGCTTTGGTCAAGGCCCTGCCTTGTGCTAGGTTTGAGGTATGAGACGACTGATCCTGGCCCTAACCCTCTGTTCAAGCCCGGCAATGGCGGATTACACCGGCCCCGATGGCAAGGTCCGCGACTGCTATTGCACCGACAAATCCGGCACCCGCGTCGAGTTGGGAGAGATGATCTGCCTGCAGGTCGATGGCCGCATGTTCATGGCCCAATGCCAGATGTCGCTGAACGTGCCCATGTGGCGCGAGGTGCAGGAGGGGTGCTTGTCGTCAGGGTTGCAGCAAAGCCAGCCAACCGGCGACCCGGTCCCGATTGACGCCAAAATCCTTCCGGCCAAATCTTGAACGCGCGTAAATGCGCAGCGTATCGCCGTCCTGCTTTAAGGTCGTGTAGTCGGGAAAACCGAACACCATTGAACGGGTGACATAGGTTATCATTCCATCTTCGATAGAACCCGCCAGCACCGTGGTGCGCGGAACCGCGCGGGCTACCTGATCGAGTTGTTCCAGCCCGCTCGGAGCTGCCTCTACGATCCGGATTACGCCATTCCTAAGATCTCGGTCCACACCCTCGGGTGCTACATGCCAGCGCGTTGGGTCGGAGGGGGCCAGACGGATATAGGCCGCCATCGCAACGCCCAACGCAATCGCCAGCCACAGCACCATTTTCATCGGCCCTCCGATCCCTTTGCATATAACCTATCCGCTCCGGGCGTCGCGCTCATCCCTATCGCGACGTCACGCCGGGCAGAATACACAGCATCTCGAACAGCAGATTCGCCGCCGTCAGCGCCGTGTTGCCAGACGGATCATAGGGCGGAGACACCTCGACCAGATCGCAGCCCACCACGTTCATGCCCGCCAGCGCATGGATCAGTTGCAGCGCCTGCGACGTGGTCAGTCCCGCAATCTCGGGCGTGCCGGTGCCGGGCGCATAGGCCGGGTCGAGGCTGTCGATATCATAGGTGATGTATACGGGATGATCCTCGACCGTCTTGCGGATCAATGATCCGATCTCGGTCAGGTTCTGCTGCCACAGCTCCCAAGCGGGATACTGGCGAAAGCCCCAGCCCTGCGCCTCGGCGAAGTCGCTGGCCGCATAGCCCGAGCCGCGAATGCCGATCTGGAAGGTCTTGTCAGGAACGATCAGCCCTTCCTCATAGGCGCGGCGGAAGACGGTGCCGTGGGTTTCCTTCTCGCCGAACATCTCGTCATTGACGTCGGCATGGGCATCCACATGGACCAGAGCCACCGGACCATGCCTTGCCGCCATCGCCCGCAGGATCGGCAGGGTGATCGAGTGATCCCCGCCCATCGCCACCGGGGTCACGCCCTGCGCCAGAATGCTGTCATAGCTGTCCTTGATGATTTTCAGACTGTCGGCCAGCGAGAAAGTGTTGATCGCCAGATCCCCGATATCGGCGATCTGCAGATGGTCGAACGGCGCCGCTCCGTTGGCCATGTTATAGGGCCGGATCATCGCGCTTTCGCTGCGGATCTGCTTGGGGCCAAACCGCGTGCCCGACCGCCACGAGGTGCCGATATCCATCGGCACCCCCAAAACCGCCACATCCAGCCCCTCCAGCGAAGACGCCTGCGGCAAACGCATGAATGTATTCGGCCCCGAAAACCGCGCCAGATCATTGCCGCCAATCGGTTGGTTGTATTGGGTCATGTGATGTCTCCGATCCGGTGCCTCACCAAGCAGATACCGGGATTATGCCTAACCAAAGGTTAAGGCTTCACCAGCTTGTTCCACCCCAGCAAACAAATGATCTGCGTCGCCACATGCGCCCCTGCAATCGCCGTCGCGCCCGAGGTATCGTAGGGCGGAGACACCTCGACCACGTCGCCACCCTTGATGTTGATTCCGGCAATGTCGCGCAGGATGATCTGCGCCTGGATCGAGGTCAGACCACCCCAGACCGGCGTCCCCGTACCGGGCGCAAAGGCCGGGTCCAGACCGTCGATATCAAAGCTCAGGTAAACGGGGCTGTCGCCCAGAATGCCCTTGATCTTCTGCGCCACGGCGGCGGGGCCGGATTCGTAGACCTCGCGCGCGTCGATGATGTTGACGCCCAATGTGTCCTCGTTGGTGGTGCGAATGCCCACCTGAACCGAGCGTTTCGGATCGACCAGCCCTGATTTCACTGCCTTGTAGAACATCGTGCCGTGGTCCACGCGGGACATGTCGTCATCGGCCCAGGTATCCGTATGCGCATCGAATTGCAGCAGCGACATCGGCCCGTATTTCTCGGCATAGGCTTTCAGGATCGGAAAGCTGATATAGTGATCCCCGCCCAACGTGACCGAGGCCACATCCGCCGCCAGAATAGTTCGGATGTGGTCGGTCAGCGTGTCGGGAAAGGCCGGGATATTGGCATAGTCATAGGCCATATCCCCATAATCCACGATGGCCAGCTCGCTGAGCGCATCAAAAGGCCAGCCATAAGGCGCATCCGGCGATTGCAACGCGCTGGCCTCACGGATGGCGCGCGGCCCCAGACGGGTGCCGGGGCGGTTGGTCACCGCTTGATCGAAGGGCACCCCCGTCACCGCGATATCAACGCCCGCAAGGTCCTTGGTATAGAGCCGCCGCAGGAACGACGTAGCGCCGCCGAATGTGTTCTCATAGGACAGCCCCTTGAGATCGGGGTTGGTGAACGCCTCATCCACCTGGTTCTTTGCGTCTTCCAGTGCCATGTCTTTCCCCTGTCAGCGCAGCGGTTGCGCCGTTTCGACGAGACGCGCGAAAAAGGATGCGCCTACCGGTGAGATCTCGTCATTGAAGTTGTATTTCGGATGGTGCAGCCCGGCGCCCTCGCCCTGTCCAAGGAACAGGTAGGCACCCGGACGCGCCTGCAGCATGTACGAGAAATCCTCGGCCCCCATCTCGCGCCCCGCATTGGCCTTTACACGTTCCGCCCCCGACACATCCCGCGCCACTTCGGCTGCAAAGGCGGCCTTGTCGGCGTCATTGATGGTGGCAGGATAGCCCTCTTGATAGTCCAGCTTTGCCTCAACACCATATGATGCCGCCTGCCCCGCAACGATCTGCGCCATTCTCTCTTTGACCATCTTTTGCACCGCCGGATCAAAGGTGCGGACAGTGCCGTTCAGATAAGCCGTATCCGGGATGACATTATTGACCGACCCGGTGTGTATCTGCGTGACCGACACCACCAGATCGTCCAGCGCATAGTGATTGCGGCTGACGATGGTCTGTATCGCCTGCGCCATTCCGCAGGCTGCCATGACAGGGTCCTTGGTCTCATGCGGCATGGCCCCGTGGCCGCCGACACCCTGAATGTGGATCTCGAACGTGTCCACCGCGGCCATCAAAGGCCCCGGCGTGGTTTCAAACAGACCCTCGGGCCGACCCGGAGTGTTATGGATGCCGTAGACCTGAGAGATATCGAACCGCTCCATGATGCCCTCATCGACCATCACGCCCGCACCACCGCCCTCTTCCTCGGCGGGCTGAAAGATCAGCGCCACCCGGCCCGCGAAATTCCGCGTCTCAGCCAAATAACGCGCCGCACCCAACAGCATCGTTGTATGCCCGTCATGACCGCACGCATGCATCTTGCCGGGGTTCTGCGAGGCATACTCCACCCCCGTCTCCTCGGTGATCGGCAGCGCGTCCATGTCGGCGCGCAAACCGATGGTCGGGCCGCCCCCCTGCCCGTTGATGATCGCCACCATACCGGTCTTGGCGATCCCCTCGTGCAGCTCGTCCACCCCGAATTCGCGCAGACGCTCGGCCACAAAGGCGGCGGTCTCGAAGCACTCGAACTCCAACTCGGGGATCGTGTGCAGGTGCTGGCGCCATGCGGCCATATCGGCGGCGTAATCGGCAATTCGGTTGACGACGGGCATCTGGGGTGGACTCCTGATCGTGACTGCGGGATGGATGCATCTGACACCGGAACGAAAGGGTTCGCAATGGCCGAAAATCCTCTGATCCACGATGCGGACGCGGGTATCGAGCGCCTGCTGGAAATCATGCGCCGCCTGCGTGACCCGCAATCCGGCTGCCCGTGGGACATCGAACAGGATTTTTCGACGATTGCGCCCTATACGATCGAAGAGGCCTATGAGGTCGCCGACGCCATCGAACGGCAGGCTTATGACGAGTTGAAGGGAGAGCTGGGCGACCTGCTGTTCCAATCCGTCTTTCACGCGCAAATGGCTGAAGAAGCAGGGCATTTCACCTTTCAGGACGTAGTGCGCACCATGTCCGACAAGATGGTCGACCGCCATCCGCATGTGTTCGGCGACGAATCCCGCGACAAGTCCGCTGACCAACAGACACTCGACTGGGAAACCATCAAGGCCGCCGAACGCGCAGGCAAGGAACTGAAAGGCGCGCTCGACGGTGTTGCGGCCAACCTGCCCGCCCTGCTGCGCGCCCACAAACTGCAAAAACGCGCCGCGCGCGTCGGGTTCGACTGGCCCGATGCCAGCCATGTGCTGGCCAAGATCACCGAAGAGGCTGCCGAGTTGGAGGAAGCGCGCGACAGCATGGATGCCGATGCGCTAGAGGACGAATTCGGCGATCTGCTGTTCGTCATCGTCAACCTCGGCCGTCATCTGGGCATCGAGCCCGAGGCCGCTCTGCGCCGCACCAACGCCAAGTTCACCCGCCGTTTTGAGAAGGTCGAGGAACGCCTTGCCGAACGCGGAAAAACGCCCACGCAAAGCGATCTGGCCGAGATGGATGCGCTGTGGGACGAGGTGAAAATCGAGGAACACCGCGCCAACGGCAAACTCCCGCCGGTAGATGCCCCGGCGGACGTGTAAATCTGGTAGACAAGTGCCGCGACACTTGCGAGTGTCCGACCTTCACGCCCCCCCCCGGAGACCACCATGCCCCGCAAGATTATCATCGACACCGATCCCGGTCAGGACGACGCCGTTGCCATCCTGCTGGCACTTGCCAGCCCCGAAGAAATCGAGGTGCTGGGCATCACCGCCGTCGCCGGAAACGTGCCGCTGGAACTGACCGCCAAAAACGCCCGCATTGTCTGCGAACTGGCCGGTCACACGCATATTCCAGTCTATGCAGGCTGCGATCGTCCGCTGAACCGCGCGCTGGTGACCGCCGAACACGTGCATGGCAAAACCGGCCTCGACGGTCCCGACCTGCCCGATCCGCAAATGCCGCTAGCCGACGGTCACGCGGTCGATTTCATCATCGACACCTTGCGCGCGCATGAGCCCGGCACCGTGACGCTATGCCCGCTGGGGCCGCTGACCAACATCGCGACCGCCTTCCGCAAGGCCCCCGATATCATCGACCGGGTGCAGGAAATCGTCCTGATGGGCGGGGCGTATTTCGAGGTCGGAAACATCACGCCAGCGGCGGAATTCAACATTTTTGTCGACCCGGAAGCTGCTGATATCGTGTTTACTTCCGGCATTCATATCGTCGTTATGCCGCTGGACGTGACCCATGACGCGCTGGTTACCAAACAGCGCAACGACGCCTTCCGCGCGCTCAACAGCGAAGTCGGCCATGCGGTCGCCGAGATGACCGATTTCTTCGAACGTTTCGACATGGAAAAATACGGCTCGGAAGGCGCTCCGCTGCACGATCCCTGCGTCACCGCCTATCTGATCCGGCCCGAGCTGTTTAAGGGCCGACATATCAATGTCCAGATCGAAACCGGATCCGAGCTGACGCTTGGCATGACCGTCGCGGATTGGTGGCGCGTCACCAACCATGAACCCAACGCCATGTTCATGGGCGAGATCGACGCTGACGGTTTCTTCACCCTGCTCACAGAAAGACTGGCCCGCCTATGACCGCCGCACTCCGCCTCGCCCGCCCCGACGATCTGGATCGCCTGATGGCGCTGGTTGCGGCGTTTCATTCGGAATCCGGCATCGCGCAGGATGACGAGAAACGCCGCAACGCGCTGGCTCCCTTGCTGGACGGCATACCGCATGGGTGCGTGTATCTTGTCGGACCGGGCCGGGCGCCACTGGGCTATGTCATTCTGACCTTCGGCTGGTCGGTCGAGTTTGGCGGCATGGACGCCTTCGTCGATGAAATCTATATCCGCCCCGCCGTCCGCGGACGCGGCATCGCCACCGAAGTTCTGCACGATCTGCCCAAGGCACTGGCCGAGGCCGGGCTGACCGCGCTGCATCTCGAGGTCGACCGGACCAATGAGACCGCGCAGAAACTCTATCTGCGATCAGGCTTCAGAGCGCGCGACCGCTATATGTTGATGAGCAAAACGCTCTAGCGCGATTCCCCCCGGAAGATCACCGCCGGATTGTACATCTGTTGCACCGGATCATCCTGCGAGACCTCCATCCCCGTGATCGGATAGGTTCCCGGCTCGGTACATGCCGCAAGAGCCCCTGCGCAAAGTATTGAAATTACAAGAAAGACCTTCGAAGCAGACATCATGTCCCCCTTTCTGCAATACAGATAGGATACCGGAAGTCACGTTCCGGCAATAGGAACAAGTTCACACATATTGATTTTTATGTCGGCTTAGATCGCCCTTTACAGGCAGTTCTTCCGCTGCCCCCGCTCCAGTTTCTTGAACTGCTTTTGTACCCGCTTGGGCTGCGGCAACGCTTCCAACTGCTCGGTCACGTTCTCTCCGGTGAACCAGGATCGAAACAACAGCACCTTGATATCATCGTCCAGAACCGTGTCGGCGACGTTATAGGTGCACAGGCATTCCTCCATCGTGATCTGTCCGCTGGGATCGCCTTCCACCATCTTCTGGCACACCGCCTCGGGCGGAACCTGCGCCCACGCAAGCTGAGGCAGGATGAAAAGCGCGGCCGCGCCGGCAATGTGTTTGAATGCAACCATAAGAAAACCCTCTCCCTAATGTCCGGCGCAGCATGGCACACGGCGCTTGAATCGAACTTAGCACATGGGCCGCCACCCTACAGGGTGAGAAGATTAAGACAATTCCACCGATTCTTTCCCCGTGACGCCTCGCAGCCCGGTCGAATACGAGCACGCGAACAGAACCAACGTTTATTACAGGGAACGCGATATGGAACAGATTATCGGCCAACTGATCGGCGGCGCATTGGGCGGCACAGGCGGCGGTAAGGCCGTCAAGGGCTCTGACATGGGCAGTATTGGCAACGCTCTGGCAGGTGCCGTGGGCGGTGTCAGCGGCGGTCAGATGCTCAGCGGATTGCTGGGGGCCGGAGGGGCCGCCGGAGGTATGGATATCGGCGCATTGGCCGCGAACTTCGTCGGCGGTGGGGTCGCCGGCCTGGTGGTTCAGGTCGTTGTCGGCATGATCGTCAAGAAGATCAGAGGCTGACACCTTGCAATCACCAAAGCGAAACGGGGGCCAGACGGCCCCCGTTTCTTTTATTTCAGGATCGACGCGCCTGCGAATTCTGCAACCTCGCCCAGCGATTCCTCGATCCGGATCAGCTGGTTATACTTGGCCAACCGGTCCGACCTCGCGAGGCTGCCGGTCTTAATCTGACCGCAATTGGTTGCCACGGCCAGATCGGCAATGGTGGCATCCTCGGTCTCGCCTGAACGGTGCGACATCACGTTGGTATAACGCGCCCGGTGCGCCATATCGACGGCACGCAGCGTTTCGGTCAGCGATCCGATCTGGTTCACCTTCACCAGCATCGAGTTGGCACAGCCGCGCTCGATCCCTTCGGCCAGACGTGCGGGGTTGGTCACGAACAGGTCATCACCCACAAGCTGCACCTTGTCGCCAATGGCGTCGGTCAGCGCCTTCCAGCCGTCCCAGTCATCCTCGGACATGCCGTCCTCGATCGAGATGATCGGATAGTCATTGACCAGCGCTGCCAGATAAGCCGCATTTTCTTCGGATGACAGCGAGATGCCCTCACCCGCCAGAACGTATTTGCCGTCCTTGTAGTATTCGGTCGCCGCGCAATCCAACGCCAGGTGGATTTCCTCACCCGGTTTGTAGCCTGCTTTTTCGATGGATTTCAGGATGAAATCCAACGCCTCGCGGGTCGATGCGATATTCGGGGCAAAACCGCCCTCATCGCCGACACCGGTAGCCAGACTAGCAGCCGACAGCTCTTTCTTCAGCGTATGGAACACCTCGGAGCCCATGCGCACCGCCTCGCGGATATTCGCGGCCGAGGTCGGCATGATCATGAATTCCTGAATGTCGATCGGGTTGTCGGCGTGCTCACCGCCGTTGATGATGTTCATCATCGGCACCGGCAGAACCCGCGCCGAAGTGCCGCCAACATAGCGGTACAGTGGTTGCGTGGTGAAATCCGCCGCGGCCTTTGCAGCGGCCAGCGACACGCCCAGAATGGCGTTCGCGCCCAGACGACCCTTGTTCTCGGTCCCGTCCAGCTCGATCATCGCCTGGTCGATGGCCACCTGCTCGGTCGCATCAAAGCCCACCAGTTCCTCGGCAATCTCACCGTTCACGGCGGCCACGGCCTCCAGCACGCCCTTGCCCATGTAGCGGGCCTTGTCACCGTCGCGCTTCTCAACCGCCTCATAGGCGCCGGTCGACGCACCCGAGGGCACAGCGGCGCGGCCCATGGTGCCGTCTTCCAGAATCACGTCCACCTCAACCGTCGGGTTGCCCCGGCTGTCCAGGATTTCGCGTGCGTGGATGTCGATGATGGTACTCATGAGGCCCGTCCCTGTGGCTGCAATCAGTTGCACGCCTCATAACAGCAACCGGCGAAAAGTAAACCGGTCACGTTAACGCTAACACGTATATTTTCCTGCCTTTAGGGCTAACAGTTCGCTGTTTGCGCCAACAGTAATCAGGCCGCGACCACCGCACGCGCCAGACGGCGTTCGCGAATAAAGGTATACAAACCGGACCCGATGATCAGCGTTGCCCCCGCCATGGTCACCGCATCAGGGCGTTCCCCGAACATCAGCATCCCGGCAAGGATCGAAAAGACCAGACGGGTATAGCGGAATGGCATCAGGGCCGACGCTTCGCCCACCCGCATTGCCGTGACGATACCATAATAGCCCAGCACGCCAAAGCCGATTGCCCCCAGATAGGGGCCGATTTGGCTTGCCTGCACAGGCACATAGCTGTGCGCGGACACCACCATCATCACCACGCCGGTCAGCGCAATCGAGATATAGGCCTGCATCGCCACCACGGACGAGGCCACCCGTACATCCAGCTTGCGCGTGATCAGATCCCGCGCCGCAATGGCGAACACCGTGGCCACCACCAACAGCGTTTCCGGCTGGAACCCGTCCAGCCCGGGGCGAATGATCAACAGCACCCCGGCAAAGCCCACGCCGACCGCGCTCCACCGCCGCCAGCCGACCTTTTCGCCCAGAAACAGCGCCGCCCCCATGGTCACCGCAAGCGGCATGGCCTGAAACACGGCGGCCACTGTGGACAGGTCGATCAGCGACAGCGCAGTCACGAAAAACAGCGCACCGACCGCCTCGGTCCCTGCGCGCAGCAGCGGCAGCAGAGACCAGGCGGCAGGATCGAAGATACGCTTTCGCGTGACAACCGACATCCCGGCAAAGGCAAGGCCGCAAAAGACACCCAGAAACAGCATGATCTGACCGGTCGGTACGCTGACCGACAGGTATTTGATGAACATATCCTCAAGTGCAAATGCTGCCATCGAACCGACAAGCAGCAGAATGCCGTTTACGTTATTCATGCGCGTTTCCGTTGAACCGGGCCCAAAAAGGGGGACCTGACTGCACAAGAACCGCAAGCGGCGGCGCTTGGCAAGACGGAACCCGCCGCCTTTGATGAATTAACGTGCGGCGATCAATCGCGTTTGGTGATGGATCAGTCCTTGTCCAGCGGCACGCCGTACAGCTCCAGCCGGTGGCCTTTCAGCCGGTATCCCAGCTTGGCGGCGATCTTTTCCTGCAGCGCCTCGATCTCGGGATCGACAAATTCGATCACCTCGCCCGATTGCATGTCGATCAGGTGGTCATGGTGGTCGCGCTCGGCATCTTCATAGCGCGCCCGCCCGTCGCCGAATTCCAGCCGCTCCAGTATCCCGGCCTCTTCAAACAGCTTTACCGTGCGATAGACCGTGGCAATCGAGATACCCGCATCCTCGGCCGAGGCGCGGGCATACAGCTCCTCGACATCCGGGTGATCCTCGCTCTGCTGCAACACCTGCGCGATGGTCCGGCGCTGGCCGGTCATGCGCAGGCCCTTGGCCTCGCAACGGGCGATAATCGTATCGGACATGGTGACCCCCGGAACTGTTCGGACTTCTGTCTTAATATGTCCGCGCGCGCTGCGCCACCGACGATTTTACCTCAGGCCGCGCGGCGCAGATCGGCCCAGACTGGCAAATGGTCCGAGGCGATATGCGCAGGTCGCATGTCATGAACCCCGTGCAAAGTGGCCTCAAGCCCCTGGCCCAGCGCGATTCTGTCCAATGCGCCCAGCGGTTGCGCGGCGGGGTAACTGGGAAGCGGCGGCAGAAACCGCATGTCCGGGGCCAGATGATCCAGCACCGGCTGACGCGACCATTCGTTAAAATCCCCGGCCCAGACCGTGGGCATCTGCTCAAGATCAGAATCACATCGGCGGATATGGGTGATCTGCTGCCGGCGCGAGGCGGGAAACAATCCCAGATGCATCCCCATCACGCGCAGCGGGCCGATCTGCGTGTCGAACTCGACCCGCACGGCCCCGCGCGGCTCCAGCCCCGGCAGATCATGATGCCCGCTCTGGCGAACCTGAATGGCCTTCCCGCGCCAGATCACCGCGTTGCCATGCCAGCCCAGACTGCCCGCCCCGCCCAGATCGACGATCTGCCAACCGGCTTCGTCCAGCATGAAATGCGGCAGGGCAGCGGGGCGCGGCGGCAGGCGTTTGTCGGCCTCCTGCAGTACCACGATATCGGCCTGCATACTGTCGATGACCTGCATGATCCGCTGCGGCTGCCGACGGAAATCAAGCCCCACGCATTTCTGGATGTTATAGCTGGCAAGGCGCAGGGTCTGGGTCATGAGCTTCCGAAATCCATTTGCGCCTTAGATTGCCATGAAACCCGACAATCGCAAGCTGATGCTGCCGAAAACTGCCGGGCGTTTCCCGCATTAACACATCCCCGTCGCCAATTTGCGTAAAAAGCTTGCACTCGCCGCATACCGCTTTAATCCCTGATCGGCACGCGTAACAAAGGATCCGACCCCTCATGGTCTCTACCGAAGCCCCCGGGCACACCATGACCAAGGCAAGCATCGTCCTCGTGGTCGGAGGCATGATGTGGGGCCTCTACTGGATTCCCGTGCGGTTCTTTCTGGACATTGGCCTGACCGGACCTTGGCCGGGGATCGCGATGTACAGCGTTGCCCTGCTGTGCCTTGTTCCCCTGATCTGGCGTGAACGTCATCAGCTGGTCCTGCAATGGCGCGGCTTGCTGCTCAGCGGTATGTTCACCGGCGCGGCGTTCAGCCTCTATTCGATCAGCCTTGTCTATACCGACGTGGTGCGTTCAATCCTACTGTTCTACCTGACACCGATCTGGGGCACGCTGCTGGGCCTGCTCTTTCTCGGAGAACGCCTCAGCTGGCAGCGTTTCTCGGGACTTGTCTGCGGCATGGCAGGCTTGTTCATCGTTCTGGGTGATGGCGGCTTCATACCATGGCCAAGCAATGTCGGTGACTGGCTGTCTCTTGCTTCGGGGATTTGCTGGGCGCTGGGGACACTGGGCCTCTACCGGGCCACACAGGTCTCGATTTTTGGGCAGATCTTCGCCTTTATTCTGGGCGCCATAATCCTGTCCCTGTTCAGCCTGCTGTTTCTGCAAGCCCCCGTCCTGCCTGCCATCGCACCAGAGGACACGATCTGGGTCCTGCAATTGGTCCTGCTGTCCGCGTTCTACACTCTGCCGATGATCTTTATGACGATCTGGCCCGCCACCAAACTCTCTCCCGGTCGCGTCGGGTTGTTGCTGATGAGCGAGGTCGTCGTCGGCCTCGCATCCGCAGCCGCATTCGCGGGCGAGCCCTTCGGTCTGCGCGAATTGCTGGGTGCCGTGCTGATCGTCAGCGCCGCGGTGCTCGAGATTGTGCGAAGATAACCTTCTGGCTCACGTCCCGCAGAACGTTGCCTGCACCACCTCATTTTCGGCGGGCGGGCGTATCAGATCCGTGGCATCCGGCTGATCCTCATAGGGCTGCGACAGCACATCGTTCAGCCGCTGGAACGGGGCATAATCCCCCTGCACCGCCGCCTGAATCATCTGCTCGACCCGGTGATTGCGCGGGATAAAGGCCGGGTTCGTCGCCGTCATCACCTGTGCCGGGTCCCCTTCCCGCTGCAGCCGCGCCTGCCAGCCCTCGGCCCATTCATCAAACGCCGCCGGGTCAGTAAACTGATCCCGCGCGTTCTGACCGCCCAGCGCCCGGAACGTATTGGTGAAGTCGGCCCTGTTCTGCGCCATCCGCGTCAACAGGTCCGAGATCATCTCAAGGTCCCCATCCTCTGCCCGGGTCAGCCCGATCTTGGCCCGGAACCGCCGCCGCCATTCCGCCTGCATCAGATCGGGCATGGCATGGACGATCTCGGTCGCTTCCTCGACGGCGGCCTCTTTATCCTCATATTGTTGGATCAGAGCCGTCGCCAACTGCGCCAGATTCCACACCGATATGTCCGGCTGGTTGGAATAGGCATACCGCCCCATCCGATCAATCGAACTGTAAACCGTGTTCGGATGATAGCTGTCCATGAAGGCGCAAGGCCCATAATCGATGGTCTCTCCCGCGATCGAGCAATTATCCGTGTTCATCACCCCGTGAATGAAGCCAACGCTCATCCACTGCGCAATCAACCGCGCCTGCGCATCCCGCACGGCGCGCAGCAGGCCCATGGGGCCGTCGGCGTCAGGATAATGCCGCGCTATCGCATACTCCGTCAGCCGCTTCAGGCTGTCCAACTGTCCGCGCGCAGCAAAAACCTGAAACGTCCCCACCCGCAGATGGCTCTGCGCCACGCGGGTCAGCACCGCCCCGGGCATCGGCCCTTCGCGCAGCACGATCTCTCCGGTCTCGACCGCCGCCAGGGCTCGCGTGGTCGGAATGCCCAGCGCATGCATCGCCTCGGACACAGCATATTCCCGCAGTACCGGCCCCAGCCACGCCCGCCCGTCACCCCGTCGCGAAAACGGCGTCGGGCCAGACCCTTTCAACTGTATGTCGCGGCGGACACCATCCTCACCAACCGTCTCGCCCAACAGTACAGCGCGCCCGTCCCCAAGCTGGGGATTATAGGTGCCAAACTGATGCCCGGAATAAAGCTGCGCCAGCGGCTGTGCCCCGTCCGGCACCGTGTTGCCCGCAAAGGCCTCGGCCATCTCCGTCACCTCGCCGGGGGTAATCCTCAGCAGCTGCGCCAGATCGGCGTTGAAGGCAACCAGACGCGGCGCGCGCACCGGAACCGGCGCTTGCCGCGCATAGAACGTATTGGGCAGGCGAGCGTAGCTGTTGTCGAAGGGGATGGTCAGAGTCATATGGCAAACATATGGCCTGAGGGCACAATTGCCATAGCGGATCGCGCCCGCCCGTGCATAATCAGGCCGAACCCTCGAAGGACCGCCATGACCGCGCAAGACATCATCGATCACCTGGGCCTGCAACCCCACCCCGAGGGCGGCTGGTTCCGCGAAACCTGGCGCGCCGAAAATCAGGGCCGCGCCACCGGCACCTGCATCTATTTTCTGCTGGCTGAAGGAGAAAGCAGCCACTGGCACCGCGTCGACGCGACCGAAATCTGGCTCTACCACGCAGGCGCCCCGCTGATCCTGTCGATCAGTGCCACCGATGACGGCCCCGCTACCGAGCATCTACTGACCCCGGACCTGACCGAAGGCGCGCCACAACGGATCGTGCCGGAAAACCACTGGCAGGCTGCCCGCAGCACCGGCGACTACACGCTGGTCAGTTGCACCGTCTCCCCGGGGTTCGAGTTCGACGGCTTCACCCTCGCCGCCCCCGATTTCGACATTCCCAAAGCCTGACCGGATGGACCACCGCAGCCTCATAGCAACCCTGCCACCCGAGGTGAAAACCCAACTGCAACAACGCGCCAACAGCGCAGGCCTGATCCACCTCACCCTTTATCTTGCGGCCCTCGGTCTCACCTCAACCGGAATCCTGCTGCAAGTCCCGTTCTGGCCACTCCTGCTTCTGCCGCAGGGCATTCTGCTGGTCTTCCTCTTCACCCTCAGCCACGAATGCACCCACAAGACACCGTTCCGCACGGGCTGGATCAATGACGCGGTCGGTCACGCAATCTCAATCCCCATCGCGCTGCCGTTCACGTGGTTTCGCTATTTCCACCTGGCCCACCACAAATGGACCAACCATCCCGATAAAGACCCGGAACTCGCAGGCAAACCCCGCCCGGACAACTGGCCTGGCCTGCTGCTCTACCTCAGCGGAGCCCCCTACTGGTCCGGTATGGCAAACACACTGATCCAAAATGCCCGTGGCCAGATCGACGCCCCCTACCTGCCGCCCCGCCAACACCGCGCCATCAAGACCGAAGCGCGCCTGCTTCTCACCCTCTATGCACTCGCCGCGCTCAGCCTGTTCTTCACGCCCATGTTGTTCTGGCTCTGGCTCCTGCCCGTCCTGATTGGGCAGCCATTCTTACGGCTCTACCTGCTCGCCGAACACGGCCTCTGCCCTCCGGTGGCGAATATGCTGGAAAACTCCCGCACCACCTTCACCAACCGCCTGATCCGCTTCCTTGCCTGGAACATGCCCTATCACGCGGAACACCACGCCTTTCCAAACGTGCCCTTCCACCAACTGCCAGCCTTCCACGACTGGACCCAAGCCCACCTGAAATCCACCTCGAACGGCTACGCAGAGTTCACGAATACCTATACCCAAACCTTCAGACGCTAGATCCGCTGTTCATCTGGCCAAAAATATCCCGGGGGAGTCGCGCAGCGACGGGGGCAGAGCCCCCTACCCGCTCACCACAGCGCCCCGCGCCGGAGAGGACACAACCCCGCCTCCCACAAGCGCGCTTACCCCGGTCGTGCCGGGGCACGAGGTCGGCATCCCCCGCGCCACCCGCACGGCGAGATAGGCAAAAGCCTGCGCCTCCAGCATGTCACCATCCAGACCCACCGCCTCCACTGGTTCGACCGGACAATCCAGCGCCACACGCAGCATCTCCATCAGCACCGGATTCCGCCGCCCCCCGCCGGTGACCAACATCCGCGCGGGCGGTCTGGGACAATACTCCATGCCCTGCACCACTCCGGCCGCACACATGCCCGTCAACGTCGCCACCGCATCCGCGTCGCTCAACTCCTGCACCAGCCCGATCATCTCGGCGAAATCATTGCGGTCCAGCGATTTCGGCGGCATCCGGTTGAAAAACGGCTCGGCCAGAAACAGCTCCAGCGCGCCGGTTTCCACCGTCCCCCCGCGCGCCAAGGCACCGTCCCGATCCATCGGCAGCCCCAGCCGCGCCTGCATCAGATCATCGACCGGCGCATTCGCGGGGCCGGTATCAAATGCCAACAATGCCCCCGGCGCCTCCGGCCCGTCGAAAGACGGGTCCACATAGGTCAGGTTTCCCACTCCGCCGAGATTCAGAAAACACAAGGGTTCCGTGGCACCGATCCACTTGGCGCAGGCAAAATGAAAGAACGGTGCCAGCGGCGCGCCTTCGCCGCCCAAAGCCACATCATCGCTGCGGAAATCCCAGACCACCGGCAGGCCCAAAGCCTGCGACAGACCCACGCCATCGCCCACTTGCAAGGTCCCGCGCCCGCGTGGCTCATGCGCCAGAGTCTGACCATGAAAGCCGATCAGCTCCGCATCCTCGAAATCGGCCAAAGCCTCGGCATGGGCAAAGGTGACCAGTTCCCCGGCCGCCTCGACCTCGGGACCATGCCACTGGCCCAGCGCAGCGCGCAAGGTGGCGCGCTCTTCCTCGGAATAGGCCCGATACCGGCTATCGCCAAATCCGAAAATTCGATGCCCGTCGGTCTCGACCACCGCGGCATCCACCCCATCCAGCGAGGTTCCAGACATCGCCCCCAGCGCCCGGATCGGCCCTGTTTTCCCGTTGCTCCGGCTCACGCGTTTCTCCTGCTCATTCCCGCTCGCCTTTGGCCTGACCCATAGGGGGCCACTCAACCTGACAATGCACTGGCCTCAACCTGCCCGCATATCACCGAGGCTGACAAGATGCCTTTCCCCAGATCCCGCATTTTTCATCGGCCAGAGCGTCTTTCAGGGCACCCCAACTTTCCTGAAAACGCATCTTTTCCTTGCCCGCCCCGCCGCCTATACAGTGCCCCGCAACAGTAACCCAAAGGGCACGGATATGACCTACCACCCCAAATCGGATTTCATCGCCACGATGATCGAGCGCGGCTTTCTCGCCGACTGCACCGATTATCAGGGCCTTGACGACGCGCTGATCTCTGGGGTGCAGACGGCTTATATCGGCTATGATGCCACCGCGCAGTCGCTGCATGTGGGTCACCTGATGAACATCATGGTGCTGCGCTGGCTGCAAAAGACCGGGCACAAACCGATCACGCTGATGGGCGGTGGCACCACCAAGGTGGGCGACCCCTCGTTCCGGTCCGACGAACGCCCGCTGCTGGGCCCCGAACAGATCGACGCCAACATCGCGGGTATGAAGCAGGTCTTCGCCAAATACCTCAGCTATGACGACAGCGACACCGGCGCGCTGATGCTGAACAATGCCGAATGGCTGGACAGCTTGAACTACCTCGATTTCCTGCGCGATATCGGGCGGCATTTCTCGGTCAACCGGATGCTGTCATTCGAATCCGTCAAATCGCGTCTGGATCGCGAACAAAGCCTCAGCTTCCTTGAATTCAACTACATGATCCTGCAGGCCTATGACTTCCTCGAACTGAACCGCCGCTATGGCTGCGCGCTGCAGATGGGCGGCTCGGATCAGTGGGGCAACATCGTCAACGGCATCGACCTGACTCGCCGCGTGCTGGACAACGAAATCTTCGGCCTGACCACACCGCTGCTGACCACCAGCGATGGCCGCAAGATGGGCAAGTCGCAGGGCGGCGCGGTCTGGCTGAACGGAGACATGCTCTCGCCCTATGAGTTCTGGCAGTTCTGGCGCAACACCACTGACGCCGATGTGGGCCGGTTCCTGAAAATCTTCACCGAACTGCCGGTGGATGAGTGCGACCGCATGGGCGCGCTGGCCGGGTCCGAGATCAACGAAGCCAAAATCCGCCTCGCCAACGAAGTCACCACCCTGTTGCACGGCGCCGAAGCGGCAGCCACGGCCGAGGCCACGGCCCGCGAAGTGTTCGAAAAAGGCGGCGTGGGCGGAGACCTCCCGACCCTCACCCTCAGCGCGGATGAGTTGGGCGACGGCATGTCCATCGTGCAGCTGATCGTCAAATCCGGCCTCGCCAAATCCGGCAAAGAGGCCAAGCGCCTGATCGCCGAGAACGGCGCCAAGCTGGATGACGCGCCGCTGACCGATACTGGGCTGATGATCGACGCAGGCGCTCTGGCCTCTCCGATCAAGCTGAGCGCGGGGAAAAAGCGGCACGCGCTGGTGCAGCTGGGCTAGGACCCACCGCGGACAGAGATATGAAAAAACGGCCACCTCGCTGAGGTGGCCGTTTCTAATTGTACCCGGCTGATCATGTCGCCAGAGCATCAGGCTTACTTGCCTTTACCCTTGCCCTTGCCGGAGCCTTTACCCTTGGCGCCGGATTTCGAGCTCGATCTGGCGGCGTCAGCTCTGGCTCTGGCAGCATCGGCCTTGGACCGGGCATTCTCCCGTGCCGCATCTGCTCTGGCTCTGGCCTTTTCGGCCCGGGCTTGACCATTCGCTTGGGCGCCTTTTTTCCCGTCAGACTTCGCGCCTTTTCCGCCGTCTGGCTTTCCGCCTTTTTTGCCGTCCGGTTTTCCACCTTTCTTGCCATCAGGCTTGCCATCCGGCTTACCGTCGGGTTTTTCATCGGGTTTGCCACCGTCAGGCGCGCCGCCATCACCGGGATCGCCGGGATCACCGCCATCGGGCGCGCCGCCTCCGCCGGGGCCACCGGGATCGCCACCATCAGGTGCGCCACCACCGCCGTCACCACCGCCGCCGGGGTTGTCTGGCCCATTCGGGTCCGAATCGCGATCCTCGCCGCGCGGTGTCGCAGCGGCAATGCTCGCGGTCGGCAGATCCGTCAGCAGCCCCGCCAATCCCGGACATTGTGCGCCGGTCAAGCTCAGAACCGTGTCGAAATCCGATCGCCTTTGAAGCCGTTGCAGAAAACTCGGGGTCACCTGCGCGCAATCGCACAGCCCCGCATAATCTCCTGCATTCGCCAAAGCCCGTGCCGTGCGCCCGTCACAAACCTCGGGTGCGGCAGCCACGCTGCCCGCCATCATCACCCCCAGAACAGGGGCCGCAACCATCACGCCCAGTGAGCGCTTCGCATTCGTTAACAAAACCATATTGGTACCTCCTGACGATCAAACACGTCATGCGGACGGAATGTTCATTCACGAAACGGCGACACATCCGTGAACGCTCAATTCGAACCTTCGCACACTCAAAACAGTGGACAGACCGCATTGCTTGCAGTTATTGAACAATCGTTCATATCTTATAGAGGAACCGGCCATGCAGCTTTCCACCACCGCAGCAGTCATCACCGGCGGCGCATCGGGTCTGGGCGAGGCCACGGCCCGCCACTTTGCCGAACAGGGCGCGCAGGTCACCATCCTTGACCGCGACGCCGAACGTGGCCCGCAAGTCGCGGCCGAGATCGGCGGGCAATTCGTGCAGACCGACGTAACGGACGAATCCTCGGTCGCTGCGGCCATTGCCCATGCGAAGGACAAGATGGGCAAGATCACCGCCGCCGTGAACTGCGCCGGGATCGCCATCGGCGCCAAGACGGTGGGCAAAGACGGCCCCCACCCGCTGGACGCGTTCCAACGCACAATCGACATCAATCTGGTCGGCAGCTTCAACGTTTCGCGCCTCGCCGCAGCCGAAATGGCCAAGAACGACCCCGAACCCGACGGCGCGCGCGGCGTGATCATCAACACCGCCTCGATCGCCGCCTTTGACGGGCAAAAGGGCCAGGCGGCCTATGCGGCCTCCAAGGGTGGCGTGGTCGGGATGACCCTGCCGATGGCGCGCGATCTGGCCTCCTCCGGCATTCGCGTGATGGCCATCGCGCCGGGTATCTTCATGACGCCGATGCTGGCCGGTCTGCCGGATGAGGTGCAGCAGCAACTCGCCGCCGACGTCCCCAACCCGCCCCGCCTGGGCGACCCGCGCGAATACGGGCGGCTGGCCGGGTTCATCGTCGAGATGGGCTATCTGAACGGTGAGGTCATCCGCATCGACGGCGCCCTGCGGATGCGCTAACCCTGAGGGCATGAGCGAGCGGAAGAAAATGGCAGCGGGTGAATGGTACACCTGCCTCGACCCCGAACTGGAGCAGATGCGCCAGACCGCCCGCCGCGCCGTTCATGCCCACAACACCCGCCCACCGGATGAGCGTGGTGCCATGGCAGAAGAACTGACCGCACTGTTTGGTAAGGTTGGACGGGACTGCTTTATCGAAGCCCCCTTCCACTGCGCCTATGGCATCAACCTGTCACTGGGCGACCAGGTCTATTTTAATGCTGGCTGCACAATTCTGGACACAGCCCCCGTGCGGATCGGCACCAGAACCTTGCTGGGTCCCAAGGTCCAGATTTACTGCGCCGAACATGCCAAGGATCCGACCTGGCGCGCGCAGGGTCTTGAGATCGCCCATCCGGTGACCATCGGCGATAACGTCTGGATCGGGGGTGGAGCCATCATCCTGCCCGGCGTCACGATCGGCGACCGCGCCATCATCGGTGCGGGCAGTGTCGTGACCAAATCCGTGGCGCCAGATGAAACCGTTGTGGGCAACCCGGCCCGCCCGATCACGGGTAGCGACAGTTAACAAATCACTTATGGAAAAAGTTGTACAACACGGACAAACCACAGGTTTCAGGATGTACAACACGGACTATCCGGCCTCGGCCTTCTCCTCCAGCATCAGCCACTCTTCCTCGGCCGCCGACAGCTTTTCCTGCCGCTCGACCAGAGCTTCGGTTGCCTTCTGGAACTTCACCGGCTCACGCGTGAACAGCTGAGGGTCCGACATCAGCTCTTCAAGCTTGGCAATTTCGGCCTCAAGCCGCGCGATCTCAGCCGGTAACTTCTCAAGCCGGTGTTTTTCCGAGAAGGATAGCCCCGTTTTCGGCTTCGCCTCCTGCTTTACCTTCGGCTTTGTAGTCTTTGTTTTTTCTTCTTTTTTCTCGATTACGTCGCCGCGCTGCGCAATATAGTCGGACCAGCCACCGGCATAGACGGTTGCCCGCCCGTTGCCTTCCATGGCGATTGTCGTCGTGGCGACACGGTCCAGAAAATCCCGGTCGTGGCTGACCAGCAATACGGTGCCGTCATAGTCGTCCAGCAGTTCCTGAAGCAGGTCCAGCGTCTCGACATCCAGATCGTTTGTCGGTTCGTCCAGCACCAGCAGGTTCGACGATTTCGCCATCAGCTTGGCCAGCAATAATCGCGCTTTTTCCCCACCAGACAAGGACTTAACAGCCGCTCTTGCCTGCGCATCATCGAACAGAAATTCTTTCAGATAGCCCACCACATGCTTGGGTTGGCCACCCACCATCACCTGATCGGCCTTGCCGGAAACCCGCATTTCCGGGTCGCCGGTCAGGCTGTCCCACAAGCTCATCTCGGGGTCGAGCTGCGCGCGGGTCTGGTCGAACACCGCGATCTCAAGATTTGTACCCAGAGAGATGCTGCCCGCATCCGGCTCAACCTGACCCAGCAGCATTTTCAGCAGCGTCGTCTTGCCCACTCCATTGGGTCCGACAAAGGCCACACGATCCCCACGCTGCACCAGCAGGTCGAAATTCCGCACGATCTGCTGCGTGTCAAAAGCCTTGGCCACGCCCTTGGCTTCGATCACCTTTCGGCCTGATTTTTGTCCGGATTCCAACGTCATAGCCGCCGAACCCTGACGCTTGATCTGCGCCGCTTTCTCGGCCCGCAACGCCTGCAGGGCACGCACCCGGCCCTGATTGCGCTTACGTCGGGCGCTGATGCCCTCAACGGCCCAACGCGCCTCGGACTTGATCAGCCGGTTCAATTTGTGACGCTGCTGATCCTCTTCTTCCCAGACCTTGTCGCGCCAGCCCTCGAAGGCCGCAAAGCCCTGCTCCTGCCGCCGCACAACGCCGCGATCAATCCACAAAGTTGCTCGTGTCAGTGCGCGCAGAAACGCCCGGTCGTGCGAGATCAGAACATAGGCCGCACGCGTCGCGCCCAACTCACGCTCCAGCCAGGCAATCGCCTCGATATCCAGATGGTTGGTCGGCTCGTCCAGCAGCATCAGGTCCGGCGCTTCGGCCATCAGCTTGGCCAACGCCGCCCGCCGCCGCTCGCCGCCCGAGGCGGTCTCGACCGCGCGATCCGGGTCGAATTTCAGGCCCTCTCCAGCGCGTTCCACCTTGTACAGCTCACCGGGCTCCAACCCGCTGGAGGCGTAGTCGCCCAGCGTCGCGAACCCTTCCATTCCCGGGTCCTGTTCCATGTAACCCACGGATTTACCGGGCGGAATTACAATATCCCCCTGATCCGCCTCGACCAGCCCTGCCATCACTTTCATAAGGGTCGATTTTCCGGACCCGTTTCGACCCACCAGCGCCACGCGGTCTCCGGGTTGAACCACCAAATCAAGCTCGGAAAACACCGGATCGCCCCCGAAAGTCAGGGAAATGCCGGACATCTGCAACAAAGGAATTCTCGCCATGCCCGCCAGCTAAACCGGCCAGAGCAACGCGTCAACGCCCCTGCTTCACCTTTTCATAAATACTCATATCACCCGGCCACCGCCCGCAGCAGACATTTGCGGGCCGGGGGAATCGCGCCAATCTCGAGCCCGGTAAAGACGTGCAGCGTATTCATGTGCCTGTCGACAACCGCATGATCGCTGACCCAACCGCCCATCATCAGATAGGTCCGCAGCAAAGGCGGCATCCGCAGCATCGCCTGTTTCACATTCGGCCGCCTGCGCAGGCGTGCGGCAAAGCGGAACACATCCGGCGCCTTCACCCGGGGCAACCATCGCTTGGGTGCCAGATGGCGATGCTTAAGCATGGCAAACGCATCCAGATACTCGGCTGTTTCAATCCCCGCGAAAGAGGAACAGCCAAACAGCATCTCAATCCCGTTTTGATCCACATAGGTCGTCATCGCGCCCCATGCGACGCGCAGGATATCGGGATCGGTCCAATCGGGGTGGATGCAAAACCGGCCCATCTCGGTCATGGGGCCGGAAAATCCGTTCAGCGCGGACAGATCATAATACTGCGCCGAATAGCTGCGCCCTATCTCAGAGCCATCCTGCATCGTCAGCATCCGGAAACAGCAGACCAATTGGCCGCCTGCCCGCATATCCTCGATCAGGACATGCGCGCATTGGGTATCAAAGCCGTCGCAATCCGCCCCCGACGTTCTGAACGCCAGCGTCCGCAACGCCTGAGCTGCCGCCACGTCCTGCGTGGTCTGCGCCAGCCGGGCACGATAGCGGCCCTTGTTCAACATCTCAGCCATGGGCGCACCCTCCGCGGTTGCTGACCGGTTCGCTTCTGTCTGGTCCCTGGCACAGTATGTGTGACTGTCCCATGAACCATGCAAGAGCCCGGAACGGCTTAGTTGTTGACTCCCGGGATGTTGGCTGGGTTGAAGTTGCCGATATTGCCAAGCAGCTGACGCAGGAAGCCCTTATCCTGGATATTCGAGTCGGTCACGCGACGGTCCAGAACAATGACATAACCATCTTCCAGGCCGAACCGCTCGATATTTCGCACCACACCGCGCTGGTCAAAACTGATGGCCACCAACTCGCGCGAGACGACTTCGGGCCGTTTGGGGCCAAAAGTACGAACGCGCGAGGCGACGTAGTAATAGCCCGAATCCCGTACAACACCTGACGAACTGGGCGCACCAATCGTTTCTTCCACACTTTCGCGGGTATCTACGCCAACCTTGATCTTGGCCAGGTCTTCTGGCGGCGGCACATAGCCGTGATTCTTGAAGATCGGCGAACATGCGCCTGCGATTGCCAGACAGGCTGCAAAGACAAGCGTTCTCGACGCTGGTTTCAACCTGTTCACACCGTTCAACATGCGCACCCTCTTGCCTTGGCCCCTTGCGAGCCCTATCCGATTACATCAAACCGCAGCCCCGGTTCAACACAGGAAAACCTCACGAATGAGCAACCAGACATCTTTGCGCGTCGCTGACCTGCCGCAAAACGCTCCGACATCGTTTGAACTGCGCCCGACCGGCGAGGCGCTTGAGGCGATCAAACAGGAACTCGGTCTGCTGGGGCTGCGCAAGCTCAGCTTTGCAGGACAGCTGCACGCGCAGGGCAAGCGTGACTGGGCTCTATCCGGCAAACTTGGTGCGACAGTGATCCAACCCTGCGTCGTTACGCTGGACCCGGTGACCACGCGCATTGATGTCCCGGTGAATCGCGTCTTTCTGGCCGATTGGAGCGATCCGGACGAGCCCGAGTTCGAAATCCCCGAAGATGACGAAATCGAACCATTGGGTGACGAGATCGACCCGGCGCTGGTCATGGTCGAGGCGCTGGCGCTGGCCCTGCCCCAATACCCGCGCAAGGATGGGGCCGAACTGGGTCAGGCGGACTATACCGAGCCGGGCAAACAGGCGCTGACTGATGAGGATGTGAAACCCTTCGCCGGGTTGGCCGGGCTGCGCGATGCGCTGAAAAAAGACGAGTGACAGAGGGGTGAATTCCTGTCATAGCAGGCGGTCAGAAAAATCGCTTGAACATGACGAGAATCGCAGTATTTTCGCGCGCTCATTGGATTTTGGGTTGGACATTGCGGGGCAAGCCCCTTAAACGCGCGTCAAACCACGAGAAAACAAAGAACGTAACCCGGCTGGCGGCGAATCTGCTGGCCCTTATCAGACAAAGGTTGAGACCATGGCCGTCCAACAGAACAAAGTTTCCAAGTCGCGCCGCAACAATCGCCGCGCACATGACGCTCTGGTTGCTGCAAACCCGAACGAATGCCCGAACTGCGGTGAGCTGAAGCGCCCGCACCACGTCTGCGCGTCCTGCGGCCACTATGATGACCGTGAAGTCGTCGCTCAGGCCGACGAAATCGACCTGGACGAAGACGCAGCCTAAACCTGATTGGACGCAGGCCAAGGCATGACGGATCAGCCTACGCAGACCGGACGGATCATCATCTCGGTTGACGCTATGGGCGGAGATTCGGGGCCCGCCGTCGTTGTGGCGGGCATTGCCCAATCTGCGAACAAGAACCCCGATATCGGGTTCATCCTGCACGGGCAGGAACAGGAGCTGCGCAAGCTGGTTGCCAAACGGCGTGTCCTTGACGGGCGCGTCGTTTTTCGTGATTGCCCCGATGTGGTCACGATGGAGGACAAGCCCAGCCAGGTTGTCCGCAGCGGCAAGAACACCTCGATGTGGTCCGCGCTGGAGGCGGTGCGTCAGGGCGAAGCCCATGGCGCGGTTTCCTGCGGCAACACGGGTGCGTTGATGGCGATGTCGATGCTGCGGCTGCGCAAGCTGCCCGGCGTCAACCGCCCCGCCATCGCGATTCTGTGGCCTTCGCGCAATCCGCACGGATTCAACGTGATGCTGGACGTAGGTGCGGATGTACGCGCCGACGCCAAGGATCTGCTGCAATATGCGCTGATGGGCGCCTCGTATGCGCGCAACGGCATGGCGCTGAGCCGCCCCCGGATCGGATTGCTGAATGTCGGCACCGAAGAGCACAAGGGCCGCGCCGAGTTGAAAGAAGCACATGCGATGATCTCGGATTTTGCCGATCAGGCGAATTTTGAGTTCGTGGGCTTTGTCGAAGGCAGCGATATCCCCGGCGACAAGGCCGATGTGATCGTGACCGACGGGTTTACTGGCAATGTCGCGATCAAGACCGGTGAAGGCACCGCCAACCTGATTGGTGACTTGCTGCGCGAGGCGTTCAAATACTCGCCATTGTCGCGACTGGCCTCAATATTGGCGATCACTTCGTTGAACCGGCTGAAAAAGCGGATCGATCCGCGCCGCGTCAACGGGGGCGTCTTTCTGGGTCTGAACGGAACCGTGGTGAAATCCCATGGCGGAGCGGACGCAACCGGCGTTTCGGCCGCGATCAAGCTGGCCTTCACGCTGGCCGAATCCGGTTTTGCGGAAAAACTGGCAGCACGGGTTGCATCAACAGCCGCACTTGCACAAGATGCGGCGCATTCCGTGACTCAATCGGAATAATAACAAAAAAGGCAGTACCCCAGCATGGCAGGCCGCTCAGTTGTTGTAGGTGTCGGGCATTATTTACCGGAACGCGTTGTGCCAAACGCCGAGTTTGAACAAACGCTGGACACGACGGATGAATGGATTCGCACCCGCTCGGGGATCGAGCGGCGGCATTTCGCTGCCGAGGATGAGACCACATCAGATCTGGCCACAAAAGCGGCTGAGGCTGCACTGGCCGACGCGGGTCTGACGGCAGACGATATCGACGCGATTGTTCTGGCGACCTCGACCGCGGATCTGACCTTCCCTTCGGCGGCAACCATGGTGCAGGCCCGGTTGGGCATGACCAAAGGCTTTGCCTTTGACGTGCAGGCCGTCTGCGCCGGGTTCGTCTTTGCGCTCAGCAACGCCAACGCGCTGATCGTATCGGGTCAGGCCAAGCGCGTGCTGGTGATCGGGGCCGAGACATTCTCGCGAATCATGGACTGGACCGACCGGTCGACCTGCGTTCTGTTCGGCGACGGTGCCGGCGCTCTGGTGCTGGAACAGCAGGAAGGACAAGGCACGTCCGACGATCGCGGCATTCTCGCGACCGACCTGAATTCGGACGGGCGCTACAAGGACCTGCTCTATGTCGATGGCGGGGTTTCGACCCAATCGACCGGTCATCTGCGGATGCAGGGCAATCAGGTGTTCCGCCACGCGGTCGAGAAACTGGCCAAAACCGCCGAAGTTGCGCTGGAGCGTGCGGGTCTGAACAGCGATGATGTCGACTGGATCGTGCCGCATCAGGCCAATATCCGCATCATTCAGGGCACCGCCAAGAAAATGGGCCTGCCGATGGAGCGGGTGGTCGTGACCGTACAGGATCACGGCAACACCTCGGCGGCATCCATCCCGCTGGCCCTTTCGGTTGGCAAGCAGCAGGGGCAGATCAAGCAAGGCGATCTGATCGTGACCGAAGCCATTGGCGGCGGGTTGGCCTGGGGCGCGGTTGCATTGCGCTGGTAACCGGCGCAATCCGGCTTACAAAGCCGCTCGCAATTCATTGATATTGACAGCGAATTTCGCATCGCCATATGCTCTACCATCAACAGGGGAAATAGCATGGGCGATAAAACACTGACCCGAATGGATCTGAGCGAGGCCGTCTTCCGCGAGGTTGGCCTGTCACGCAATGAAAGCGCGCAACTGGTCGAAAGCGTACTGAACCACATGTCCGACGCGCTGGTGCGTGGCGAACAGGTGAAGATTTCGTCTTTCGGTACCTTCAGCGTTCGGGACAAAACCGCCCGCATCGGACGCAACCCCAAAACCGGCGAAGAGGTTCCGATTCAGCCCCGCCGCGTACTGACCTTCCGCCCATCGCATCTGATGAAAGATCGCGTTGCCGCAGGAAACCGTAAATAAGTTCAGGACATCTGTGTTATGAGTAAGTCCCCCGACGCATTTCGCACGATCAGTGAGGTTGCGGATTGGCTCGGAGTTCAGGCTCATGTGCTGCGCTTCTGGGAAAGCAAGTTCACGCAGGTCAAACCGGTCAAACGGGCCGGAGGGCGGCGGTACTACCGTCCCAATGACATGCGCCTGCTGGGTGGAATCAAGAAACTGCTGCACGAGGATGGCATCACCATCAAGGGTGTCCAACGTATCCTGCGCGAGCAAGGCGTCGCGCATGTGGCGTCCTTGTCCCCGGCGCTGGATGACGCCGAACCGGAACCCACCACTGACAGCACGGTTGTCCCCTTCACCGCGAAACCGGCCGAGCCCGCGGATCAGATCGACATGGATCTGGGCGAGCCGGTTCAGCCCGCCAAGCCCGAGGCTGTGGAACAACCACCGCAGCCGGACGCGCTTGATGAGGCTTCGCTGATGGGGGGTATCGCCTCGCTGGCGTGGAATCGGGCCGAGTATGACGACGAGTTGCTGCATCAGATCGCACCGATCGCCAAAGACCTGCGCAAGTGGCTGGATCGTGTCGAACACCGCACGGCGGGATAGCAAAAAAGGCGATGATTTCCTCTTGCCCCCGCCGGGAAAGTCTTTATGAACACCTCAACGTCGGGCTATGGCGCAGCCTGGTAGCGCGTCCGTCTGGGGGACGGAAGGTCGCAGGTTCGAGTCCTGCTAGCCCGACCAAATCACACCGACGTTTATGGCACATAGGCCAGATCCCGCTCTGGCAGCAGAGGGGATCGAGATGACAGGTGTATGCCCGAACCAGCAGCTTGAAGCGATGATCGCACGCGGCGAAATCACCGCAAGCCCGGAGGTCATTCCGGCGCAGGTACAGCCCGCCAGTCTTGATCTGCGTTTGGGTACAGTGGCTTACCGGGTGCGTGCCTCGTTTCTGGCAGGCGAAGGACGCTCGGTCGCGGACCGTTTGACCGAGTTCGAGATGCACCGCATCGACATCACCGACGGGGCCGTTCTGGAAAAAGGCTGCGTCTATCTGGTGCCGCTGATGGAATCGCTCGCCCTGCCCGATGATGTCAGCGCGGTGGCCAACGCCAAAAGCTCGACCGGGCGGCTGGACCTGCTGACCCGCACCATCACCGATGGCGGTACCGAGTTTGACCGGGTCCCCGCAGGTTATACCGGCCCGCTTTTTGCTGAAATCTGCCCGCGATCCTTCTCGGTTCTGGTCCGGCCCGGAATGCGGTTGAACCAGATCCGGTTCCGCAAGGGTCAGGCGGTGCTAAGCGACGCGGAGCTGACCACCCTGCATGCGCAGACACCACTGGTTGACGGACCCGCCGTCATTCAGGACGGTCTGGGCTTTTCGGTCGATCTGCAATTGCCCGATACCGATCTGGTGGGCTATCGCGCCAAGCCCCATACCGGGGTGATCGATCTGGACCGGATCGGCGAATATGATCCGCAGGAATATTGGGAAGAGGTGCGTACAAAGGACGGGCGCATCATCCTTGATCCCGGCGCATTCTACATCCTCGTCAGCCGCGAAGCGGTGCATATCCCGCCAATGTATGCCGCCGAAATGGCCCCCTATCTGGCCATGGTGGGTGAGTTCCGCGTGCATTACGCAGGCTTCTTCGATCCCGGCTTCGGTCATGCCGAGGCAGGCGGCGCGGGATCACGCGGTGTGCTGGAAGTGCGCTGCCACGAGGCGCCCTTCGTGCTGGAGCATGGACAGGTTGTCGGACGGCTGGTTTATGAGAAGATGGCCGAGATGCCGACGCAGCTATATGGTGCGGGCATTGCCTCGAACTATCAGGGTCAGGGGCTTAAACTGTCCAAACATTTCAAGCCCGTAAGCTGAGTTTTAGAACTTGATGAAACGCCGCATCTGACGTGTGACCTGCTTCATCTGATTGGCGCTCTGCTTCTGGCGCGCGGTGGTGTCACGCATCTGGCGGTCAGCCTCGGGGCTGTTTGGTGCCTGGGTCTCCCCTGGCTTGCGGCCTACCCGGCTTGCCAGATCGACCCCCTTGTCGATCCCATGGTTCACAAGTCGGCGCGTCACCTGACGTATGACCATGTCGATGATCCGATTGGCATTCATTGGCTCAACTCCGTTTCCTGCGCCCTACAATAGTGCCGTTCTGCGGCAACAAAAGGGCTGTTCGATCACTCTTCCTCGAACAACTCAGTCTGATCCTCATCCGCGTCTTCTTCCTGCCCCTCGCCCAACGGCACTGCGCCCGGAGGTGGGCGGTTTTCCAGCAACCCGGCTGCACGCAGCTCTTTCAGACCAGGCAGGTCGCGGGCATTTTCCAATCCGAAATGGTCCAGAAACTCGGGCGTCACAACAAATGTCACCGGCCGACCCGGCGTCATGCGGCGGCGGCCCAGCCGAATCCACTCCATCTCGAGCAGCTGATCGATGGTGCCGCGTGATACGGAAACGCCGCGAATCTCTTCGATCTCGGCCCGGGTACAGGGCTGGTGATAGGCGACGATGGCCAGCGTCTCGATTGCGGCGCGGCTCAGCTTGCGGGTCTCGACGGTTTCCTTTTGCATCAGGAACCCAAGATCGGGGGCGGTGCGAATGGCCCAGGCCTCACCCACACGGACCACGCGCACACCGCGCCCTTCATAGCGCTTCTGCAGCGATTCAACCGCCTGGGCCGCATTGCTGCCATGGGGCATCCGGGCCTCTAAATCGGCGATAGTCACAGGCTGCGCGCTGGCGAACAGCACCGCCTCGACCATGCGCTCCTGTTCCGCCAACGGGGGCGCTTCGAACAGGGTGCCGGTTTCTTCGGGGGCGTCAGTCACGGGTTTCGGTCCTCTTGCGCAGATGGATCGGGGCGAAGGTTTCGCTCTGCTTGATCTCCATATGTCCTTCTTTCACCAGTTCCAGCGAGGCCGCAAAGGTCGCTGCCGTGGCCGAGCGCCGCCGCACCGGGTCAGCATCCCAGCCGTCGGGCAGATAGGTCTCCATATCCGTCCATGTCCCCGCGAAACCGATCAGCGGACGCATCCGTTCCAGCGCCTGTTCCATCGTGAAGACGGCGTCGCGGTCCATGACGAAAGGGCGGAATTCGTCGCGGGTACGAATGCGCGCATAACCCTGCATCAGGTCCAGCAGCGTGGCGGAATAGGTCACGGTGCGAATGCGGGTGACATCCTCGCCCTGCCCGCGTTTGAAGAAGTCGCGCCCCAACTGGTCACGTGCCATCAACCGTGCGGCGGCGTCGCGCATGGCCTGCAGACGCTCAAGCTGGAACGCCAGATGCGCGGCCAGTTCCTCGCCCGAGGGTCCTTCGTCATCGGGGTCAGGCGGCAGCAGCAGGCGGGATTTGAGAAAGGCCAGCCACGCCGCCATCACCAGATAATCCGCAGCCAGTTCAATCCGCAGCTGCCGCGCCTTTTCGACAAAGGTCAGATACTGCTGCGCCAGCGCCAGAACCGAGATTTTACGCAGGTCCACCTTTTGCGTGCGCGACAGGGTCAGCAGCACGTCCAGCGGGCCTTCGAACCCGTCGACGTCAACGATCAGCGCTTCGGCCGCAAGCCGATCGGCAACCGAGACCGGGTCTTCGCTGAAAAGGTTATCCTGCATACACCTGCCCGCCCATTAGGGCAGATAGTTCCGCTTCGGCGGCTTGGATGTCAAGTTCCGCCGGGGGTTTGCGCATGGCCAGCGCGCGATCTGCGCGGGACTGTGCCGCCTGCGTCATCTGGCCTGCGGTTTCCAGCACGGCGCGACGCTCGTCATAGCTGCCATTGCAATGCAGGACGACATCGCAGCCCGCCTGCAGCGCTTGCCGCGAGCGTTCGGGCACAGTGCCGCTGAGCGCTTTCATGGTGATGTCATCGGTCATGATCAGCCCTTCAAAGCCGATCACATCGCGGATCACCTGCATCATCGGGGCGGAAATTGTGGCCGGGGTCGCGTCGATCTGTTCAAATACCAGATGGGCCGTCATTCCCATCGGCAGATCGTTCAGCGACCGGAATGGCGCAAAGTCCGTCCGGGTCAACTCGTCCAGAGGCAGCTCGACGCGCGGCAGGTCAAAATGGGTGTCCAGCGTCGCGCGGCCGTGGCCCGGCATGTGTTTCATCACCGGCAGGACGCCCCCATCCAGATGCGCCTGCGCCACGGCGCGCCCGATCTTACCGATCGTAACCGCATCATCGCCATAACAGCGGTTGCGCAGAAAGGCGTGGGTATCAGGCCGCGCCACATCCACCATCGGGGCGCAGTTGCTGTCGATGCCCAGCTCGAACAGCTCATGCGCAATCAGGCGATAGCGCAAGTACATAGCACGTTCGGCCTGATCGCCAGCTTTGGCCGTGTGATCCAGCGGAGGCAGCCATTCGCGCGCAATCGGGGCACGCAGACGCTGCACGCGCCCACCCTCCTGATCGACCGTGATGGGGCAATTGCGGCCCACCGCTTCGCGGAAATCGTCGCACAGGGCGCGTACCTGATCGGCGCTTTCGATATTGCGGGCAAACAGAATGAACCCGAACGGGTTCATCTCTTTGAACAAGGCTCTCTCATCCGGCGTCAGGCGCAGCCCTTCGGCATCGGTGATGACGGCGCCAAAGCTCACCGGACGGCGACCGGGATGCAATCGGCCCCCTGCGCCACCAGCGCGGCGCAGAACTGACGCGAGTCGCTCAGATCATCGAACCCCATGACGCGCAGCCGATAGAAGGTGCGACCGCCGCTTGAGGTTTTTTGGATAACGCGCTGTTTTCCGTTCATATATTCGCCAAACCGGCTATTCAAACGCGCCCATTCCGCTTGCGCCACATCGTTGCTTTCATAGGCCCCGAGCTGCGCCAGCCGCGTACCCTTGGTCAGGGTATCCGGATCAACATCCAGACCTACGGCGGCCTTCACGGCGGCATTGATCGCCGCCTCGGTGGCGCTGTTCGACGAAATCGAGCTGCGGGTTGCACGGGCCGGACGCACCAGCGGGCGCAGCGATCGGCGCACACCCGGCAAGGCCGCAATCTTCGGGTCGGGCAATTGAGCGGCCAGATCGGCGGGATCAATCGCAGGCTCATCCTCGGGCGTGACCAATGAGGCCAATTGAACGCCCTGCTCTTGCACCTGTTCGGTCTGGGTATCGGCGGCGAGGCCTTCGACCAGCGCGTTCACGACAGCCTGATCGGTGGTGGGTTCTTCGATCACCTGCACGGCATTGGTGGCCTCAAGCGCGGCCATGGGGGTGTCTTCATCGGTCAGCGACACAGGGCGCGGGGCCAGGATCAGCCGATCCGCCGGGGGTGCGGCGGTTCCGACAGCGGCCACAGTGTTCACTGCAAGGCCCTGATGATCCGCAGGTGTACCGCCCGGATTTTCAGGCTGGATGCGCATCGGCCCTTCGGCGGCGCGCACAACCGGCACTCCGCTGACGTCACGCATCACCAGCTTGTACCCCCAGACGCCGACGCCCGCGACCAGCGCCAGCGACGCGACCGCCCCCAGAACGTTGACAATACGGCCAAACCCGGCGCCCGCGCGCGGAACCGGTTCATAGTCGTACATCTCATCTGAATAGTCATACGCATTCTCAGGATGCGCTTGATTCGAGTAATCCATCTGCTCGGGGCTTGCCTGCCCCGAGTAATCGTAACGTGCCATATCCGCCTCACCGCCCGTTTCGCGCCTTAAAAAGATGGCGCGCGGGTCATTTCTTGCCTACCTCGTACCGGCGGTTCGGGCGATTTTGTTACCGCATCTCCTGCGCCGGGGTAACGCCAAGAATACCCAAGCCCGCTGAAATCACAACAGAAACAGCGCGGGCCAATGCGATTTTCGACTGGCTTGTGGCAACATCGCCATCCTGGATGAAACGCAACTGGGTTTCATCGTTGCCCTTATTCCACAATGCGTGGAAATCTCCTGCAAGTTCATACAGATAGAAGGCAACGCGATGCGGTTCGTTGGTGCGCGCTGCAATCTCGACCAGACGCGGCCATTCGGCCAGTTTCTTGGCCACGGCCAGTTCCGAGGCGTGGTCATTCTTGCTCAGATCAGCCCCGCTCAGCGCCGCATCGTCTGCCGCAATCCCGGCCTCGGCGGCGCGTCGCAGCACGCTCATCACGCGGGCATGGGCGTATTGCACGTAGAACACCGGGTTCTCGCGGCTCTGCTCCAGCACCTTGTCGAAATCGAAGTCCAGCGGCGCATCGTTCTTACGGGTCAGCATCACGAAACGGGTTACATCAGGGCCAACCTGATCGACCACATCGCGCAGGGTTACAAAATTCCCGGCCCGCTTGGACATCTTGAACGGCTCGCCATTCTTCCACAGCTTCACCAGTTGCGTCAGCTTGATATCCAGCGGTACCTTGCCGTCAGACAGTGCCGACACAGCCGCCTTCATCCGTTTGACATAACCGCCATGGTCCGCGCCAAACACATCGATCAGCGCGTCAAAGCCACGGGTCACCTTGTCGTAGTGATAGGCGATATCGGGGGCGAAATAGGTCCAGCTGCCGTCCGATTTCTTGACCGGACGGTCGACGTCATCTCCATGCTCGGTCGATTTGAATAGGGTCTGCTCGCGCGGTTCCCAATCTTCGGGCTTTTTGCCCTTTGGCGGCTCCAGCACGCCTTCGTAGATCAGACCTTTGTCGGTCAGCGACTGCAGTGCCGCCTCGATCCGGCCTGTGCCATAGAGCGATTTTTCCGAGAAGAACACATCCATCTCGACGCCCAGCGCCTTCAGATCGGCGCGGATCAGGTCCATCATCGCGTCGGTCGAGAATTCCCGAAGCTCTTCCAGCCAATCGCTTTCCGGTTTGTCGATCAGGCTGTCGCCGTATTTCTCTTTCAGCGCCTCGCCAATCGGGATCAGATAGTCGCCCGGATACAGCCCCTCGGCAATCTCGGGGCTCAGCCCGTTGGCTTCGCGGTAGCGCTCGTAGGCCGAGCGCGCCAGCACATCCACCTGCGCGCCGCCATCATTGATGTAATATTCGCGCGTTACATCATGACCGGAATAGGCCAGCAGACTGGCCAGCGCATCGCCAAACACAGCGCCGCGCGTATGTCCCACATGCAGCGGACCGGTCGGGTTGGCCGAGACATATTCCACGTTGACCTTCTGCCCCGCCCCCATGGTCGAGCGGCCATAGTCGGTGCCCTGCTCCAACACCGCCGCCAGAACGCCCTGCCAGACAGACGGCGCAAGGCGCAGGTTCAGGAACCCCGGCCCCGCGACCTCGGCACTGGTGATCCGGTCGTCCGCAGCCAGCTTTCCGGCCAGCACATCGGCAATATCGCGCGGCTTCATCTTCGCCGGTTTCGCCAGCACCATCGCCGCATTGGTCGCCATGTCGCCATGTGCCGCGTCGCGCGGTGGTTCGACCGCCACATTGTCAAAGCTCAACCCCTCGGGCAGCGCGCCTTCGGACTGCATCTGCGCCAGCGCGTCCAGTACCAGGGCGCGGATCTCGGAAAACAGGTTCATTTCGGATGTCCTTTTGCTTGCCGGGCGGTTTAACACGCATCACGGCAAGGTCAATGGACGCCTATAGTTTGCGCTTGGCTTGGCGCATATGCCGGGTAATCTCGGAACCGCCCCCACCAACACCGGAGATCACATGCGCCGTATCCTGCCCCTTGCCCTGCTTCTGTCCACCGCCCTGCCCGCCTGGGCCGAACTGCCCACCCCCGAAGGTCACGTCATCCTGACCCTGGGCGGAGCCGTCACCCAGACCAACCTTCCCGCGCGCGCCGAGAATGACGGCGGCCTGTTGGGTTACCTCGAAGTCACACATTCCGGTGCCGCAGGTTTCGATGCGACCATGCTGGACGGGCTGGAGCAGGTCGAGATCACCATCCCCTACGGCCCGCCGGAGAACCAGCGCGACTATGTTTTCTCGGGACCGCTGCTGTCCGAGGTGATGCAGATGGTCGGGGCCGAGGGCAAATCTGCCCTGCCCATGGCACTGGACGGCTATCAGGCCGAAATCCCATGGCAGAGCATCAACGCACACCAACCCATCGTGGCCACCCATGCGGATGGCGTGCCCATGGGCATTGGCGGCTATGGCCCCACGATGATCGTCTTCCCGCCAACCGATGATGCCGAACTGGCCCAGACGCAGGCCAGCCAACAGGTCTGGGCCATCGCCTATATCGCGATCGAATGATCCCCGGTCAGCCGGGCATGATCCTGCAGCGCAAACCTGTCGGTCATGCCCGCAATATAATCCGAGACGATCCGGGCCAGCGCCGTCTCGTCCGCCGCAGCCTCGATATCGCTGTGCCAATGACCGGGCATTTGTTTCGGGTCGTTCAGGTAGGTGGGAAACAGTTCCTCAACCACTTTGCTGACCTTGGCACGCACCTGCATCACGCTGGGTGCGCGGTACATGCGCGAAAACAGGAACGCCCGAATCTGCTTGAGCTGCGCCCATAAGTCATCCGAAAATTGAATGACCGGGTAACCCAGATACCTGATCTCCTCGACCGACTGCGCGCCAGAGGCAGCGATCAGCCCGCGCGACGTGTCGATCACGTCCGAGACCATCACGCCAAACACCCGCCTGAGCGCCTCATGTCGGCGGCGATAGGTGTCCAGACCCGGATATTTTGCATCCACCTCGGCAAAACAGGCGTCAATGATCGGAAGTTGCTGAATATCCGCGTCACTGAACAAACCGGCGCGCAACCCATCGAACAGGTCGTGATTATTGTACGCAATGTCATCCGAAAGCGCGGCCACCTGTGCCTCGGCGCTGGCATGGGTATGAAGTTCCAGATCAAAGCCCTGATTGCACTCGGCCAAAGCCCAGGGCAAATCACCAATGACGGGGCCATTGTGTTTGGCAATCCCTTCCAGACATTCCCAGGTCAGGTTACAGCCGTCGAACTCGGCATAGTGGCGTTCCAGCTTGGTGACGATGCGAATGGCCTGCGCGTTGTGATCAAACCCGCCATATGGCTGCATCAAAGCGTGCAGCGCATCCTCGCCCGTATGTCCGAACGGCGTGTGCCCCAGATCATGTGCCAGTGCCACCGCCTCAGTCAGTTCCGGATTCAGTCCCAGCGCGCCGGCAATGGTCCGCGCCACCTGCGCGACTTCGATGGAATGCGTCAGACGGGTGCGGTAACTGTCGCCCTCATGCTCGACAAACACCTGTGTCTTATGTTTGAGCCGCCGAAACGCGCTGGCGTGAATGATCCGGTCGCGATCACGCTGAAAGCATGACCGGAAGCTGCTTTCTTCCTCTGGTACAAGCCGCCCCCTTGCGCGGCCTGGATCCGAGGCAAAACCCGCTCTGTTCAAAGGTCTTGTCCTTGTCGCCTGTCTTCAGGTTTCATATATTGTACAGCGCTGAGGAAATAAACCTTTGGAGACCGGCATGAATCTGCCCCCAAAAGTCACAGATCGCGCCTTTGACCGACTGGCCGAGATCGGCGCAGCGGATCAGGGCCAGGCCCTGCGCGTCGCGGTAGAAGGCGGGGGATGTTCCGGTTTTCAATACGAAATCGCGCTGGACGAACCGAAAGAGGATGACCTTGTGCTGGAAGGCAAGGGCCAGAAGGTCATCGTTGACGCGATATCGCTGCCGTTTCTTGAAAATGCCGTGATCGACTTTACTCAGGAACTGATCGGTGCGCGGTTTGTGATCGAAAATCCGAACGCCACCTCCTCCTGCGGCTGCGGTACGTCGTTTTCGATGTAAGCTCGCGTGGGGGCTTTGCCCCCACACCCCCAGCATATTTTTAGCCAGATGAAGAGGGATTCGCTCTCTGACCAGCAAAGATCAGTATGGAACGTCACTGATATTTGCCTCAATCGGCTGTCAAAATCTCAACAAATGAAAGAACCGCGTCATTCAATTCTGACCCAAACATCAAGCATTTTTACCCCAGAACGATCAGCCTCTCATCCACACCGCGCAAAAAAACTTTGACGAGGCCAAACGGCCCTTGGATTTTCTCGCAGCTTAGATTGCCAGCTTGCAGCGGGAGAAATGGTCATTCATGTGGCGTGCAGCTATGTTGGCAGTCGCTCTTCACAAGTTGCAGGACTTTTCTACTGCTTAGCCAGCGGGCAAATACAAAACCGTGCTCGATTGCAGTTTCCCGTAAGAACACTGAAGGGAAAGATACTGTAGATCAATTACCCAAGAGGTGAGTGAGTTTTACTCGGTCAACTTTGGATCTGTGACGTTTGTCCATTGGGATTTTTTTCACGTGGGTCACTTTGATAGCGCCGAATTCCTGCGCTAGGCTATTCCAGTTTGATAACTGATCCTTGTCACCTTCAATACATAGAGTTGGCTTTCCGTTAAGGCTCATTAGGGCGCTGTTAGTCACGCTCGGCCATTGCCGGGCAGCTATTTCGATCGCGAACGGAAAGATGCGGCCGGTCGGGGTTGTCACCTCGCTCCTTAGTCTACCCCACAACCACAAACGGCCCTGCTCATCCAACCGGCCGACATCGCCTGTTCGATGCCAGATCGTGGTACCGTCTTTGATTTTGTTTTCTTTGGAGTGTGCGGGATCAAGATAGCCATCATTTACGTGATCTCCTGCCACCTGAACTTCGTCGTCCCGAATTCGGAGATCGATATGCGAAACTGGGTGTCCGACCAAAAGCCCCCTGCCCGCTGCCATATCACGATAATCAACGTCCGAGATGTCGCGCGCATCAAGATGCGCAATCGGTTCCGCCTCGGTGGAGCCGTAAACGCAGACCACATCCAGGCTGGACTGTTCGAGCAACCCTTGGATCAGGTCAGGAAAGACCGGGCCGCCGCCGGTAAAGACGGTGTGTAACTGGCCGGTATCTTTGCACTGCGCAAGTTTTTCACACAGGGACGGCGGGATCAAAAGCCGCGTGACCTGTTGTTTCGTTATCCAGCCCGCCAGTTGCTCGGGCGATAGACGATCCAGCTTGGTCATCTTCCAGTTTGGCAGAATCGTCCTGCGTCCGGCCGCTAGGTTGATCAGAGTGAAGACCGGAAACGCGACAAGATCCCGCTCGGCCATGGCACTATCCAGAAGCGGTGCGATGGCGTCATGCTGGGCCATCAGAAACGCGTGGCTGCGCGGGATGGCCTTGGCCTGACCAGTAGTTCCGGATGTAAAGGAAATAAGCGCCACATCATTGCCTTGAACATCCACAACACTCGGCTCGCCTTGCCCTTGGCCCGGTCGTAAAAGAGGCAACCCCAAAAGCTCTGGCACAACAAAGCTGAGCAACGCAAAGTAACCCGATGCGCAGAACGCCTTGGGCCGGGTTGTTCTTGCCGCGTGACGCAACCCCGCAAGACCCATCGCAGGCTCGGGCAGGACGACCGTTACCCCCAACGACCACAAGGCTGCGAGGCTGGCATAGAGATCCGCATTGACGGGCATTGCCAGCAGAACACGGTCGCCATGGCGAAGACCCTTGCGCTCCCACTTGCTGGCCAATTGCTGCGCGCGTCCGTGCAAGGCGCGGAATGTGACCTGGTGACCGGTGCCTTCTACAATGGCGATCCGGTCCGGGTGCCGCGCGACCGCATCGGCAAAATGGTCCAGCAGGTTAGCCATCCAGACGCAGCCCATACAGAGCATATCGCCGGAACACCGTGGCCCCTTCGACACTGCTGCGCTCAGCTGATTGATTATCATCGTGGATCAACGCGTGGATCGCCGTATCAAAGCCCAGTTCCAAGGCGGATTTATGGAAATGGCTGGCCAAGTGGCGTCCCGCACCCCGCTCCAGGCTGGCATAGGTTTTCAGGATCGCGGCTTTGGGTTTCGGACCTTCTGCATAGTTCGGGATGCCAAACAAAAATCCCGCCAATGAGCCATCTAGGCGGCGGGCTAAAAAGATCAGTTCGCGCTTCAACATCGGAACGACGGGCATGTACATCGCCAGGAAATCACGTTCAGAGATAGGTTTGTAGAACGCATTGCGCGCGAATGCCTCGACCGACAGGTGATAGACCTGCCGGAATAGGCCTTCGGGATTGGTTCCATCCCAAGGTTCGACCGTGAACGCACCGGTTGCGGTCAAAGACGACCTGGCCGTTTGCGCCAAGGCAACGCGCGCTGAAAAATAGCTGCTGATGGGTGCAAAACCTGCCGCCTTGAACACGTCGGGGTCATGTGGCTTGTTCGCCGGTTCCATCAAAAACGGGGCTGAACCGTCGCTTTCCGAGACAAACCGATAGCTGTGCCAGGTATCCCCGGACATTGGACCGATGATCCGGTCAATCCCCGCGCTGCGGACCCGTTCGACGGCCTGATGCACAGCGTGCAAACCGGCCTCTGGCATCTTGCATGAGAAGTCGCCGATGGTAGCCGCGGGCACACCATCCCATTCGGGGCCCTGCAGATATACGGACAGTTTGGCACCGTCGGTTCGAATGCTTTCTTTCGTCATGAAATAACCCCGTCAGCGATCCGGGCGCCAATGTCCCCGGCAACGGACCAGATGTAATAGGTAAGCGGCAGCAACAGCGCCAAGAGCGTAAGCCGCGAAACACGGTTCCTTTGAAAAACATCCGGGAGCGCCCAAGGCACAATCGCAGTCACTGCAAGTGTGACAAGTGACAACACCGTCAAAGGTTCAGCCCAGTTCGAATGGTCAGAGTTCAGCGAAACCGCCCAGATACGGACCAGAAACAGAACAGCGGCAGCAAGCGGTATCGCAACAGGTATGCCCTGCAACGCCATAGCCGACAGCCCCATGGCCAGTCCCATTGCACTAAGGCCGAAAAAGGATATCGCATCCCAGCCCGTTGCATTGCCCACCGCAAGCCAACCAAATCCCAAAATCCCCAGGGCGGCTACGATATCCAGATCAGGATACTTGCTGTCACACGGAGACGCGGTGCGCGCCCAGCCATGTGCAGCAAGAACCAGAATAGGCAGGACTGTATTCTGCATTTTTGCAGCTGCCAGCATTAGAAAAACCGCAACGACATAAACGCGGGTGGTATGTTTGCTAAGGCCCATCCGGGTTCCCACCACGCCAAAACTGACCAGCGCGGCAAAGAACAAAATGGCAAGCATAGCCAGTTCCGCCAACGAACTGTGATAGTGCGTTTTCAGAAAAATCAACAAGCCGAGCGGCAGGAACAGGCTGTCAAAGCCGCGCCAGCTTTGCGCCTCGACCAGGGTGCCGAAACCGGCAACCATCAGGCACAGCATCATGATGTTGGACGGTGGCAGCTTTGACAAAAACAGGAAACAGATGATCGCAACCAACAGCGTTACGACAAAAAATACCACCGATCCTTCCAGGCTTTTGTCGCCATCTTCGACCACATAGCGTTTGGTTCCGTAGGTGGTCCCGGCAATTGCGGCTGCGGCATCAGCCAGCGTCAAAACAGCGATCGGAAGCACGTAATACAGCGTGTTGTCACCGGCCAGCAAGAAACAAAGCCCGATCGAAAGTGCCAACAGGAAATCCCCGTATGAGGTACGCTCCACGCTGTGAATGGCGGCCCCCAGACCTTTTGAGAAGCGGGGCAATCGCAAGATCAGCATCACGATCATCGTGGCCCCAATCAGCATGTAGACCGGCCAGCGATCCGGGAAAATCCACGGCAATAGCATGGCAAAAAGCCCGGTGCCAACGTGCATCAGTTTGCGTTGCACTTCGCCGCTGAGCTCGACCTTATGCGCCAGCCGCCGGATCACCGCCATCAGCCCCAGCAAGGTAAAAACAGACATCACAGCCAGCAGGATCTGGGCCGCAACACTCATGCACTCACCTGTTCCACAACGAAGTCCGAGTAGAAAAAGGCCATGTCGCGGGCTTTCAACTGATCTTCAACCACCTGAAATGTTTCAACTTCACCCCGGTAGCGGGCAGGCACACGGCGGGGGGCCATCATGTTCCAATATACCAAACGCGCGTTCGGGGCCGCGGCCGACAAGATGGAGCCATAGACCGTTTCAAACATGTCAGTCGACATATATTCGAAAATGTCGGACAGGTTGAACCCGTTGGCCTTTTCACCGGTCGAGACAAAAGCCTCTAACGATCCCGGGCGGATATCCAGACGATCCAGGCGGGCGCGGATCGTGTCAAAATGCTCGGGGCGCCAGGCCATTGGCAATGCCTCGTCATGCGTGCCCTTCAATATCCAGTGCAGATAGGGGTTTTGCGACGGATCCGTGTCGACGCCTGCATGGCGAATACGACGCGCCACATGCTGGGCCGGGCTGCCTTCTACGTGATCGAAAAACGCCTTGTCACGCCCCATGCGACCCATGACCAGACGGGAGAAGAACAGGTTCAACAACAATCGCCACCTGAAAGTATCAAAGCGTGTGTCAAAGAATTCTTCGCGCGCCTTGGGTGCGCGCGGCGTAAAGACGTCATCAATCGTCTTTCTGGAATGCACAAACGGCAAAAGCCGGGTCCGGAAGATGCGGAAATACCGCTCGAACTTACCAACGCCGCCGATCCCATAGCGCACCACATCAGGCGTAAGCGCGGTCCAAAAGGCGCGCGTTTCCGGGTCGGTTTCCATCAGTGCTCGTGACAGCAAATCAGCACGCTTGCTGCTGGGGCGCGAGCCGGTCAACTCCAGAAACTCTGGGTGCGTTAAGGACTGGAACGCGCCAATCCTCAGCTTCAGGCAGGCAATCTGAGCCGGAGACAGATCGACAACCACAACTTTGGCCGGGTCCAGCGTCAGCATCGCCAGCGCGTTATCCCCGGCCGAGCAAATCGACACAAGTGTGCCCCCAGCGCAATCGCCCATCGCGGAGGTCAGAACATCCGCGTCCTCCCACAATTGCGCGTATCGGATGTGGTCGAAATCTGCCTTGCTTTCGATTTCACTCTGCCCCATCGCACCGTTCCACTTTGCCGCTTGCCCCATCAACCGAAAGCGTTTCTCCGTCCCGTATCCACTGCGTCGCGCCTTTCAGGCCGACGACGCAGGGAATGCCCAGCTCTCGCGCAACGATGGCGGAATGAGACAGCAGGGACCCGCGTTCAACAACGATGGCCGAGGCATTCGAAAAAACGGCGATCCAACCCGGGTCGGTGTGCCGCGCCACAAGGATGTCGCCGGGCTGCAGCGCCTCGGTGCGCGGATCACGGATCACGCGCGCTTTTGCGGTAACCTGTCCAGCCGAACAGCCCGTGCCGGTCTTCACGCGCGCAATATCGCGCTGGGGTTCCTCGGCATCCGCCCAGATCGGCGCAATTGCGGGCCCCCGAATTTCGATACGTTCCGGCGGGTCCGGGCGTTCCGACGATGCACGATCTTCGCGTTGGCGTTGCGCGACGATGGCTTTGAGATCCGGTGACAGGCTGAACCCTTCGACCGCCCCTAGAACCTCATGCACTGTCAGGTGAAACACATCACGGGGTTCGGCCAGCAGCCCCCTTGCCGCAAGCTCACGCCCGATACCCAGGAAAACACTCCGGGCATGGCCGAAAATCCGGGTGCGTTCAAAACGCAGGTTCTCTCGGTCCCGGACACGTGCCTTGGCCCAGCCCACGATCCATTTGGACAGATGGCGTTTCACAGGGTTGGATGAGAACAGGGACTTCCAGTCCGGTTCAGTGCCTGTATGCCGTTTGCCTTCGGGTCGGGCAGCACTGGCCGCGACTGCCATCAACAGGCTGGAGGGGTCCTCGCGCAGCGGAATGCTTTCCAGCTTCAGCTCTTCGGTGCATCGGTCGCCGAATTTATCCAGGTAGGCCTGAACCTCGTCCCTGATCCGGGGATAAGGGGTCAGGGTTTCCAATTGGCATTCCGCGCTAAGATGATCCGCGATCCCTGCTTCGCGGACCATGTGCGCCATCCGGGCAATACGCTGCGCCGGTTCCGCCGAGATGATGTCACCTTGACCAATCATGACATCGTTGTGCAACACCAGCCCATCTTCACCCAGCCACTTGTGCAGCAAGTTGCGCGATGCGCCAAAGGCGATCATGCACAGGAAATCGTTGACAAGTGGGGCGTCCCAGCGATCCAGGAGTTTGCTTTCGATATCGCGATATTCAGCGGCCAGTTTGGTCGCATTTGCAGTTTCGATGTCCAGATCTCGATCCAGAACATCATTTAGCCTGTCGTAGAAATTGCGCCGGGTGCGCGGCAAACGCAGGGCATGCCATATCAGGCCGCACGCAACCCCAGCCAGTTTCGCGTATTCCCATATCTTGCGCGCGCCTTTGACGGGCGCAGGCCCGATTTGGTCGGTGATTTCAGACGGCATGGGTTCGGACACACCCATCATCGTTTCCATGTAGTCGCGATTCAGCGAAAACCCTGGCAGCAGCGCCAGTGCGCCGTACCAATTAACCAGATTGTAATAAACCCGCCCATCAATGCGCCCAAGGAAGTTGTCGAAAAGGGCCGCGTTCTGCGCGACAGTTCTGTCCGATACGCCCAGAAGCCGTACAAAAGCGCGATAAACCCGCGAGTAGACGTGCACAGCAAAGGAATAAGTCAACGGGCTGACCATGCCCGGATAGCTTTCGACGATGTTGGAATTGTCGAAAATGGTCAGCGCCTCATCCGGTAATGCCACGGGCCGTAAAGCGGTTGTGATTGGCCGCGCTTGCAGAATGTGCAGCCCATCACCATCAAACGCCCATTCGATGTCTTGCGGGGCGCCAAAAGCCTGTTCTGCTTGCCGTGTCAGCGCTGCGACCAGAAGCGCCTGACCCGGGGTCAGGACCTGAGGTGCCGCTTGGGCGCATTCGGGGTGCCCGTTTTGGTCAATGGTCCAATCCTCACCATCAACTTCACCTGCCACCAGCCCGTCGGCCAGGCCTTTGACGGCGGACACAACGACGACGTTTCTTCGCCCTGTCACGGGATCGGCAGAAAACGCGACACCTGCCGCCATTGCAACAATCATGCGTTGGACGATGATCGCCGGAGCCTCTGCCTCGCCCCCGGTTTTGACGGCGCGATAGGTGGCGATCGCCTCTGCAAACCCGGATTGCCAAACCTGTTCCGCCGCCCCCAACACGTCGCTACCTGCGACGTTCAGAACCGTATCGAACTGACCCGCATGGCTATGTTCGACCCCATCTTCGGCCCGACCGGAACTGCGGACCGCATAAGGCCCCGGACCCAGCGCATCCAACGCAGCATCCAGCGCGCTTTTCAAACCACGTGCCGCGACCGGCCCCGTCTTGCCTTTGCGAAACGCGGCGTCGGAGATGACAAAAAACGCCGGCGAGTTGAAACCCTGGCGGGACAGGTTCGACAGCGCGGCGGCTTTGCCTCCGACCTCGGTCGGGTCCGTGGCATCGGATTGGCTGACGATAAAGGTCATCTGAATGCTCCGATCAGAAACGGCAAAAAGCCCGCTGTGGCGTAACAGAAGAACACCCAAAGCCCGGCGATTGTATCCATTCTGTCCTGGGCAACGGGGGTCGGTGCCTTGACATAGCTGCGCGCGGCCAGACCGCAGGGCACCAACGCAAGGGCCCCAACCCCGACCGTGAACCAGCCCACGCCCGTCGCAAACCCTGTACCCACCAGAAAGACAAAGGACAGACCGACACAGCACAGCCAAATCACGGCGGCACGGCGATACCCCCACAGGCCCGAATAGGTATCGACCCCGTCAATCTCATTTTCGGGCGACCAGAGCTTGCGCCCGATCTCAAGAACGCAGCCATTGACAAAGGACAGCACCAGAAACAACCAAAGCTGTGATGCCGCTCCTCCGGCCGGAAGCCATTCAATGCTGGTCAGCAATAGGTCGATCAGCGGCATGATTGCCATATGGCTGACCAGATAGAGAACCGACCGCGCCTTTAGCCAGGCTGGTGCGCCGAATTCAGCAGTCATTGCCGCCAGCCACACCCAAACCCCCAAAAGGCACCACAGAACCAGCGGGGACCATAGCCATGCAGCGGCAACAGCCACCGGCAGGGTCAGCAGGCCCAGCACCAGAACTTCGGCGGGTGACACCAGCCCTCGCGGAATGGGACGTTCGGGCCGGTAGCGGCGGTCATCCTCGGCATCCTTGAATTCGTCGCAAAAGCGCATCTGGAAAAACAGCGCCATTGCGAGCACAAATCCAACCACAAAACCGGGCCATTCAGGTAACGGGCGATCCGCAAGCCGGGCCGAGACGCAGATGCTGGCCGCCGAAAACACCAGCAACAGCGGAACGGTCTTCTTCAACGGAAACCGTTCGGCCTGATAGGTCCACAATCGCGCCAGCAAAGTCATCTTTGACGGGCCAAACTTTCATGGGCACGGGTGAAATGGCCCGCAGCGATTGCTGCTACAATCGAAATCTCTCCGCACAGACAGATGGCTGCGGTCACTTCGGCCAGCGCCGTACCATGGCCCGCGCCCTTCAGTCCCAGAATGTTCAGCGCCGCACTTTGGCTGGGCAGACCGGTGCCGCCACCCACAGACCCCACAAGGATATTCGGGAGCGTGACCGAGCAGAAAAGATCATCCCCTTTGGGCTCCATCCGCGTCACACCCATCGCGCTTTCGGCAACACAGGCCGCATCCTGCCCGGTTGCGATGTAAAAGGCTGCAAGCCCGTTGGCATAATGGGCCTGCGCCCCCAGCTGACCCGACAGGTGCGCGCCAAGATTGGCAACCCGCCCATAGGCCAACATGGCGTCCACGGTCGTTCCAAGTGTTTTTTCGACGACTTCCGCAGGCAAGGTGACCGACGCGCTGACCTTGCGACCACGCCCTGTCACCAACCCAAGCGCCGAGGCTTTTTTGTCGCCTGAAAAATTCCCCTCGATATACCAGTTTTCCATGGGTATCGGGCAATGGCTGACAATCGCCCGGCACAGCGCATCCGTAGCAATGGTCACCATATTCTGACCCGCTGCATCCCCTGTCGTGTAGCGGCAAATCAGAAAAACGATATTGGTGTCGATGAATGGCTCGACCGAGATAAGCTTGCCATGCCGGGTCGTGGCTTCGGCTGCGGCACAAAGATCGTCGATATTGCTGACTACCCAATCGACGAACTGACCGGCTTGTAAAAGACCTTCGAACACAAAGGCGGGCGTGCGCAGGACACCTTCGTACAAGACGGCCGTGCTGACCCCGCCAGAACGGCCAGTTGCGAAGGCCCCTCGCGCATAAGAGGCAACAAGCGCGGCCTCAGTCGTCGCCAGAGGCACATAAAAATCCCCGTTGGCGTTCATACCATTCAAGCGCAATGGTCCGACGATGCCAACTGGCACTTTCACAGTTCCAATGAAGTTTTCAATATTGGCACTATAGGTTTCAGAAGCTGCAACTGTCGCAGCATCAGCGATCAATGCTTGATCGGCGTCGCTTGACCTGGGCTTTAGATGATCCCAGAACCGCGCAACCGTCTTACTGTCAGCCTTGCGAGAGGGGCGCAAAGACGAAAACCCTTCGTCGCTTGGGGCCATCTGCTGTGGCGTGCGTTCAGCATCATATCGCGCTTTTATTCGCCGCAGCATTTCCCGCACATGAAATGGAATGATCAAAAGTCAGCTCCGACAAACGCTGTGTAAAACGAATGCAGATTTAATTCTGCGATGGCTGCACCCTAACAAGAAAGAAAGCAATATCCAGCGAATACATCCAGTTGGCGATTGTGAGTACCCCTACCTCTTTGAGTTCATCCGGACCTAAAGTCAGGAAATGAGGCAACAAGATCGTAGATGCCTTTCCGCTTCATTCGTCGCACACACTCGATGCGCGCAATCGCCTAGTCAATTTTTGAGGCATCTCCACTTGCATAGGCCTGCTTAAGAATTTCGAGCTGCGCCCGTTCATCGACTGCGAGCGCCTCCGCAGTCATTTCTACACTCATCGTCACCCTCCAATTCTGTCCACATCACCTGCCGCCAAACGACTGGTCATCCTAACGATACGCTTGATCTGCAAATCGACGTCCAAAGCATCCAATTTCTCTGGCGCGCAGGACTCTGCAAACTCGGGCCCGGTTCGTTTTGTCGTCAAATCCTCTGATTATGACACGATCTCACAAATTAAGGTCATCAATTGAATGGACCCTAACGTATCTAGCACTGCAATTGATGGGTAGAGTATTCTCGCGGTCAAGCCTGCGGGCAAAATGAATAGGTCTTACATTTTGACCCTGCGCCAATTGGTCAAGCGTGATGTACTGACGCTCAAGTTCCATAATGCTGTGTTTGGTGACATATAGCCTCAGGTGATTGGTGCCAGGATTCCCGCGCGAAAATGCCTCCACGTATCCTGAATCGTTCAAGCGCCTGATCCCGGCGACATTGATCTTGAGATACCTAGCTGCCTCATCCGCAGCATAGTCCCCAATGAGTTCGATCAGCTCCTTTTCTGATAGAACAGAACAATCTACTTCAATAGCCTGTAGCCCTATCCCAATGCCGCGACAGAGCTTTCCGTGAAGTTTTTTGGCGGCATCGACAGCAATGCAGCAACAAATGTGCGACACCTGCGAATGGATGTCGCGTTAGCAACGGCTGCTAAAGCAAAAAGGCGGAGAAGTCCCGCCATACGGCCCTAGATTAGCGCCAACTTGAACGACTGGTTTCAACCGAACGTTAGCTCGAGCTGGACCTTGACCTGATCCCTTATGGCCGGACCCTGCTTGACTCCGGAATAGGGGTGCCCAAGCGCACGAAGCGTCACTGCGCCAACAAAATTCATGTTGCCGAGTTTGAAACCTGAAGGCTGAAGAACTCGCAGATATCCTGCCTGGGGTCCGTCTGGAGCAACGATTTGTTCTTACGGATCAACTCCCGAATGGCAGTGGTTTTCCCACTGCCGGATTGCCCAACAAGAACTATATCCTCGGCTGAGCCTGCGGGCAGCAGCACCCCTGTCGAATAGTATTGCCTCGCCCCCTCCCGCGTTCGCCACGTGGCAGATCAGCGAGAACAGGCGGCTTCGCCGTCTGAGCCTACAAATCTGCCCGAACTATCCAAAAGGAGGTCGGATCCGTCGAAACAATCTGAGAGAGTACGAGAAGGGAGTATTGGGTCAGTTTATGACGCAAAGGTCAAATTCGTCTGACGTCCAGCAATCAGAGCTTCACCTGGCGCGGTCATCGGCGTCCCCGCCTGCACCGCCAGATCATTCTTCATACTTCTGGTTAAGGATCCGTTACTTCATCTGGCTAAAAATATCCCGGAGCGCGAGGCAGAGCCTCGCCCCCGCTCTCGACTTGCCGTTGGGCCCGTTCTGCGCGATAGGTTGCTACAAGGCTTCGGAGGATCGCGCATGAAAATCGCCACATTCAACATCAATGGCATCAAAGCGCGGGCCGAAGCTCTGCCTCGCTGGCTGGATGAGGCGCAACCGGATGTTGTGCTTTTGCAAGAGATCAAGTCGGTGGACGAAAACTTCCCACGCGAGATGTTCGAAGAACGTGGATATAATGTCGAAACCCACGGGCAAAAGAGCTTCAACGGCGTTGCGATCCTGTCAAAACTGCCGCTCGAGGATGTGACGCGGGGATTGCCCGGCGACGATTCAGACGAACAGGCGCGTTGGATCGAAGCGACTGTCGTGGGCAAGCAAGCATTGCGGATTTGCGGGCTGTATCTGCCGAACGGGAATCCGGCGCCAGGTCCCAAATACGATTATAAGCTTGCCTGGATGGAGAGGCTTTTCGATCGGGCGCGCGACCTTCTTGCCGCTGAGGAACCGGCGCTGATGGCCGGTGACTACAACATCATTCCACAGCCAGAAGATGCCAAACGGCCTGAGGCCTGGCGCGAGGATGCCCTGTTTCGCCCCGAAAGCCGCGCCGCATTCCGGAAGATTCTCAACCTGGGATTCACCGAAGCTTTCCGCGCCCGCACGCAGGGCCCCGGCCATTACTCATTCTGGGACTATCAGGCTGGTGCGTGGAACCGCAATGACGGTATCCGGATCGACCATTTTCTGCTGACCCCGCAGGCCGCTGATCTGATGCGAAACTGTCAGATCGATGCCGAGGTGCGGGGGCACGAGAAACCGTCTGATCACGTACCGGTCTGGGTGGATCTGGACCTTTGACCGATCACGCGGTCGCGTCGTAGTCGTAAATCCAGTCATAGCGGCGCGACAATCGCGATCCGATCACCGACAGGGCCGCTTGTGCCGCCAGACGCATGGGACCACGCAGATGGAAATTGCGCGCGTTCGCTTTCGCGGCGGCAACCACCCGTCGGGCGCGCGGACGGCGCAATGCTTCGTAAGCGGTTAGCGCTTGCGCCACACCGGATTGACCCTCGAAGGCACGGATCAGGCCCCATGCATCTTCCAGCGCCAGGCAGGCCCCCTGCGCCATGAATGGCAGCGTTGGATGGGCGGCATCGCCCAGAAGGGCCAGCCGACCATTCTGCCAGCATTCCGCCACCGGGCGCAGGAACAGAGCCCAAAGATGGACCTCCTCCACCTGAGACAACAAATCGCCAACCGGTCCTCCGAAATCAGCAAACCGGCTGCGCAGGTCGTCCGGATCACCCTGACGACGCCAGCCTTCCTCGCGCCAGTCCGAACGCTCTTCTATGGCAACGATATTCATCAGGCTCTGATCGCGCAAAGGATAGCTGACCACGTGACGGCCCGGTCCCATCGTCAATGAGGCGCGCGCAGCCTCGGCCCGCTCGGACCAGGGGACGGTCGCGCGCCATGCGACCTGATGGGTGAACTCCGGCGTTTCCTGCCCGTTCAGAAGCGGGCGGATCAGGCTGCGGCCCCCATCGGCGGCAATCGTACATTCGGCGCGCAGCCTCTCACCAGAGGCCAGAATGACCTCGGCCTCGCCCGGGTGCTTGCACACCTCGACAACGCGCGCATCCAACCGGATGTCGACCCCCGCCCGTTCTGCCGCGTTGTGCAGGAGATCCAACAAATCGGCGCGGTGATAATAATAGGTCGGCCCCGCCGCTGGCCCGGCAACGCGGCTGATGACGCGCCCTTTGCGATAATCCCTCAGGACAGTTCCGGCTGAACGCAATCCGGCCTCGGGTTGATCACCGACCACGCCCAGAGCCCGCAAAACCACCATGCCATTGGCACTGATCTGCAACCCTGCCCCGACCTCGGTCAGTGCCGGAGCCTGTTCCAGCACCGTCACCCGCGCCCCGCGCTGCTGCAGCGCCAGTGCTGCGGCCAGACCGCCGATCCCGCCGCCAATGACACAGAATTTCAGACCGTTGAGATTCATGCCCCCGCCATAACGAAAAAACGCCGGAGTGGAAGACCCCGGCGTTTATTATGTCTTTGGAACTCCAGCGATCAATCGTCGCGGTGAACCTTTTCGCGGCGCTCGTGACGCTCTTGCGCTTCCAGCGTCATGGTCGCGATCGGACGCGCATCCAGACGTTTCAGCGAAATCGGGTCACCGGTCTTTTCGCAATACCCGTATTCTCCTTCATCGATCCGACGCAGGGCCGAGTCGATCTTGGCGACCAGCTTGCGCTGACGATCCCGTGTGCGCAGTTCCAGCGCACGGTCGGTTTCCTCGCTTGCGCGGTCGGCGACATCGGGAATGTTTCGGGTGTTGTCCTGCAGCCCTTCGATGGTGTCGCGGCTGCCTGCGAGTAATTCTGTTTTCCAATCCAGCAGCTTGCGGCGAAAATACTCAAGCTGTCGATCATTCATAAAAGGTTCATCTTCAGCCGGGCGGTAATCCTCCGGCAGAAAAACTTCCTGTTTCATTGTTGCTCCCTCGGTATGGCCTGAAACGTCGGTAGCGGTAGTTTCACCTGACATTTGGCACCCCCTTCTGCGCAGCGTTTATCCGACAGGCGCGGGATTGTCACTACACAAACGTAGGACCGGCACGCCCTGCAGCGCGATTGTCTAAATGTGAGACTTGTAACAAGAAATCTGTGTTTTTTGGTGAAAATACGCGGTCATTTTTGCGGCAAGGTGCAACCAAAGGCAAAGCAAGATCACAACGAATCGCGCAAAAGGGTTGGAGACATTGCAAATTTCCACCCGACCGACGCTGCGGCCCGGCTTGTCAAAAACTCTGCCGCTCTGTAACCCGGGCTGCATATCGCTTCACTACATGAGGGTCTCATGACCGCACGTTTCCAAGGCACCGCCGAATATGTCGCCACCGACGATCTGACCATTGCCGTGAACGCTGCGGTGACGCTGGAACGCCCGCTGCTGGTCAAGGGTGAGCCCGGCACCGGCAAGACCGAGTTGGCCAAGCAGGTGGCCGGTGCGCTGGGGCTGACGATGATCGAGTGGAACGTGAAATCCACCACCCGCGCGCAACAGGGTCTGTATGAATATGATGCCGTCAGCCGCCTGCGCGACAGCCAGTTGGGCGAGGAACGCGTGCATGACGTGTCGAACTATATCCGCAAGGGCAAGCTGTGGCAGGCGTTCGAGGCGGATGAGAAGGTCGTGCTGCTGATCGACGAGATCGACAAGGCCGATATCGAGTTTCCCAACGATCTGCTGCAGGAACTCGACAAGATGGAGTTCCATGTCTACGAAACCGGCGAGACGATCCGGGCCAAGCACCGCCCCATCGTGATCATCACCTCGAACAACGAAAAAGAACTGCCCGACGCCTTTCTGCGCCGCTGTTTCTTCCACTATATCCGCTTTCCGGACGAAGCCACGATGCGCCGCATCGTCGAGGTGCATCATCCCGGTATCAAGGATGCGCTGCTGACCACCGCGCTGACCCAGTTCTATGAAATCCGTGAAACGCAGGGGTTGAAGAAAAAGCCCTCGACTTCGGAAGTGCTGGACTGGCTCAAGCTGCTGCTGGCCGAGGATCTGACGGCAGAGGACCTCAAGCGTGATGGTGCCAACGCCCTGCCCAAGCTGCATGGCGCGCTGTTGAAGAACGAACAGGACGTGCATTTGTTTGAACGCCTTGCCTTCATGGCGCGCGGCAAGCGCTGAGGACTTGAACATCCGGTGATCGCGGCTTGCCTTCCGCGGGGCCGGATGTCAGCATTGCAGCAACCGAAGCCCGACCACCAAACGGGCCCCGCAGAGCAGGAAACCCGAACATGTCGACCGCCCTTACCATCCGCCCTTTGCGCCCTGACGACCGGGCGGCATGGGCCGAGATGTGGCACGACTATCTGGCGTTTTATGAATCCGAGGTTTCGGACGAGGTGTATGACACCACCTTCGCCCGCCTCTTAGGCGATGATCCGCAAGACTTTTCCTGCTTTGTGGCCGAGCGGGATGGGGAATTGATCGGGCTGACCCATTACCTGTTTCACCGCCATGCCTGGAAGGTCGAACGGGTCTGCTATCTGCAGGACCTTTATGCCCGCCCCGCGGCACGCGGCACAGGCGTCGGACGCGCACTAATTCAAGCCGTTTATGACGAGGCCGACCGGCAACAAGCCCCGAACGTTTATTGGCTGACGCAGGAGTTCAATCACACCGCACGCCAGCTTTATGACCGCATCGGCAAGTTAACGCCGTTTCTGAAGTATCAGCGCCCATGATGCGTCTGGGTACAGCCCTGTTGCTGGCGACGTTGTCGGCCTGCACCTCGGTCGAACGGATCGAGCTGCCGACGCGCATCAAAGTGATCGAAGAGTCGCTGCCTCCTACCAAAAATTTTGGTACCACCCGCGCCAGCACCCCTGCCCGATCCAACACCAACATCGCGGCAGATTTCCTGTCGCTGCATTTCGCGCTGGAAAGCGGCGCGGAACTGCCGGTGTTCACCCGGTTCGAAGGTCCGATCACGGTGAAGCTGACCGGGACAGCCCCTCCTTCGATGCAGACCGATCTCAGCCGCCTGCTGACCCGGTTGCAGCGCGAGGCACGGATCGACATCCGCCAGATTCCCGACGGTCAGGCGAATATCACCATCGAGGCCGTCAGCCAGAAACAGATTCAGCGCATCCTGCCGCAAGCAGCCTGTTTCGTGGTGCCCAATGCCTCGAGCCTTGAGGAATATCGCCGCGACCGCCGCAAGAGCAAAAGCAACTGGACCGAACTGCGCAGCCGCGAACGGATCGGCATTTTCATCCCCTATGATGCCAGCCCGCAGGAAGTACGCGATTGTCTGCACGAAGAACTGGCGCAGGCGCTGGGGCCGCTCAATGACCTCTACCACCTGCCGGATTCCGTCTTCAACGATGACAATTTTCACACCATCCTGACCGGTTTCGACATGCTGATCCTGCGTACCGCCTATGCGCACGAACTGCATAGCGGCATGACCCGTGACCAGGTGGCTGCGGTGCTGCCCGACGTGCTCAGCCATCTGAACCCGCGCGGCGACCGGATCGCCCCGCAACCGGTGGCCGAGACGCCGCGTGCCTGGATCAACGCGGTGCAAAAGGCGCTGGGATCAGGGTCAAGCCCGGCCAAACGGGTCAGGGCCGCGGAAGAGGCCGCCCGGATCGGCAAACAGCAGGGCTGGACCGATCACCGCCGCGCCTATCCGCACTATCTGCTGGGGCGCATGGGGCAGTTCGACGATCCCGATGCGGCGCAAGTGCAATACGCAACGGCCCTGAGATATCTCGAAGCCACGCCGGGCACCGAGGTTCAGCGCGCCCACGTCACCGCGCAAACCGCCGCCTTTGCGCTGGCACAAGGTCAGGGCGCGGATGCGTTACCCGATCTGGACAACGCCATCGAGGTCATGACTCAGGCCGAAAACGCGGCCCTGCTGGCCACCCTGCTGCTGCTGAAATCCGAGGCGCTGCGGCAATCCGGACAAACCGAACAGGCCCGCACGGTCAGGCTGGACAGTATCGGATGGGCGCGCTACGGCTTCGGCTCGGAATTGGTGGTACGCTCAGTGACCGAGGATTTTGCACAGGCGACCGCCGCGAACACAGGTGGATAACGGCAGATGGTAGTGGTTCTGGGCATGGCAATTCTGGGCGCGATTCTGGGTGCCTTGGCAGCACGCAAGCGCAACGGCAGCGGCATGGATATGGCCCAATACGCTGCCGGTTATGGCATCGCCTTTGCATTGGTGGGCCTGATCATCTCGCTGGTTCTGGTTCGTATGGTCTGACCCTATGTTCCTGCCCTTCTTCGAAAACCTCCGTAAAGCAGGCATTCCCGTATCATTGCGCGAATACCTGACCTTTCTGGAGGGCATGAAGAAAGGGTTGGCAACCTACGATGTCGAGGCGTTCTACTATCTCGCCCGTGTGTCGATGGTGAAAGACGAGCGCAACATCGACAAGTTCGACCGCGCCTTCGCGGCCAGTTTCGAGGGGCTGAACGAGATCAGCTTCGACCAGGTGCTGGAGGCGGTGGACATCCCCGCCGAATGGCTGGCGAAGATGGCCGAAAAGCACCTGAGCGCCGAAGAAAAGGCCGAGATCGAGGCACTTGGCGGTTTCGACAAGTTGATGGAAACGCTGCGCGAGCGCCTGAAAGACCAGCAAGGCCGCCATCAGGGTGGCAACAAGTGGATCGGCACCGCCGGAACCTCGCCCTTCGGGGCTTATGGCTATAACCCCGAAGGGGTGCGCATCGGTCAGAAGGAAAGCCGCCATCAGCGCGCGGTCAAAGTCTGGGACAAGCGCGAATTTCGCAATTTCGACGACACGGTAGAACTGGGCACCCGCAACATCAAGGTCGCCCTGAAGCGCCTGCGCCGCTGGGCACGCGAAGGCGCCGCCGAGGAGCTGGATCTGGACGGCACCATCCGCGCCACGGCCGAGCATGGCTATCTGGACGTCCAGACCCGTCCCGAGCGTCACAATGCGGTCAAAGTGCTGTTGTTCCTGGACGTGGGCGGCTCGATGGACCCGCATATCAAGGTGGTCGAAGAGCTGTTTTCAGCCGCCCGGACCGAATTCAAACATCTGGAATACTACTATTTCCACAATTGCCTTTACGAAGGCGTTTGGCGCGACAATCGCCGCCGCTGGGACCAGCAGACCCCGACTCACGAAGTGCTGCGCACCTACGGGTCGGACTACAAGTGCATCTTTGTCGGCGACGCTTCGATGAGCCCCTACGAGATCGCCTATCCCGGCGGCGCCAATGAGCATTGGAACCCCGAGGCCGGGCAGGTCTGGCTGCAGCGCGCGCGCGAGCAATGGGCCTCGAACCTGTGGATCAATCCGGTGCCCGAGAAATACTGGGAATACACCCATTCGATCGGCATGATTCAGGAGATTTTCGAGGACCGCATGGTGCCGATGACACTGGCCGGGCTGGAACAGGGCATGCGGGAACTGACGCGGTAGGCAGAGTGTTCGCTTGAAGCCCAAACCAGGTCTAAATGTGTTGCCCGCAAATGGCGGGAGTGAGCCCACTTTGACCGATGCTGCTCGATGCCCCAATTGTAGCAACTCTCCAAAAGCTGACATGGCGTATCTGCTGAGCATTCGGCTTCAAGGGCATTGAGAACGGCTATTGTCGTATCTCGAAAGCCTTGAGCTGAAGGAGAGACAGCCATGAAAATCTATGTTGGCTTAGACGTGTCCCTGACCAATTGCGCAGTGTGTGTTCTGCAAGAGGATGGCACGCGCGTTTTTGAGGGTGAGTGCTCGACT
>NZ_JBQFMH010000008.1:0-220613 GCF_056531745.1 Ruegeria sp. L12
CTCGGTCCCATCATCGCCAATCCTCCCGCCCACTGGAAGAATTGAATCAGCAGTTCATGCATCGATCAAGGAAGAGTTTTTCAACAAAATATCCCGCATTGCGGACATTCACCGCGCATGCAGAAAAGGGCCGCTGTATTTGTACCTACCATCTTTCCTCAGTCAGAAAAATGGTAGGTCCAGAGTCAGAACCAGTTTGAAACCGAAACTCAGAGACCAGTAGACGGTTCAAAGCTGTGCAGCTCGAAAGTTCTCTTTCCATTGGCGCTGAACTTTTGGATTGAGCCCCCGACACGCAGCACTGTCATGCAGCGATAGCGCCGATTGTCGGCGGCCATGGAAACGCAAACCTTGTCTGTATCGGTGATGGCAAATGCGCCGGCACCGCTCCATCCACCGTTCGTAAGCTCTCCGCTCACGACATTGTTCGGGTCATAGAAAAAGCGAAATCGCTTCTCTCCCGACGTGGCTGTCACAGTATTTCCGATCAGAAGCTCAGCGATCTGATCGGCATTGAGGCGCTCGGCACCGTTGTTCAATGCCGCCTCAAGATCCGTTTCAGCGAATGCCGTGCTTCCCGTCAAAGCGAACGCGGCCGCAGTGCAAAGTGTCTTCAGTTGTGCCATATCCAATCTCCTTATTGCTTTGGGTAATGCTACGGAGCGCTAACCCCCGAAAATGCTACGCCCAGCAAATGCGTAAGGCTTGATCGGAAGCTGATTTTTTCTGACATTCCTCTGACAATCCGCAAACTTCGTTGAGCCAAGGACATGGCGGAGTGTAGGTTTCAGTATGTACCGTTTTTTAGAGTTCCAACTTGATCCGACACAGGGATTGAACCGCTGTGGCGAACCGGTTGCTCTGGAGCCTCAAGCCCTGCAATTGCTGGAGTTTCTCGTCAGGAACCGAGACAGGATTGTTAGCAAGCAAGAGATTATTGACGAGATTTGGGACGGCGCAGCGATCACGGATGCTGCGCTGAACACGCGCATTCGGTCAGTACGCAAGGCCTTGGGCGACACTGCGGCAAGCTCGGACTACATCAAAACCTTTCCAAAGCGCGGGTTCCAATTTGTGGCGCCGGTTGCATCGGATGACCCGCCTCAGCGCATTACCCAGGCTCCCAAACGCGGCGTTCTTGTTGCGGGTGTTCTGTTGGCTTTGGCAATCGCCATGCTGTCGCTTTCTATATTTGCCGACCGGCAGCGATTGCCGGACACCGGGAAACCTTCTCTGGCCGTTGTGCAGTTTGACAATATCGGGGACGAAAGTACGGGTCAGTATTTCGTTGATGGACTTACCGACGATCTGATTACGCATCTGTCCCGCAACCGGGAACTGTTCGTTGTGTCCAGCGCAACGATGTTCTCTTACGCGCAGGATCAGGCGACCCCGATCGAAATCGCGCGCGACCTTGGGGTTGGCTATGTTGTCCGCGGCAGTGTCCGCCGCGCCGATGGTCAGATGCGCATCAGCGGAGAACTCATTGACGTCGACAGCGCCGAAACCATCTGGGCCGAGGTTTTTGATCGTCAGGTAACGGATGTCTTTGACGTTCAGGACGAGATCAGTCGAGCCATCGCGGGTCAGTTGTTGCCCGAGATTTATCAGTCCGGCGAAGAACGATCGCAGGAAAAGCCGACCGAGGACATGGGTGCATGGGATCTGTATTTGCGCGGTCGGGCGCGGCAGTCCGTGTTTTCGCAAGAGGCCCAGCAGGACGCGGTGACGTTTGCACAGTCCGCCATCGCAGTGGATCCGGAATTCGCGGCAGCGCACAGCCTGTTAGCTCGCGCGCTGGGAACGATATTCTTCTTTCAGTGGTCGGATACCCCTCAGGACACGTTGATTGCCGCGACTGAGGCGGCCAAGCGAGCAATTGAACTGGACGATCAGGACGCGCAGGCGCATGCGGCCCTCGGCTATATCTACCGCTTTACAGGAGAGGCCGATCCAGCCATCGCAAATCTCGAACGCGCTGTCGCGCTCAACCCCAACGACGCGCGTATTCGGCTGGAATTGGCGCATACTTATGACTGGTTTCGTATGCAGGACCGCGCCCTGCCAGAGATAGAGATGGCGATCCGGTTAAGCCCGCGCGATCCGCTTCTTCAAAACATGTACTTCTACCAGGGTCATATCTTGTTTCATCTTGAGCGCTACGAAGAAGCGCTGGACGCAGCCCGGCAATTAGGCGCGGTGGCAACAAGCAATACTTGGCGGCTGTTTCATCACTTGTTGAGCGCGGCCACTCTTGCCGAGATGGGTAGGGAAGACGATGCCCAAGAGGCCGTCAAAGCTGCGCTTGAGATCAACCCCAAACTGTCAATCTCAGCGATGCGGAGACAATTCGCTGGGTCAAAGAACCATCCTGAAAACCGACGGATCTGGCTGGCAAGCCTGCAAAGAGCGGGTGTGCCCGAATAAGAACCGGCGCCAGACTTGGCACCACACTATGCCTTACCACGCCCTGTCGGTTAGCCTGAACTATCATTATCCTGAAGCGGGGCAAACCGTCCCTCGGGCATGTTCACGGCTCTGTAGGCTTCGACGAAAGGCAAGATGTGTTCATCAGGGCGCGCAAAGCGCCGATACATCCAGACAATGTCAGCAATTTTTATACCCGGACGGACTTTGTTCAGCCTGTCCCGCGCGGCAATGGCAGCATCGCGCGGACCCAGTTCGGCCAAGATTGCAACCTCAATGGAAACCGACCACCAAATGTCCGGCTGTGCCCCCTTGCGGTAAGTGTTCAGCGCTGTTTCATAGTCTCCGTTCAGGAAATGATACTCAGCCAGCGCCTGATACCAGTTGGGGTCCGCTGCATTTGGGTCAAGCGCAATTGCGTTTTCGACAAGAGCAGCGCCCAAATCCAGACGCCCAGACCAAATGAACTCATAGCCGATCTGCCCTTGCAGATAACGATCAGTCCCCAATGCCAGCGCCGTTTCAGCAGACGAGAAGAACCCGTCAAGATCGCGCTGAATCTGTAGCACAAGCGCCAAAAGGAAGTGAGAGCGCGCAGAATAAGGGTTCAGCGACACCGCGTTCCGCGCCGCCTCTTCTGCACGGTGGATTTTCTCATCCTGCGTCCCTGGATATAGCCCGGTAAAAAGCTTCACATCCGTCAGCAGTGCCTCGGCCAATTGCGCCCACCCGCGCCAATACTCGGGTTCCTCTTCGACGACCCGCAGGATACAGCCGCGGACGCGCTCTTGCATATCTCGTCGGTTCAGAAACCCAACCCGCAGCAGAGAACATTCATAAGACGACAGATGTTCCGGAGGTTTCGCTCGCGCATGACCCGCATGAATGCGCTTGATCGCCCCGCCCGCGTCACCCACAGCCGAGGCCACTTTTTCGGTAATGTTCAGCTGAACGTCCAGAATATTAGAAGTGGTGAGGCTTTCGTCATACGCGTCCGACCAGACCTGAAGCCCCGAGCTTGTGTCTATCAATCGCGCTGTCACACGCAGACGATCTGCAACCTGCCGGACAGTACCTTCCAGCACATAGTCTGCACCGAATTTCTGCCGGATACTGCGCGGGTCACTTTCCTCGGGCCGGACGGAATGGGTGGATTGGCGGGATAGGACGTTGAGGTCCTGGTAGCTCCCCAGCTCAACAATGATGTCTTCACCAATGCCTACAGCCAATAAATCGCGGGCGTCCGTATTGCTAAGGTTTTGAAATGGCAGAACCGCAACGGTCGGACCTGTTGGCTCTGTCAACAAAGCGGCTTCATCAAAGGTCAGGGCGTCGGGCGGCTCGGGACCAAAGCTGATCCACCACGTTAACAAACCCGCAACGCCCAGACCAACCAGCACCGATGCACCGGTCATCAATGGTAGCTTGTTTGATCGCCGTTTGAAGGCGGGCGCTCTGTCGGGCATGACGCGGAAAACTCGAACCGGTTCAGCGATGTTCTTTAGGTTTTTCAGACCGAGATCCTCAAATCCGGCATCCACCTTGCCCATTGCCTGGTGCACGACACTCTCAGAAACCGCGACACCACCTGGGTCAGCCAGACCTTCAATGCGGGAGGCAACATTCACCCCATCACCATAGAGGTCCCCATCGGCGATCATGACATCACCGAGGTTTATCCCGATCCGAAGTTGCAACCGCGACCCGTTGGCGAGGGTTGGAGCAGCCTCAGCCATTGCCCGCTGGATCTCGACGCCACAGGTTACGGCATCGACAACCGAAGCGAATTCGACAAGAGCACCATCCCCCATCAACTTGACGAGGCGCCCGTGATGTCTGGCAATTGCGGGATCAAAAATCTCTGAACGCAGAGTTTTGAGGGCGGACAATACCCCTGCCTCGTCGCTGCCCATCAACGACGAATACCCAACGACATCGGCAGCCATGATCGCGGCGAGTCGGCGCTGCATAGAACCCTCCTGCTCGCAGTCTAACTGATGTCACGAAATATCGACAATGCGCAGCCTCTGAGTAGTCCAGTTAAATTTGGCTTTCATAACCGAGGCTGAACGTCCGCTTCGCCTCGTAAGGCATAACCTGCTTGCACCCGCAGTGGAGGTCAGCTCTTCGCCCTTGGTACAGGAGATCGATGTCGCGATGCGCAGATTGCAGAAGTCGGGGTTTGCGACGTGAATTCACGCTATGTCCGCAACTCGGACATTGATGCCCGGGAACTCGCTGCGGTCATTATGAACGACCGCTTTTCTTTTTGCGGCGCAGCTGAAAGCTTCAGTCGATTTTACGCCGCATCTGCGAGCGTCAGAGCTGGATCATGTCCGGTAAGGGCTCAGTGCGGACCTTGAAACGGGTTTCTTGATTGTTACTTTTTCGTCCAAAGCGGCCATTATTTCAAACAGACAGGGAATGCTTAGAGATGGCTTTTTAGATTAATAGTTCCGTTAACGTCCGGTATAGGCCAAATCCTGCTCCCGCAACCAAACATCTAGGTAGGATATCAAACACTTAGCCTCGCATCACGCGGGGCTTTTTGCTTCACGCCATTGGCAGTGGATGCGCTGTGGAAGCAAGCGGAGCCAATTGAGAATGTGGCAACGCGCAACAGGCATAACTCCACCAAACATTCGAATAAAGTCGCGATGAGCCCTGACCGGAAATCTGGCAGCATTTGACGCCTCGCCGGTACAGCGAGTAGCTAGTTCACGAGAACCGGACATTCGGTTTCACACAGCAAATAGCGGGGGAGTGCAGAGGTGGTCTCAGGTTTTTTACCAGTTTGCAGCCCTGTTTAAGATGGATCTTGGTTTCGGTTCCCGCAAGGACCTGCATCCTTTGCTTCCAAAACTACCAAGCAAAGCGTCTATAAATTTAGGGGCACCCAAAACTCCATCTCAGAACGAGGGAAGTTCCGGGATTCAGAGCGTTGGTTTCTGTTAAGACCTGGGATTGTTCACCGAACCCTGCGCATGCATCTGGCGTTTGCGATCACGCGTGATACGTGTCGCCTCTTCCGAGCCGTCATGAAAGGTGCCGAACCACTTGTCCCAGGGCATCTCGGCATTACCATAGTTGCATTCGTAGTACCGGTGGTGCAGCTGGTGAAAAAACGCACCGATCAGCAGGGCCTGACGGTCCTTTGCCCAGATTGCCTCATATCCTGAATGCGATGACGCCGCGCCCAGCATCAGCCAATAGCCGAGAAAGATCATGTGAACCGGGTGGCTGGGCAGAACCAGCACGATCAGGATAGCGCTGAGATAGCCGAACGCCTCGACCGGGTGCATCGACATGCCTGACCAGGGGCCGGTGTTGACGTTGCGGTGATGTACGGCGTGGACGTGTTTATAGATAAACGGCTGGTGCAGAAACAGATGCACCACGTAGAAATGGAAGCTTTGCCAGATCGCCAGCACCGGGAACAGCGCGATGAACCAGATCGGGTGCGCTGCAAAGCTGAGCGTGCCGATATAATCGTTCGCGTACATCCAGCGCAGAAAGCACTCCAGCAGCGACAGGAAAGGCGCCCCGAAGACCAGCGAATAATACATGTTGTCCCAGGTCTGATAGCCGAACTTATAGAGCGCATTCTTGCGCTTCATGTAGGGACGCGGGTCGTATTTCAGCAGCTTTCCCTGCCCGTCGACCCCATAGAACCACATGTGCAGGCCACCGGCGACGATCAGAAGCAACGCCCAGTTTCGGATGAACACCCAGGACATCCAGCCAAAGGCATAAGAGGCTTGTTCTGGCCCAACTGGTTGCAGCCAGAACGCCACTACAAAGGCCAGCACCAGAAAGATCGAGCGGTCCGAGAATTGCAGCCAGTTCTGCCAGACCCATTTCCCCAGCACACCCAGTTTCGGCGGCCAGTTCCAATAGGGGGCATATCTTACCGGCAATTCCGGATGCCAATGCCATTCACGGCTCATCGGGCCGGGCTTGGGCTGGGTTGTTGCGCTGTCTTGCGGATTGGTATCTGCGGTCGTCATGGGGTTTCCCTTTCCTGAATAAAGTAGCCTTGGTTTCAGGGCCGGGCCGGAGGTGGCTCGTAGGGATATTTTCGTGATGGCCGGCAATACATGATCGGGCCTATTCGTGGAACGGGCGGCGCTTGTCCAGCGCCTCGCGCAGCTTGTCCTGCTCGCCGGGTTTCATTGCAATGCCGGTCGCTGCATCCGGGTAACTGCCATCCAGCACCGCGCTGCGATAGGCGGTCAGACCCTTCATCCGTTCGGCTTTCAGCTTGGCGCGGGCACCGGCCATGTCCGCAAAGGCCTTGGCATGACGTGGCGGGTTTTCGGTGTCTCCGCAGGCGTCTTCCTGAAACAGAAAGATCACATCCGCCACCCCGCCGGACCCGATCGAATGGGTGAACAGCCCGGTGCGCGGGCTGATCTCGGCAATCGCCACATCGGCCACGCATTCCAGCTCGACCGCATAGGCGCCGGCGTCCTCCAGACGGCGCAGATCCTCGGCCAGTTGCATCGCCTCATCCGCCAGCAGCTCGACCGCCTTGAAACTGCGCAGGGTATATACCGCGTCTGCCCCCGCGGCAGCGGCGCGGATACCGGCACGCAGGATGTCCTGATGGGTTTCGTAATCGCTAGCCATCAGCGCGGCGGTGGTAAAGGTGTTGGGGGCACCTGCGCGCACCTCATGCAGATCGTGGTCGACAATCGAAAGATGATCGATCCCGGCCGTTTCGGCAGCGGCAGCTTCGGTTCGGTTGACGGCAGTGGTCTGGACAAATTTGCGCCTGCCCTTGCCCGCCCTGATATCCGCAACCGTCAGGTTGCGGGTCGCGGGATATCCGCCAAAGGTATAGATCCGTTTCATCGCTGCCGCCGTCCTGTCTTATTCGGCTGCTTTCAGCTGCGAGCCCTGCGGGATCACCTCATACCCCGGTTCTTCCGGTTCATCGTCCAGCATCTCGGGCGGGAAGCCCGGTGCGCGGATATCCAGACCGGTGGCCTCTTCCAGACGGCGGATGATGTTGGGCGAGTATTCCCGCTCGCCATAGCGCGAAATTCCGTCTTCAAAAATCTGAACCAGCATGGGTGAAATTTCCAGCGGCACGTTGTGGCGGTCAGCGACCTGCTGGAACAGGCCCGCGTCCTTTTTCACCAGATCCATGGTGAATGAGATATCGCGGCTCCCGTTCAGGATCACCTGACTTTCAGTCTCATGCACGAAAGATGTGCCCGAGCTGATTTTTATCGCCTCATAGGTGGTGTTCAGATCCATGCCTGCGGCTTTGGCGGTGACCAGCGCTTCGCAGCAGGTGATCAGGTTGGCGGTCGCCAGATAGTTGGTGACAACCTTCAGCACGGAGGCCGAGCCCAGATCGCCGGTGTGCAGAATGCGACGGCCCATGGTTTTCAGAAACGGCGCAATCCTGTCGAACGTGGCCCGGTCGCAGCCCGCGAAGATCGAGATATTGCCGGTCGCGGCCCGGTGGCAGCCGCCTGACACGGGGCAATCCACAGCTGCGCCGCCCGCGTCCATCACCATGGCCCCAAGGCGCTTGACCTCAGCCTCGTCAGTGGTGGACATCTCCATCCAGATCTTGCCATCGGTCACTTCGGGCAGCATCTGCTGCATTACCGCATCCGAGGCCGCGGGCGACGGCAGACACGTGATCACCGCATCGCAATCGCGCATCAGTTGGGCGGGGTTTTCCGCCGCTTTGGCGCCCCGGCTGACGAATTCCGCAACCAGATCTTCGTTCAGGTCATGAACCGTCAGATCAATGCCATTGCGCAGCAACGAACCCGAGAGTTTCCCCCCAACATTCCCTAGACCGATAAATCCTACTTTCATGCGGGTGCTCCTGTTTTTCGATGCGAATTGAAGATATGTCGTGATGACAGTCACGAGAAGCTAGTGGCGTTTGCTTCCTCGTGTAAAATGAATAAAACAGCCGGTAATGACCAATAATATTTGGTGCTAAAATGTCGAAATCGCCGAACCTGACCTGGCTCCGCTCCTTTGACAGTGCCGCCCGGCATATGAGCTTCACCGCCGCTGCGGCTGAACTTGGTATCACGCAAACCGCGCTGAGCCTGCATGTTCGCTCGCTCGAGGCGCAGCTGGGCTGTCCTTTGTTCTTTCGCGCGGCGCGCAATCTCAGTCTGACCGAGGTCGGCCAGGCCTACGCGTTCTCGGTCCGGCGGGCCTTGGGCGATATTGATCTGTCGACATCAAGCCTGTTCGGGGCCAACCAGTCACAAGAACTGGTCGTGCGGGTGCCGATCTCGACCGCCGCTTTGTTTCTGGCGCACAGGCTACCAGGCTTCTCTCGGAAGCATCCCAATTTCTCGATCAGGCTGGTGTCGAACATTTGGGCAGAGTCTGCAGGGCGCGAGAATGTCGATGTCGAGCTGCGTCTGGGCAAAGGTGAATGGAGCGACGCCCCTTTCCAAAAGATTTCGCAGGAGCGGATCGTTCCCATCGCTTCCCGAGAAACCGGGGCGGAAAAGGCGTCTGCCGAGGATCTTCTGCACATGCCGCAGATACAGATTCTGGGGTTTCAGAACATGTGGCAGCGGTATTTTTCTGCGCTCGAACTGGATTACCCGGTCCCTTCATCCTCCCTCACGGTGGATACGACCGTCGCTGCAGTGGATATCGCGGCGGCTGGCGGCGGGTATGCGGTGGTTCTTGAGCGGTTTGCCAAAACCGCCATTGAAACAGGCCGGTTCATTGCGATTGTGGGCGATGCGGTTCCGATCGAACAAAGCCATTTTCTTGTCGGCGGCCAGAAATCCAAAGCCAACGATCCGGCCAGACAGGTTTTTGAGCAATGGATCAAGGAGGTGTTTGCCTGACTGCCCCCCGTCTTGCGATGACGAGGGCTCGCCGGTCGTCTGAGTGGTCATGTGACGCTCTGACCTATCTTATTGGCGTGGGTGATGATGCGGTCCAGTGCGGTGGCAAACTGCGCGTCCTCAATGGTAAGGGCGACCCGCACCCAGTCCCTCAGGCTTTCGCCAAAGGCCGAGCCGGGCATGACCGAGACGCCATTTTCCAGCAGATCCCAGGCATAGGCGTCGCCGTCCAGTCCGCTGGCCGACACATTGACCAGCGCAAACATTCCGGCATCCGGGCGTTGAACAAACAGCCCGGTCTCAGCGTGCAGCCGATGCGCGAGCAATCTCGCACGCGCGGCGAAGCGGGACACCATGCCAGCCGCGACCGATGATCCGTCGCGCACGGCTTTTTCAGTCATGTCGGCGATGAAAGGTTGGTTGCCGAACAACATTGTTTCCGAGACGGGCAGCAGCGCATCGCAGAATGCGGCAGGCCCGACGCACCAACCGCTGCGAAACCCCGGTGCTGCGTGTGACTTGGAAATCGATGAGACGGCGATGACCCGATCAGCCAGCGCCGGATCAGAGAGCGGAGACACGAACTTGGCCCCGTTGAACACCAGATGCTCATACACTTCGTCTGAGATGATCCAGAGATCGTGTTTGATGGCCAGTTCGCCGATATCCCTCAGATCCGCGGCGCTGAGGATGGCCCCTGTGGGGTTGTGCGGAGTGTTCAGCAGGATGGCACGGCTGCGCGGGGTGATGCGGGCGGCAAGGTCCGCAGCCTGCAGCCGAAAGCCATTCTCAGGAAGCAGCGGTACTGCGACGGGTTCGGCGCCCGAGGCGCGGATCACGCCCTCATAGGTGGCATACATCGGATCGCCCACCAGCACCTCGGTGCCTGCCTCAGCTACGCCCTGCATCACGGCATAAAGCGCGGTTTGGGTGCCTGGGAAGCAGAGGATATTCTCGGTCCGAAACCTGCGTCCGCGACTTGCGGAATAGGCTTCTGCAAGTGCTGCGCAAAGCCCGGCCTCACCGCGTCCGTTGGAATAGCGGGTGCGCCCGGACCGCAGCGCCAGTATCGCAGCCTCGCACAGGTCTTGCGGGGCTGGAACATCGGGCTCGCCAATGGTCATTTCCACGATATCGGCTCCGGCCTCCACCAGCGCGCGCGCCTTCAGGTGTACCTCCCATTTGCCGCCGCCCAACCCGGCCAGCCGTTCGGTGATAGTACTCAGCTTCATTGGCTTTCGGCCTCCTGCGTCAGATCCAGATCAATGAGGAATGAGACCGATTGCAGACCGATCTCTGCCAGTTCATCAGGGGCGAAGGCATCGGGAAGGGCGCCGCCTTCAAGCCAGAGCCCGTCCAGAACCGCGTTGCAGGCAATGGCCAGTTGCCGCAACCGGGCAGGGGGGACGGGGCATCGCGCCTCATCCAGCGCTGCGGCGATCAGCCGTTCCAGTTCATCGCGGAACGCGGCATAGGTTTGCTCATGCGTCGCCTTCATCTGCGGGTCACGCTGTACTTTGGTCAGAAAACTTGCCCACAGCGCGATGGCGCGCGGGTCGACAACCGGAGGTGTCAGCGACGCCCGGATGAACGCAGACAATCGGGCACGGGCATTGACCGTCACACCATGCGCCAGGGCCAGTGTCTGATCGGTCAGGGTTTTCATGTGATGCGCGTAGGCGGCAACGATCAGCTCTTCCTTTGAGCTGAAGTAATGCCGGATCAGCCCTTGCGTGACGCCCGCACACCGGGCGATATCCCGCACCGTGGCGCCACGCACGCCCCGTTCGGCCACCAGATCCAGCGTGGCAAGGATCAGCGCCTCCTGCCGCGACCCGGGACTTTCTCGACTGAACTTCTTGCGTTCTGCACCCACCGGGGTTTCCATATTTGTCCGAGCCTGAAATTATACGGATGAATAATTACTGGCTTTGCAGCTTATCGCAATCTGAAAGATGTGGCGCCGGTCAACACTGGTGCAGTCCCGATGTCGCAGGAGACCGTGCCAACACCTTGCCAAAGCAAGGTTCCGTGGGGCAAACAAACTCTGTCGCAACCTTTGCAGCTTCGGAGAGACCCCGGTTGACTGAATTTTCTGAAATCCCGGTGCTTGATCTCGCGCCACTGATAAACGGCGACGACACGACCGGCTTGGCTGAAGAGTTCCTCAATGCCTATGGCAAGACCGGGTTTGGATATGTCGTCAATCACGGAATTGATCCCGCTTTGCGTGCGGCTGTGTTTGCCGCGTCGAAGGCGTTTCACGCATTGCCAGAGGCCGACAAGCAGGCAATCGCGCTCAACAAAACGCATCGCGGTTATATCGCGATCAACACCTCTACGGACGTGAATTCGGATCTGGCAGAGGTGACAAAGCCCAATCAATCCGCATCTTTCATGATGATGCGTGAAGATGCTCAGGCTGACCCTGATGTCTATCTGTCCGGACCGAACCAGTGGCCTGAACTGGATGGGTTCCGGGCCACCTGCGAGGCTTACGCGCAGGCGATGACGGGGCTGGGCCGCAAGATACTCGGGCTGGCCCTGGATTCGATCGGTGCCGAGGACCGTTCGATCCTCGCGGCATTTGAAACGCCAACGATCTGGTTGCGCCTGCTTCACTATCCCCCGCAACCTGCGCAGGCGCCGGATGATCTGTATGGATCAGCGCCGCACAAGGATTTCGGGTTTTTGACATTGCTGGCGCAGGATGATGTCGGCGGTTTGCAGGTTCAGACACCAGCTGGCCATTGGGTCGATGCCCCGCCCATAAAAGACGCGTTTGTGGTCAATGTTGGCGACATGCTGCACCGGCTGACGAACGGACGGCTTTTGTCCACCCCTCACAGAGTAATAAATTCAACAGGGCGAGAGCGTTACTCGGTGCCCTTTTTCTTCGATCCACATGTCTGGGCCGATATTGCACCTCTTGCGGAAACGGGGCCCGCAAAGTTCGGGCCTTTGAACTTTGGTGAATTCCTGCGCGGCGAACTGGAGGCCGGCTATGACGCGCATCAGGACGATGCAACCGTCAGCGACTAACCAAGACGCTTTGCTTCGCAGTGCGCCAGGCCACAACAAAGTGTCAGGCGGTCGACAACAGAAAGACCCCGAACTTATCGCTCGGGGTCGGTGATTCTGGAAACCTGTTCCAAAGCTGGTATGGAACCGCAGATCAACCGGCGACGACGTCTTGCCGTTGAACGCCCAGCCCCTCAATCCCCAATTCCATCCTGTCACCGGGTTTCAGATAGGATTGCGGGCTCTGCCCCATGCCAACACCCGGAGGCGTCCCGGTCGAGATCACGTCCCCCGGTTGCAGCGACATAAACTGAGACAGATGCGAAATGACGGTTGCCACACCGAAATGCATCGTTCTGGTCGAGCCGTCCTGATATCGATGGCCATTCACCTCAAGATACATCGGCAGGTCCTGCGGGTCGGAAATCTCGTCCCGCGTCACCAGCCAGGGGCCGATGGGGCCAAACGTGTCGGCGGATTTGCCTTTGACCCACTGGCCCGAGCGGTGCAGCTGAAAATCGCGCTCGGACAAATCGTTGACCACACAATACCCTGCCACATGGTCCATGGCGTCGGCTTCGGACACGTATTTGGCCGCTTTCCCGATGACCACGCCCAGTTCGACCTCCCAATCGGTTTTGACTGAACCACGCGGGATTTCGACCGTATCGTTCGGGCCGATGATGGCAGAGGTCGCCTTGAAGAAAATCACGGGCTCTTCTGGCAATTCCATCCCGCTTTCCGCCGCATGATCGGCATAGTTCAGGCCAATGCAGATGAACTTGCCAACCTGGCCGACACAGGCACCGATACGCGGGTTGCCATCAACTTTGGGAAGGCTGCTGTGATCTATCGACCGCAACCGTGCAAGCGTCTCATCCCCGAGTACGTCACCGGAGATATCTTCGACCACACCCGAGAGATCGCAAATGACACCCTCAGCATCGAGCAGCCCGGGTTTTTCAGCGCCCTGCGGGCCAAAGCGTAGCAATTTCATATCGTGTTTCCTTTGTCGCTCAGATCGTCCAGCCGCCATCAATACCGAATGGCTGACCGGTTGTGTATGTGCTGGCATCGCTGGCCAGATAAAGCGCGAGTTCCGCGACCTCTTCAGCAGTGCCGATCCGGCCCATCGGCTGCCGCGCGATGAAATCGGACTTTGCCTGCTCATAGTCCCCCGTTGCGCGCAGCCGTTCCTGCAGGCTGGGGCTGTCGACCGTGCCGGGGCAGATCGCGTTGCAGCGGATGCCCTGGGTCACAAAATCGGCAGCGATGGATTTGGTCAACCCGATGACAGCCGCTTTCGAGGCGCAATAGGCAAACCGGTTTGGTACACCTTTCATGGAGGAGGCAACGGATGACATGTTGATGATCGACCCGCCACCGTTTTGCAGCATTCCGGGAAGGGTCAGCCGGATCAGCCGGAACATGGCTTTGACGTTGAGGTCGAAGCTGAAATCCCAGTCCCGCTCGGAACATTCAAGGATCGATCCGGCGGCAACATAACCGGCACAGTTGAACAAAACGTCCAGGTTGGGCAGCGTTGCCGCCGCAGCCTCCACCGACTCATTGTCCATAACGTCAAGCTTGAGGGTTTCGATTCCGCCCATGCGGCCGAGTTCGGCAAGAGTGGTATCGTTGATATCGCTGGCAATGACACGCGCGCCTTCCGCAGCGAACAGTTCAGAGGTTGCGCGCCCAATACCCTGACCGGCAGCCGTAATGAGAACGGTTTTGCCAGCAAGCCGGTTGGATGCGTTGAAAGTCGTCATAGGTAGCCTCGCAGTTTAACAGACAGAAGGTCGGTCAAGTTGTCTGAGGACAAGCATGCCGCAGAAAGCGACACTTCGACAGCATCTTCATTGATTCTGCGTCGAAGTTAGCCGATGCCCGACGACAAAATCCAAGCTCGCACAGATTTTAAACTTGAAAGAGGGGACGACGGGCAAATGACAACTGATATCTCGGTCGGGCGCAAAACACGCGAAATACAACGCTGAGGAGCTAATCTTTGGGATAGTCTGCTTGGATTTGGTGGAGCCTAGGGGAGTCGAACCCCTGACCTCTTGCATGCCATGCAAGCGCTCTCCCAACTGAGCTAAGGCCCCATGCAGGTACCGCCTTGGCGGTGGACGGACGTTTATGAGACGCCGCCGATGAGTTCAAGCCCAAAAAACGGAATCGATGAAAAAGTTTCGCTCGATCCCGCAGGGCTGGGACGAGGCGGCGCGGGCCGCCTCGGGTCCTGTCAGTTTTCGTCTTCCGAGGACATGTCTTTGATGTCGTCCAGCGAAACGTTGTCGCCTTCGTCATCATCGTCCAGCAGATCGTCGTCCAGTTCGACATCGACATTGTCGTCATCATCCAGAACGATATCGTCATCCGACGACGCTTCGCGCGCCTTGACCGAAGCGGCATCTTCCGCGTCAGCAGCGATCATCCGGCTCTTGCCGGTGTCCAGTTCCACGACCTCGCCTGTATAGGGGCTGACGATCGGGTCCTTGTTCAGGTCGTAAAAGCGTTTGCCGGTGGTCGGGCAGACACGCTTTACGCCCCATTCTTCCTTGGGCATATCAAATCCCCTTGATATCAGGTGAATCTCATCAATGATTCAGGTCACCTGCCACATGCGGCAGGCACTGTCAAAGCCTTTGCGCGAAGGAGATCGGCCCATGGGGCGACATGCTTTGCCGGGAACGCCCCCGGTGCCGCTGACATTGCGCAAATCGGCGCGGGCGCGGCGCATCAGTTTGCGGATTTCCCAACTGGACGGGCGGGTTACGCTGACCTACCCGACCGGGGTTGCCGAGCATGAGGCGCTGAATTTCGCGCAGCAAAAAGAGGGTTGGATTCGGGGACATCTGCAGGATCGTCCCGAAGCGGCAATGGTGCAATTCGGGCAATCTATCCCCATCGAAGGGGTCGAGCGGCGAATCGTTCCAGCCCCGGGCCGCCGGGTCGCGCTGAGTGATGCCGAAATCGCCGTGCCCGAAGGGGCCGAGGCGCGCCGTCTTGCCCGTTTTCTGAAAGAGCTGGCCCGCGACCGACTGACCGAAGCCTGCGATGATTATGCCGCGATGCTGGGGCGGTCGTACAGTACCCTGACCCTGCGCGATACGCGCTCGCGCTGGGGGTCGTGCAGTTCGGCGGGCGGGCTCATGTTCTCATGGCGTCTGATCCTGGCGCCGCCCGATATTCTGCATTACGTCGCCGCGCATGAAGTGGCGCATCTGGCTGAAATGAACCACTCACCCGCGTTCTGGGCGCAGGTCGAGCGGATCTATGGCCCCTGCAAACAGCAGCGGCGGTGGTTGCGCGACCATGGAACGCATCTGCACCGCTATCGGTTCGAGGCCAGCGGTTGACCTGAGCGGGATTTGTGATCACATAAACCCATGCTGACCACACGCACCGCCGACTCTCACACCGCCACCCATGATCGCGTCTATCGCGCGCTCCGATCCCGTATCATGCACGGTGAGATCGCGCCGGGGCAGGCGCTGACCTTGCGTGGGATCGGCAAAGAGTTTGGCGTGTCGATGACCCCGGCGCGTGAAACCGTGCGGCGGCTGGCGGCAGAGGGGGCGTTGTCGCTGTCCACATCGGGCCGCGTGTCCACGCCTGAACTGACCAGTGACCGCATCGAGGAACTGGCCGCTCTGCGCGCGCTGATCGAGGTGGAACTGGCCAGCCGGGCCTTGCCGCGGGCGCATATGGCGCTGATCGACCGGTTGCAGAGCATCAACATGAACGTGGCCGAGATGGTCACCAAACGGGATGCGGTGGGCTATATCCGCTCGAATCTGGAATTTCACCGCACGCTTTATCTGCGCGCGCAGGCCCCGGCGATGCTGGCGATTGCGGAAACCGTCTGGCTGCAGCTCGGGCCGACGATGCGCGCCCTCTATGGGCGGTTACGGCGCACCGAGCCGCCACATTACCACCGTCTGATCATCGCCGCCCTGAAGGCCGGGGACGAGCCGGGGTTGCGGCTGGCCGTGCGCTCGGACGTAACGCAAGGGCTGCGTCTGCTGGTGACCTGAGCGGCTTTTTGCCCATCGATCTAACCCGCTGATTTTAGCCGCGGCTCTTCTGGTCTGAGCGTCCGCGCTGGGTTATCGTAACTGCAAATCACAACAAGAGCAGATTTCAGTCATGATCAATCGTCGAACCTTTTCAATGGGGCTTGGGGCAAGCCTTCTGGCCGCCTGTTCCACGGGCACCGCGCCAAGCTCGGCCCCGGCAAGCCGTATGCGCGCCGTGCCGAACGCAGGCTGGGATGCCTGGGTCGCCAGCTTCAGGAACCGCGCCGCGTCTCAGGGCATTTCGCAAAGCACACTGAACCGGGCGTTTCAGGGTGCGGGCTATCTGCCCGACGTCATCGAGCGCGACCGCAATCAGGTCGAATTCAAACGCTCGCTCGAGGATTATCTGGCCATCGCTGCCTCGGACGAACGGATCAGCACCGGCAAGCAGATGCTGGTGCGCCATGCGGGAACCCTGTCGCAGATCGAGGCCAAGTATGGGGTCGACAAAGAGATCGTCGTCGCCGTCTGGGGACTGGAAAGCCGCTATGGTGCGCGGCGCGGTGACGTGCCGGTGATCTCGGCTACCTCAACGCTGGCCTATGACGGGCGGCGCGGCGCGTTCTTTGAAAAGCAACTGGTGGCCGCGCTCAGGATTGTTCAGGAGGGCGACACCACGCCCGCCAACATGACCGGCAGTTGGGCGGGCGCCATGGGGCATACGCAGTTCATTCCGACCTCGTACCTTGCCTATGCGGTGGATTTCACCGGCGATGGCCGCCGCGATATCTGGTCGGAGGATCCGGCGGATTCTTTAGCGTCGACCGCCGCCTATCTGGCGCGCGCCGGTTGGGTGCGCAGCCAGCCCTGGGGCGGAGAGGCTGGCACCGTATCCGGCACGCCGGTGGCCGTATTGCAGCCGCAGACACCCGGCCCGCGCATCGCTGTGTTCCGCAATTTTCAGGTGATCAAGCGGTACAACAACTCGGACAGCTATGCGATCGGTGTGGGTCATCTGTCCGACCGTATTGCGGGCGGCGCACCGTTTCAGGCCTCGTTCGGGCCGGATGAAAACGGGCTGACGCTGGAGGATCGCAAGGAATTGCAACGCCGTCTGACCGCATCCGGGTACGACACGCAGGGCGCGGACGGGGTGATCGGCAAGAACTCCGAGGCGGCGATCAGCGGCTATCAGCGCGCCAATGGTCTGCCGGTCACCGGCAAGCCATCGGTCGATCTGCTGCGGCGTCTGGGCGGCTGACGCTTACGCCGCCAGCCCCTTCGATCCGATATCCAGAAACTTCTGACGGCGGTCCTTGATAAGGGCCGCCGCATCCTTGCCGTCCAGCTCTTTCAGCATGGCAGCGATGGCTTCGCGCACGGCTTCCACGGCCGCCGGTCGGTCGCGATGCGCACCGCCTTTGGGCTCGGTGATGATGTGATCGCAGACGCCCAGCTTGTGCAGGTCCTGCGCCGTCAGACGCAGCGCCTCGGCCGCCTCGCGCATCTTCTCGGCATCCTTCCACAGGATCGAGGCGCAGCCTTCGGGCGAAATCACCGAATAGACCGAATGTTCCAGCATCGCCACGCGGTTCGCCGTGGCAAAAGCCACCGCACCGCCCGAACCGCCTTCGCCGATGATGACCGAGACCAGAGGTACTCCGATCTTCAGGCACATCTCGGTCGAGCGCGCGATGGCTTCGGACTGGCCGCGTTCCTCGGCGCCTTTGCCGGGATAGGCGCCGGCGGTGTCGATCAGGGTGATCACCGGCAGGCCAAATCGCCCGGCCATCTCCATCAGACGCACGGCCTTGCGATACCCTTCGGGACGGGCCATGCCGAAATTGCGCTCGATCCGCGATTTGGTGTCGCTGCCCTTTTCATGGCCGATCACCATCACCGGCTGATCGTTGAACCGTGCCAGACCGCCGATCACGGCCAGATCGTCGGCAAAGTTCCGGTCACCGGCCAGCGGGGTGAACTCGGTGAACAGCGCATCGACATAATCGTTGCAATGAGGCCGCTCCGGGTGACGCGCCACCTGGCATTTGCGCCACGGGGTCAGATCCTTGTACAGCTCGTCCAGTAGCTTGGCGGCCTTGGCATCCAGCGCGGCGGCCTCTTCGGTCACATCCATCTCTTCGTTGGCGCGGGCCAGCGCGCGCAATTCCTCGGCCTTGCCTTCAATCTCGGCCAGCGGTTTTTCGAAATCCAGATACTGGGTCATGACGCCTCTCAACGCGGAAGTTCCACGCTATATGACCTTGCCGTCAGAGGAATGCAACAGAAGGCGCATGCGGGCCCGGAAACGCGCCCGCATATGAATGGATCATTTGGCCGGGATATAACTGGACGGCAGACCATCCGCATCGGCATTGACCATATAGTACTGGTTTTCACCCGTATCCCAGACCAGAAACGCGTCGGCATTTGCCGGTTTCGTCTGCTCACCCCACGGGGCCTGAATGGTCAGTTCCCGATCGGTGGCATAGCCCAGATCCGAAACGCGCAACATCTCGACCGGTGTTGTCTTCAATGCCCCGACCAGACCCGGCGCTTTGGTCTCGAACATCGCCTGAACGTCGGGGGCCAGCGCCAGACGTTCGATCAACCGTGCGTTTTTGGCTGCAACCTCGTCCAGTGGTACCAGCTCGTAGGCCTCATCAAACGTACCTTTGCCGATGATATAGAAATCAGGGCCATCCTTGCGGAATTGCAGTGCAATGATCGAACCGGTGTTTTCGGCCAGATAGCTTTGGTCATACCCGGTGGCATCGACCGAACCCAGATTTTCGCGAATGGCATCGGGGATATCGTCGAACTGATCGCTGCTCAGCGTCCATCCAAGGATCGGTCGATCCTTGATATAGGTCTCGGCCCGAGGGCTGTTCTGGGCGACGCGTTCGGCGATCATGTCCTGCGTTTGGACACTTGTATCCTGCGCCAAAGCGGGCGTTACCGTCAGGATAGACATAAGAAGAATGTGGCGAACTAAGCTAATGAGTTTGGGCATATCGATCCTCGCTTCGGGTGCGTGATGCACCCGTTCGGTTTGCAGCCTGTTGCACCAGTATATCATGTTTGTTTCACCACGCCCGGTGAATTCAGCAAGATTTGTGGCGCGAGAGTCTGCAGAATCGGCGGCGCGGAAGACAAGGAATGATGCCGGATGACCACCAGCGAAGAAGGGCGCGTTCGGCGTGTGCTGACCGGGATCGATCTGCCTCTGAGCGGGCTCAGGGCCACAGCACTGGATAAAGCGACGCCACCAGCAGCCCCGCCATCGTCCAGTTGAACACCAGCAACCGGCGCGGATTTGTCAGCAGCCGCGCCATCTGCTGGCCCAGAACGGTCCAGACGCTGACCGAAGGCAGGTTCACCGCGCCAAATATCAGCGCGACAACGGAAATCGCCGCCAAGGTGTGGCCGGGCGTATAGGCGGTGGTTGCGGTCAGGGCCATAGCCCAGGCTTTTGGATTGACCCATTGAAAGGCTGCCGCTTGCAGGAAAGTCATAGGCCTGCCCGCGGCCTTTCCGCCCTGCGCCGGGGCGGCATGGGCGATCTTCCATGCCAGATACAGCAGATACAGAACCGACGCGATTTTGAGCAGCGTATAGCTGACCGGAAACCGGTTGAAGACCTGCACCAGCCCGGCCCCGACCAGCAGCACCATGAAAGTGAACCCAAGCCCGATCCCCAGCATATGGGGTATCGTGCGGCGAAAACCGAAATTGGCACCCGATGCCATCAGCATCAGGTTGTTGGGTCCCGGCGTGATCGACGAGACGAAGGCGAACGCAATCAGAGCCAGCAGGATGTCGTAAGTCATGTGCGCCTGAGGTTTGAATTGTGAAGCATAACCACCTTGCCCGGTGAAATTTCGCGCCATAGTGTTGATCCCAACAGGACGCTGATCGCGAGAATCGGCGCGAACTCAGGGAGAATACCATGGCTTTACTACGGATAGGAGCGCTTGTCGCCGCGTTGGCGTTGATCGCCGGTGGCAGCCTTGCCGCGCCGTTGAAACTGCAGCCCGCAAGCCCGCAGCCCTCGGGGCTCAAATCAGGGCTGAACGTCAAATATGCCTGGGCGGGAAAGCCACCTGCCAGAATTCAATCCATCGGCAGCGCCAAAAGTTTGTTAAAATCGGGTGCTCAGCCCGGCGCTCCGCTTCGCGGGCTGGATTATCGCGATACGCGTAAAGGTGACCCGGTCATGACCCACCCGGAGCACTATAATGTTGCGGCCGATATTCAGGGCTACATCAAGTTTGACGCTCCGGGCATCTATGAACTCACGACCTATTCCAATGATGGGCTGGAGGCTTGGATCGGTGGCCAGAACGTCGGGAATGCGGGAGGGTCACAACCCTGCACGAACAACGAACAGGTTGAGGTCGAAGTTCCGTCCGCCGGTTGGTACGAAGTTAAGATGTTCTATTATCAGAAATACGGCACCGCCTGCCTTATGATGAAGTGGGGAAAGAGTGGTGAAAAGCTGAAATGGGTCCCGAATAGCGCCTTTGGCCGCTGATCCGTTCCCGTGATCCAAAGGAGGCGCCCTTTCGGGCGCCGCTCTTTTTTCAGCCTCCGGCTGCGATCAGCTCGGACTGTGCCACGATCACTTCGGCCTGTTTGATCGAGGCGATGTCGACCAGGCGGCCCTTGTAGACGGTTGCGCCTTCGCCATTGGCTTTGGCCTGCTCCATCGCCGCAAGGATTTCGCGTGCCTCGGCGACGGCCTCGTCCGATGGGGTGAAGACCTGATTGGCCAATGCGATCTGTTTCGGGTGGATGGCCCATTTGCCGACCATGCCCAGCGTCGCCGACCGTCTGGCTTGCGCGATATAGCCTTCATCGTCCGAGAAATCTCCGAACGGTCCATCGACAGGCAACACGCCATGGGTGCGGCAGGCGGCAACGATGGCGGCCTGTGCCCAATGCCAGGGGTCGGACCAGTGCTTCCGGCCCTCGCGCAGCATGTAATAGTTTTCCTGCGTGCCGCCGATGCCGGTGGTCTGCATACCCATCGAGGCGGCGAAATCCGCGGCCCCGAGGCTCATTGCCTGCAGGCGCGGAGAGGATGCGGCGATCTCTTCCACATGTGCGAGGCCTGCGGCGGATTCGATGATCACCTCGAACGAGATGGGTTTGGCCCGGCCCTTGGCGCGTTCAATCGCGGTGACCAGTGCGTCCACCGCATAGATATCCGCCGCGCAGCCGACCTTGGGGATCATGATCTGATCCAGCCGGTCGCCTGCCTGTTCCAGCACGTCCACCACGTCGCGGTACCAGTAGGGCGTATCCAGCCCGTTGATGCGGACGGACATGTACTTGTTGCCCCAGTCCACTGTGTTCAGCGCCTCGATGACATTGGCGCGCGCCGTGTCCTTGTCGGAAGGAGCCACTGAATCCTCGAGGTCGAGATTGATGACATCCGCTGCCGATGCCGCCATTTTCGGGAACAGTTTCGTGTTCGAGCCGGGGCCAAACAGCTGGCAACGGTTGGGCCGCGCCGGGGCGGCAGGTTGGATGCGGAAACTCATCTGGACCTCGCGTGGGTAATGAAGTTGCGTTCTTTGCTGGCAATGGGATATTAAATTGCGCCTGGGCGCGCAAGCGGGATTGTGCATGTGCGGCATTGCGCCTGCAGCGAGGATCGAAGCCTGTCAAAATAGTGCTGAAAGTTTGATCAGTTTGAAAACTTCGAAGAATTTTGCAGGTTTGTTTAGCATCCTGCAAAATTATTGCGTGAAGTGGTGGTATGTGAAGAGAATTCGAGAAACGCTCGTTAAATCGGTTCTCTAGCTTGTGCCGGAATCAAAGGAGAGCTGCGCGATGATCGAGACACCATATCTGTTGTTTTTGGGAGATGCCCCGGACCAGCTGGCGGCCAAGGTTGCCGTCGGGATCAAGGACTGGCGGCCCGAGAATGCCGTAGGTCAATACCGGATGGAGGGCTGCAAGGCCGATCTGGGCCTGACGGACATGGATCTGGTTGAGGCGCGCGAAGCGGGCGCCAAGACCCTTGTCATCGGTGTGGCCAACCGGGGTGGCGTGATCAGCCAGGACTGGAAAAAGGTTCTGGTGATGGCGCTGGAAGAGGGGTTTGATCTGGCCTCGGGCCTGCACAACCTGCTGAGCGATGAGCCCGATCTGGTCGCCGTCGCCGAAGCCACCGGGCGCAAGCTGCACGACGTGCGGGTGCCCGAGGTCGACTATCCGATCGCCAATGGTGTCAAGCGCACCGGCAAACGCTGCCTAGCGGTGGGTACCGATTGCTCGGTCGGCAAGATGTACACGGCGATGGCGATGGAAGCCGAGATGCGCAAGCGCGGCATGAAGGCGACCTTCCGGGCGACGGGCCAGACCGGTATCCTGATCACCGGTGACGGCGTGCCGCTGGATGCGGTCGTGGCCGATTTCATGGCCGGTTCGGTGGAATGGCTGACCCCCGACAATGACGAGGATCACTGGGACCTGATCGAAGGGCAGGGATCGTTGTTCCATGTCTCGTATTCGGGAGTGACGATGGCGCTGATCCATGGCGGGCAACCGGATGCCCTGATCCTCTCGCATGAACCGACCCGCGAACATATGCGCGGTCTGCCCGGCTATCAGCAGCCCTCGCTGGAGGCATTGCGCGACACGGCGCTGAATCTGGCCCGCGTTGCCAATCCCGATTGTCAGGTCGTGGGTGTTTCGGTGAACACCCAGCACATGAGCGAGCAGGACGCGACGGCCTATCTGGCGCAGATCGAGGCGGATATGGGTCTGCCTGCGACCGATCCGTTCCGGTTCGGCTCGGGCAAACTGGTCGACGCGCTGGCCGCGATGTGATCTGAAAGACGCGCTGGTGGCGGGCATGGTCCGCCTCCGGCGGGAGTATTTTTAAAAAGATGAAGGAGCGGGCGCGTGCAGGTTGAAGTCTCTCGCGATGTGTTTCGGCTGGCGCAGGTGTTCACCATCTCGCGCGGATCACGGACCGAGGCGAAGGTACTGACGGTTCGGGTTTCGGATGGGGTGCATCAGGGCTGGGGCGAATGCGTCCCCTATGCCCGGTATGACGAGACGCTGGAGTCGGTCGAGGCCGAGATCGCAGGTCTGCCCGATGCGTTTTCGCGGCAATCGCTGATGGAGCTTCTGCCGGCAGGAGCCGCGCGCAATGCGGTGGATTGCGCCCTTTGGGATCTTGAGGCTAAGCGCGCCGGGAAACGGGTCTGGGACATGGCCGGGCTGCCGGTTCCGGGGCCCGAGATTACCGCCTATACCCTGTCTCTGGATACGCCCGAGGCGATGCAGGCGCAGGCGGCCGGGAATGCGCATCGGTCTTTGCTGAAGATCAAGCTGGGAACGCCCGATGACATGCCGCGGCTGGAAGCCGTGCGGGCGGGTGCGCCTGACGCCCGGATCATTGTGGATGCCAATGAGGGTTGGTCGGCTGAGGTCTACGCCGATCTTGCCCCTCATCTGGTGCGATTGGGTGTGGCGCTGGTGGAACAACCCTTGCCCGCGGGTGAGGATGAGGCGCTGATCGGGATGGACCGCCCAGTGCCGGTCTGCGCCGACGAGTCCTGCCATGACCGCGCCAGCCTGCCTGCGCTGAAAGGTAAATATGATGTGGTCAACATCAAGCTGGACAAGACCGGCGGCCTGACCGAAGCGCTTGAGCTGCGCAAGGCGGCGCTGGCCGGGGGCTACAAAATCATGGTGGGCTGCATGGTCGGCAGCTCTCTGGCGATGGCGCCCGCGACCCTGTTGGCGCAGGGTGCGATGGTAACGGACCTTGACGGGCCGCTTCTGTTGGCCGAAGACCGTGCCAACCCGCTGATATTTGATGACGCCGGAGTACACCCGCCCAAAGCGGTGCTCTGGGGCTGAGGAGACACGACATGACCCGCACCGTTTACGTGAATGGAGAATACCTGCCCGAGACCGAAGCAACGGTTTCGATCTTTGACCGGGGCTTTCTGATGGCGGATGCCGTTTACGAAGTGACCAGCGTTCTGGGCGGCAAGCTGATCGATTTCGACGGCCACGCGGTGCGCCTGAAACGGTCGCTGGATGAGCTGGACATGGCCGCGCCCTGCAGCAAGGACGCGTTGCTGGACATCCATCGCAAGCTGGTCGAACTGAACGCGATTGACGAGGGTCTGATCTATCTGCAGGTCACGCGCGGCAGCGATGGGGATCGGGATTTCGTATTCCCTTCAAATGACACCAAGCCCACACTGGTGCTGTTTACCCAAAGCAAGCCCGGTCTGGCCAACAGCCCGGCGGCGCAGAAGGGAATCCGCGTCATCTCGATTGACGACATCCGCTGGGGGCGTCGCGATATCAAGACGACGCAGCTGCTCTATCCGTCGCTGGGCAAGATGATGGCCAAGAAGGCCGGGGCCGACGATGCGTGGATGATCGAAGGCGGGTATGTGACCGAGGGTACCTCGAACAACGCTTATTTCGTCAAAGGCGGCAAGATCGTCACCCGCCCGCTGTCCAACGACATTCTGCACGGGATCACCCGCAAGGCCGTGCTGCGCATGGCAGCCGAGGCTCAGATGGAGGTCGAGGAACGCCTGTTCACCATCGACGAGGCAAAGCAGGCAGAGGAAGCCTTTGTCACCTCGGCCTCTACCTTTGTGATGCCGGTGGTCGAGATTGACGGTGAAGCGCTGGGCGAAGGTACGCCGGGCCCCATCGCCAAGCGGTTGCGTGAGATTTATCTGGAAGAGAGCCTGAAAGCGGCAATCTAAAGCGCTTCGGGTTAAGCCTGAGACGCTATTCAGCGCGGGCCTCTTCGCGCAGCGCCTGATTACTGGGGGAGGTATCCAGTATCAGGTCGCGCAGGCAGTCGTTCAGGATCTCGGGGCGTCTGCCCGGATCGCCGAACACTGCGTCCATGATGTCGGCTGAGACCTGTGCTCCAGTTTCGGGACATCACGCGCACGCGCGCCGAATAAGGGGGCCTGCTGATTGTGGATCAGCGCCGCCAGCCTGTCGCGATGCCATCCCGTCATGACCAGATGCCATGTCTCAAGCCCGGCCTGATTGACCGCATCCGGCGCCGCTTTCAGTGCATGCATCGCATTGCGGTCCGCCTTTTGGCCGGGCTGTGCTGTGCTTCGTCGACGATCAGAACCACGTCTTTGCCAGTGGCTTCGCACAGCCTCATCCGGGCGTGGAATGTGGTGGTCCTGACTCATCGGTATCCTGTTTTATCAGGACAGGGGCTCGGTATTCCTGTCCGGATTACTTCAGGATATTTATCGAATGGATCAGGAAACGGCTGGGGATCAGCTCTCTTTCCCGACATTCTCTTCGAAGGCGACTTTGAAGGCGGCCTGTTTCTCGGCGCTGGCTTCGGTCTGATAGTTGGCCTTCCACTCATCCATGGTCATGCCATAGAATATCTCGCGCGCTTCAACTTTGCCCATCTCGATGCCCTTTTCATTCGCCGCTTCCTGATACCAGCGCGACAGGCAGTTGCGGCAGAACCCGGCCAGATTCATCATGTCGATGTTCTGCACATCGGTGCGATCTTCCATCAGGTGCTTTTGCAGCCGGCGAAAGGCGGCGGCCTGAAGTTCGATTTCGGTTTTCTTGTCCATGTCGGGCTCCGAATGATTGTCTTGCGTCTTCTGTCTGACCTAGCAATCCGTGCGCCTTGTTACAATGAACAGGAGGGGCCCTAAGGCCCTTCGGATTGGGATGCTATGCCAGTTTCAGCGCCAGCCACGGCATCAGGCAGAAGATGATCGTCAGGATCTTATAGTTGGCAAGATACCCGAAATAGGCCCGTTTCACGTCCGCCCGTTCCATTTGGAACATTCTGCCATGTACGCCTGCGATCCAGTCCTGCAGGACCACGATCATCAGCGTGGTGAACAGCAAAACGGCGATATTCAGGACCGTCATCCAGCCGAAGACGGTCGTCAGAAATTCCTGAGTCATAGTCGTCTCCTTTCCTCCAATATATGGGCATCGGAGGGTGACCTCACAATATCGTGAGATGCCGAAACGGCCTGGAATGACCCGACGTTACAGCCCGCTTTCCGACAGCGCATCCTGCAATATGATGGCCAGACGCTCGGCCCAATGGCGCTGACCCTCGTGATCCGCGATCAGATCATTGCGCAGTTCGATCAATGCGTTAGGGCGGCCAAAGGTGGTGCAATGCTTGTCAATCGCATCCCCGGGCAGGACGCCGGTATAGGGCTCATTCACGCCCACACATAAATCGCCCTCGGCTTCGAGCCGGTCGATCAGCGGGCGCGAGAACCGCTCGTCCGGGGTGTGCAGCACGCCGACATGCCAGGGGCGCGGCTCACGCCCGCGCAACTGGCGGGTGAAAGAATGCATCGAGACAATCACCGCGTGCGGCAGGGCGGCCATCTGCGCCAGTGCCTTGTGATAGGGGCGATAGCACATGTTCAGACGCCGGTCGCGCTCGGCTGCATCGGCGTGGCGGTTGCCGGGAATGATCGACCCGTCATACAGCTTCATCAGCAGGGTCGGATCATCCTCGCCCCGGTTTGGGTCGATCACCAGTCGCGAGAAATTGGCAGCGATCACCGGCGCATTCAGGATCTCGCCCAGATGTTTCGACACCTCATAGGCACCGACGTCGTAGGCGATGTGACGCTCCATATCTTCGCGTGGCAGGCCGAGGTCGCCACCATTGACATTGGGCGGCACCATATTGGTCGCGTGATCGCAGGTAATCAGCCAGCGCGACGGGCGATCCGCGCCGTGAACGAAAAACGGAGAATACGTCATGAGCCTGTCATCTTGTTTGCCGCAGGTGTAGGACAGTTGCGTTGGAAAGGGAATTGCGCAATAAGCAGCCTGAGCAATGTTTGCGGTAACATTTGTACGTCCAAGGAGAGCCTGACCGATGCGACGCCTGAGAAATGTGAAGATCGTGGCGACGCTGGGACCGGCGTCCAATGACTATGACACCATCCGAGCGCTGCACGAGGCCGGGGCGGATGTGTTCCGCCTGAACATGAGCCACGGCAGCCATGACGAGATTCGCGAGCGCCACCGGATCATCCGGCAGGTGGAAAAGGATCTGGACAGCCCGATTGCGATTCTGGCCGATCTTCAGGGCCCCAAGCTGCGGGTGGGTGTCTTCGCCAATGAGGCTGAGGATCTGGAAGAGGGCGCGGCGTTCCGGCTGGACCTCGACCCGGCGCCGGGGGACGCGACTCGCGTCTGCTTGCCGCATCCCGAGATTTTCGCGGCGCTGGAAACCGGCGCGCGCCTGTTGGTCAACGATGGCAAGATCCGCCTGATCGTGCAGGACTGCGGTCAGGACTTTGCCAATTGCACCGTCGAGGTCGGCGGCACCATCTCGAACCGCAAGGGGGTCAACGTACCGGATGTGGTGCTGCCTCTGGCGGCGCTGTCGGCCAAGGACCGGGACGATCTGGAATTTGTCTGCCAACTGGGCGTGGACTGGCTGGCGCTCAGCTTCGTACAGCGCGCTAAGGACGTTTTCGAAGCCCGCGCCCTGGCGGATGGTCGTGCCTCGATCCTGTCCAAGATCGAAAAGCCCGCTGCGGTTGAGGCGTTTGACGATATCCTCGACGCGTCCGACGGGATCATGGTTGCACGTGGTGATCTGGGGGTTGAACTGCCCGTTTCCGCCGTGCCGCCGATCCAAAAACGTCTGGTGCGCAGATGCCGTAGCGCGGCCAAGCCGGTCATCGTGGCCACGCAGATGCTGGAGAGCATGATCGAAAGCCCGATGCCCACCCGGGCCGAGGTCTCGGACGTGGCCACCGCAATCTACGAGGGCACGGATGCTATCATGCTCAGCGCGGAATCGGCTGCGGGGTCCTATCCGATCGAGGCCGTGCAGACCATGAACAAGGTGGCCATCGAGGTCGAGGCCGACCCGACCTATACTCAGATCATCGCCGCCTCGCGCACGGCCAAGGGGACCACCGTGGCCGATGGGATTGTCGCCGCCGCCCGCGAGATTGCTGAAAAGACGGACATCAAGGCAATCTGCTGTTTCACCCAAAGCGGCACCACCGCGCTGCTGACCGCGCGTGAACGTCCCGGGGTGCCGATCATCGCGATGACGCCCGCCACCGGAACCGCCCGCCGCTTGTGCCTGAGCTGGGGCTGCCATTGCGTCATGACGCCCGAGCTTGAGCGGTTCAAGGGTGCTGTGGTCAGCGCCGCCCGCGCCGCCCGCGCCGGTGGCTTCGCCTCAGAGGTCGATCAGATCGTGGTGACCGCAGGCGTGCCCTTCAACGTACCGGGCACAACCAATATTCTGCGCATCGCCCCCTGCGATGAACGGCTGATTTACAACACAGATCCGGGTTGATCCCGGGGCTCAGGGGCAGATTTCACCCTGAGACTTTGTCGAATGCCTAATTTTTAGGCAAAAATTGGAAATACTTATCAATATTATAGGTGTTCCGGGCGTGTTTCCGGAAATAATCCTTCTGTTTTTCCGTGTTTTCTGGGGATACTCGGGTCCAGGGCAGTCTACTCAGCAAGTTCCAGGTTCCGGCTGCCCTGCCGGGAGCGAGGGTCCCGGCCTAATCAACAATAACGGAGGAACGACATGACAACGAAAATTGTCATTGGACTGGACGGGACAGAAACCGGAGAGCGCGCGATCGCCTTTGCCAAAGATTTGGCAGGGCTCATCGGATCGTGTGATCTGCTGGTGGTTTATGTCATCGAATGGTCTCCTTTCACATTTCAGACACCGGAAGAAAACGCCTTGCGTCACAAGCGGCGCGAAGAAGAGGTCGAACTGGCCACGTCGCGCATCATCGCACCAGCGGTCGAGGCGTTGAAAGCCGCCGGGTTCGAAGCGCAGGGCATCGTCCGCCACGGTGATGTGGCGGAAACGCTGAACGCAATCACGGTGGAAAATGGCGGCTCTCAGATCGTTGTGGGCCGGGCGTCGGCGGATGGGTTCAAGAAACGCCTGTTTGGCAGTTCCACCCAGAATCTGGTCATGCATGCCGAAGTTCCGGTCACGGTCGTGAACTGAGGGGAGAGATGATGATGAATATTCAAAACAAACTGGGTCTGGCCGCCCTGACCGCTCTGTTCGCCGCTCCTGCGGCCGCACAAGAGGCAGCGGGTCTGGACGACAAGATCAACCAGGCCTTCGCCAATTTCACCGGGCCGTTCGTGAGCTTTATCTTTGCGCCGTTTCCGGGAACGGGTTTCCCATGGATCGTGGGTTGGCTGGTGATCGCGGCGACCGTGTTCACGCTGTACTTCGCCTTTGTGCAGCTGAGGTTCTTCAGCCATGCGATCAGCCTTGTGAAAGGCGATTACTCCGACCCCAATGACGCGGGTGAGGTCAGCCACTTTCAGGCGCTCGCAACCGCGCTTTCGGGCACGGTGGGTCTTGGTAACATCGCCGGTGTGGCGGTGGCCGTGGGCATCGGCGGGCCGGGTGCCACATTCTGGATGATCGTTGCGGGCCTGCTGGGCATGGCGTCGAAATTCACCGAATGTACGCTGGGCGTGAAATATCGCAACGAATACGAGGACGGCACCGTTTCGGGTGGTCCGATGTATTACATGTCCAAGGGCTTTAACGAACTGGGCCTGCCGGGCGGCAAGATACTGGCCGTTCTGTTCTCGATCTTCTGTATCCTTGGCGCGCTGGGTGGGGGCAACATGTTCCAGGCCAATCAGGCGCACCAGCAGATCGCGGGCATTGTCGGCGACTATCCTGGCTGGATCACCGGTCTGGTCTTTGCGGGCATCGTCTTTGCGGTGATCGTGGGAGGCCTGAAATCCATCGCGCGCGTGACCGAGAAGGTCGTGCCCTTCATGGGTGTCATGTATGTGCTGGCCGCGCTGGTCATCATCATCATGCATGCCGATCAGATCGGCTGGGCCTTCGGTCAGATCTTCGCGGGTGCCTTCACCGGGCTCGGCGTTGCGGGCGGCATGGTCGGCGCGCTGATCCAGGGCTTCCGCCGTGCGGCGTTCTCGAACGAAGCGGGCGTTGGTTCTGCGGCGATTGCGCACTCGGCGGTGCGGACCAAAGAGCCGATCACCGAGGGTTTCGTGTCGCTGCTCGAGCCGTTCATCGATACGGTCGTGATCTGTACCATGACCGCGCTGGTGATCATCATCACCCAGCAGCTGATCGTTGATCCGGAAACCGGCAAGTACATGCTGAACGAAGCTGGCAACGCGATTGCCACCGTTGATGGCAATACCGGCGTCAGCCTGACCTCTGCCGCCTTCGGCAGTGCCTTCAGCTGGTTCCCCTTCATCCTGGCGATTGCCGTGGTGCTGTTTGCCTTCTCGACCATGATCAGCTGGTCCTACTATGGCCTCAAGGCCTGGACCTATCTGTTCGGTGAGGGTCACACCAAGGAACTGGTGTTCAAGATCATCTTCTGCGTCTTCGTGGTGATCGGTGCGGCAGCCAACCTTGGCCCGGTCATCGACTTCTCGGATGCGGCGATCTTTGCCATGGCGGTTGTCAACGTCTTCGCGCTCTACTTCTTGATGAAAGTGGTGCGGCAGGAGCTTGCGTCCTATGCCGAACGGCTGAAGAGCGGTGAAATCCGCAAATTCGGCCACTAACCCATTTCACCGGGGCGGCGCATGTCGCCCCGGTGCCTGACGGTCTCGCGAATTCCGCAGATTCCGCTCAAAACCCCCTTGCCAGTATCATCGAACTTGCGTAAACGGCGCTTCTGATCGCGTGACCGGCCGAGATGGCATGCCGAGTCGCGTTTGAAACCGAACCCGGAAAAGGAGACGGAAATGCCTAAGATGAAGACCAAGTCGAGCGCCAAGAAGCGCTTCAAGGTGACTGCGACCGGTAAGGTCCTTGCTGGCCAGGCCGGCAAACGGCACGGCATGATCAAGCGGACCAAGAAGTTCATCCGCGATGCCCGTGGCAACACCACCCTGTCCGCCCCCGACGCCAAGATCGTCAAGGGCTACATGCCCTACGACCGCTAAGAGGAGATTAAGAGATGTCCCGCGTTAAAGGTGGAACCGTAACTCACGCCCGTCACAAGAAGGTCATCAAGGCCGCCAAAGGTTACTATGGCCGCCGCAAGAGCACCTTCAAGGTTGCCCGCCAGGCCGTCGATAAGGCCAACCAGTATGCAACTCGCGACCGCAAGAACCGAAAGCGCAATTTCCGCGCGCTGTGGATCCAGCGTATCAACGCTGCTGTCCGTTCGCATGACGAGGCTCTGACCTATTCCCGCTTCATCAACGGCCTGAACCTGGCCGGTATCGAAGTGGACCGCAAAGTTCTGGCCGACCTGGCCGTGCACGAACCGGAAGCGTTCGGCGCGATCGTCGCCAAAGCTCAGGCCGCTCTGGCTGCCTGATCCTCTGTTAAAGAGACAGTGAATGAAGGGCCGTCCCGCTTGGGGCGGCCCTTTTTGATGGTTTGCATCAGGATGCGCGCCAGGCGGGATTCTCTAGCAGCACTTTTGGCAATCAAATCGCAATTTGATGATGATGCAAACGCCTGCCTTGCCTGACGATGGCCGGCTAATGAAGTTTGCCTTGCTGACGAAACCAGTTGCGCACCTCGGGCAAGCGCCCTCGGGATACCGGGATGTCCTCTCTCACGGACGTCTTGACCACGTTCCCTCGCAGTTCCAGGGCTTCGTCCGCCGAGACCCAGTATGAACGATGGGTTTGCACCCCGTCGCTTTCATCGACCTGCTTCAGAAAATCTTTCATCCGGGCACGGTATTGCGTCGTTTTATCGGATGTGCTGACGAGCAGATAATGTTCTGCGCTTTGCACAAGCAGAATTGAGCTCAAGGGCAGGGATCGACCGTTGAGAATGACAAAGCGTACTTTGTTCTTCTGTGCGTCTTCCGCTTGCTCGTTGCGTTGCAGCGGCAATAGCCACAGCAGGCCGATGGTTTCCAGAACGTGCCCGATGATCAGGTTGCGCAGATAGTCAGTCCATACAAGCGGTTCACCGCGCTGCGGTACCAGATCGCCAAACACCATCGGGATAATCGTCGAAAGCGCGGACAAGCTGATATTCAGGGGCGCAGTGGCTATTATGAGTGGCAAGGGGAGTTGCAGGAAACGGTGCCACAAGCGCTGGGTGACCAATCCCCAGTACGGTATGACTGCAATATAGAGCAACACGCACACGCCCCAATAAAACAGACGAGCCGAGTATTCCGGTATCGACGGAAACAGGGTTGGATTGGCGAGGGCGATCACGACAAGGCTGCACGCCAGAAAAATCTTTACCCGTTTGCTGTGGGCCAGATCATGCAGTTCGCGTTGCGTGAAATGCACGACCTGTCCATTCGTTAACAGAATTTGATAATCACGACTTTCGAATTTCTGCATGTGTCGTAGCGCTATACCCGTTTGATGGTTAACAAGTTCATCCCAGTGTCTTCATATGGGGTCTAAAGAAGTCTCAAGCCGGACCCGAGGAAGCGGGGCGTATACCCGGATTTTGTCACGAGTGGACTTCCTGATAACCCTCCGTCGTGTTAATGACGGGGGGAATTTTTTACCATGTTACTCATGGTTGGCAATCTCCAAACTTCCTCTTGCCACCCACCCCCCAAACCCTTATACGGCGGCATCCTGCGGTCTCCCGGCGTTGTCGGGCGATTCGTATGTCTATCATTCATCCACCAGGTCAAAGGTGACCCGTGTACGGGGCCTTCTGGTGTTTTGAGCAAAGGAAAAAGGCGATGAACGCCCAAGAACTGCGTGACAAGACCCCGGACCAGCTCCGCGAGGAACTGGCCAACCTGAAGAAAGAAAGCTTTAACTTGCGCTTTCAACAGGCAACCGGTCAGCTGGAAAACACAGCCGGTATCAAAGCGGCCCGCCGCAATGCTGCCCGTGTCAAAACCATTCTGAACGAAAAGGCCGCTGCTGCGGCATCCGAGGAGTAATCAGATGCCCAAGCGTATCCTGCAAGGCACCGTGACCAGCGACGCCAACGAACAGACCGTAACCGTATCCGTCGAGCGCCGCTTTACGCATCCGGTTCTGAAGAAAACCATCCGTAAGTCCAAGAAATACCGGGCTCACGATGAAAAGAACGCCTTCAAGGTCGGCGATACAGTCCGCATCATCGAATGCGCGCCGAAATCGAAGACGAAACGTTGGGAGGTTCTGGAGGCGTAAGCCCCCAGAGCTTTTCCATTTGTCGAAACCCTGGGGGATTTAACAAGACCAGCCCCCACAGGTCGGGAGAAACCACATGATCCAGATGCAGACCAATCTGGATGTCGCTGACAACTCCGGCGCACGCCGAGTTCAGTGCATCAAGGTCCTGGGTGGTTCCAAGCGTAAATACGCCTCCGTCGGCGACATCATTGTCGTCTCGGTGAAGGAAGCCATCCCGCGCGGCCGCGTAAAGAAAGGGGACGTCCGCAAGGCCGTCGTCGTACGCACCGCCAAGGAAGTCCGTCGCGAAGACGGCACCGCGATCCGTTTCGATCGCAACGCCGCCGTCATCCTGAACAACAACAACGAGCCCGTAGGTACCCGTATCTTTGGCCCCGTTGTTCGCGAACTGCGCGCCAAGAACTTCATGAAAATCATCTCGCTGGCTCCGGAGGTTCTGTAATCATGGCTGCTAAACTCCGCAAAGGCGACAAGGTCGTCGTGCTGGCCGGCAAGGACAAGGGCAAAGAGGGCACCATTTCCTCGGTTGACCCGAAAGCCGGCAAAGCTGTTGTCGACGGCATCAACATCGCCATCCGCCACACCCGTCAGTCGCAGACCTCGCAAGGCGGTCGCCTGCCTCAGGCAAACCCGATCGAGCTGTCGAACCTGGCGCTGCTGGACAAGAACGGCAAAGCAACCCGCGTTGGCTTCCGCATGGAAGGCGACAAGAAGGTCCGCTTCGCCAAGACCACAGGGGACGTGATCGATGCTTGATAATGCAACCTACACCCCGCGTCTGAAAACTCAGTACGTTGAAACCATCCGTGCCGCTCTGAAAGAAGAGTTCGGCTACAAGAACGACATGCAGCTGCCCAAGCTGGAAAAAATCGTTCTGAACATCGGGTGTGGTGCTGAGGCCGTCAAGGACTCGAAGAAAGCGAAAGCCGCTGTCGAGGATCTGACCGCGATTGCTGGCCAGCAGGCCGTTTCGACCAAGGCGAAGAAATCGATCGCGGGTTTCCGCGTCCGTGAAGACATGCCGCTGGGTGCGAAAGTGACCCTGCGCGGTGACCGGATGTACGAATTCCTGGATCGTCTGATCACCATCGCGCTGCCGCGCGTGCGTGACTTCCGCGGTGTGAAGCCGTCTTTCGATGGTCGTGGCAACTTTGCCATGGGCATGAAAGAGCACATCGTGTTCCCGGAAATCGACTTCGACAAGGTCGACGAGGTCTGGGGCCTGGATATCGTAATTGCCACCACAGCGAAAACCGACGCTGAAGCGAAGAGCCTGTTGAAAGCATTCAACATGCCGTTCAACGCGTAAGCGCCCGGAGGATTGAGACATGGCTAAAAAAGCAATGATCGAACGCGAGAAGAAGCGCGAACGCCTGGTGGCCAAATATGCCGCAAAGCGTGCCGAGCTGAAAGAAATCGCGAATGACGAGAGCCGCCCGATGGAAGAGCGCTTCAAGGCGCGTCTGAAACTGGCGAAACTGCCGCGCAACAGCTCGGCGACCCGTCTGCACAACCGTTGTCAGCTGACCGGTCGTCCTCACGCTTACTACCGTAAGCTGAAGGTCAGCCGTATCGCGCTGCGCGAGCTGGGTTCTGCTGGTCAGATCCCCGGCATGGTGAAATCGAGCTGGTAAGGGAGACATAGATATGAACGATCCTATCGGCGATATGCTCACCCGTATCCGCAACGCGCAAATGCGCGGCAAGTCCACCGTTTCCACCCCGGCTTCCAAGCTGCGCGGTTGGGTTCTGGACGTGCTGGCGGACGAAGGTTACATCCGTGGCTACGAAGCGACGACCGGTGAAAACGGTCATCCGGCCATCGAAATCAGCCTGAAATACTACGAAGGCACCCCTGTCATTCGCGAACTGAAGCGGGTCTCGAAACCCGGTCGTCGCGTGTACATGGGCGTCAATGACATCCCGCAGGTCCGTCAGGGTCTGGGTGTGTCGATTGTCAGCACTCCGAAAGGTGTGATGTCGGACGCAAACGCTCGCTCCAACAATGTTGGCGGCGAAGTGCTCTGCACCGTCTTCTAAGGAGGTCTGCAATGTCTCGTATTGGTAAAAAACCGGTCGAGCTGCCCAGCGGCGTTACCGCCTCTGTGTCGGGTCAGACCATCGAAGTGAAAGGTCCGAAAGGCACCCGCAGCTTCACCGCCACCGACGACGTCACGCTGTCGGTTGAAGACAACGTGGTCAAGATCGACCCCCGCGGCATGTCCAAGCGTGCCCGCCAGCAGTGGGGCATGAGCCGCACCATGGTTGCCAACCTGGTAACCGGTGTGACCACAGGCTTCAAAAAAGAGCTGGAGATCCAGGGTGTTGGTTACCGGGCTCAGATGCAGGGCAACACCCTGAAGCTGAACCTGGGCTACAGCCACGATGTCGACTTCACTGCTCCGGAAGGTGTCACCATCACCGCGCCGAAGCAGACCGAGATCGTTGTGGAAGGTATCGACCAGCAGCAGGTGGGCGAAGTCGCGGCCAAAATCCGCGAATGGCGCCGTCCCGAGCCGTACAAAGGCAAGGGCATCCGCTATAAGGGCGAGTTCATCTTCCGCAAGGAAGGCAAGAAGAAGTAAGGACGCAGACAATGGCAAACAGCAAAAGAACCCTGTTTCTGAAGCGCCGCCTGCGCGTTCGGAACAAACTTCGCAAAGTCAACGCGGGCCGTGTACGCCTGTCGGTTCACCGTTCGAACAAGAACATCAGCGTTCAGCTGATCGACGACGTTCGTGGCGTGACCCTGGCTTCGGCCTCGACCCTGGAAAAAGATCTGGGTGTTGTTGGCAAGAACAACGTCGAAGCGGCCACCAAAGTGGGCGCGGCCATCGCCGAGCGTGCCAAGAAGGCAGGCGTCGAAGAGGCCTATTTCGATCGTGGCGGCTTCCTGTTCCACGGCAAGGTGAAGGCAGTTGCCGACGCCGCGCGTGAAGGTGGTCTGAAGATCTAAGACTTGCGGGCAGCTTTACGGCTGCCCCGATGATCCGGGGGCCTCGGCAACAGTCGGGGCTCACTTGGATTGAAGAAAACGGCGCCGTAAGCGCCACATGAGAAAAGGGATGCCAAATGGCAGAACGTGAAAACCGTCGGGGCCGTGGCCGCGACCGTGAAGAAGCACCGGAATTTGCCGATCGTCTGGTCGCAATCAACCGCGTGTCGAAAACCGTAAAAGGTGGTAAGCGCTTTGGCTTCGCCGCTCTGGTGGTTGTCGGCGATCAGAAAGGCCGCGTGGGCTTTGGCAAAGGTAAAGCGAAAGAAGTACCCGAGGCCATCCGTAAGGCGACTGAGCAAGCCAAGCGTCAGATGATCCGCGTGCAACTGCGCGAAGGCCGGACCCTGCACCACGATATCGAGGGCCGTCACGGCGCCGGTAAAGTGGTTATGCGCACCGCACCTGAAGGTACTGGTATCATCGCCGGTGGTCCGATGCGTGCTGTGTTCGAAATGCTGGGCGTCAAGGACGTTGTGTCCAAGTCGCTGGGCTCGCAGAACCCGTACAACATGATCCGCGCCACCATCAACGGCCTGCAGAAAGAGCAGAGCCCGCGTTCGGTTGCCGCACGTCGTGGCAAAAAGGTTGCCGACATCCTGCCCAAGCGGGACGAAGCACCGGCTGAAGCCGAAGCGTAAGGAGAGCGAACCATGGCAAAAACCATCGTCGTCAAGCAGATCGGTTCCCCGATCCGTCGCCCCGCCGAACAGCGCGCAACCCTGATCGGTCTGGGCCTGAACAAGATGAACCGCACCCGTGAGCTGGAGGACACCCCTTCGGTCCGCGGCATGGTCAACAAGATCCCGCATCTGGTTGAGATCATCGAAGAGCGCGGCTAAGCGCGGTTTCTTTTGAGACTTGAAAAGCCCCCGAAAACTCGGGGGCTTTTTTCGTGTTTGCAATTATGTTTGTCCGCTTTGGGCCCGAAGTAACTGATGCTGCGGTCTGCAGGAAGGTCCGATTTCTAAACCATTAAGGCTAAATGGGATGCCCTACATCTTCCCATGCAGACAAGCCCGCGCGAGCAACTTGTTCGCCGTTGGTCTCCTGAACGAAGTGACCTGCGTCTGGCAGCATCAGAGGAGGGCGAACTACGCCCAATATTTCGTGCATGCGTTTCATCAGCCTCGGCGGGATCAGAACATCTGCTTCTCCAATCGCCATGAAGCTGTCGCCAGACCAGTCAGTTTTCCACCATTCCGCTGCGCGTCGCGACACATCAACGCCCTCCATGTCGGGTTCGGTCATCACCAGCGACGGGAACTTCCGTACCCCGCCCCGATAACGCGCGTCCGGGAAAGGGGCGGCGTAAGCGGCCGCAACTTCATCACTCATGCCGGGCACGTATTTTTGAAACAATGCGGCCACGTCATAGTCCGGGTGGGTTCGGTGGAACTCCCTCCAGACATCGAACCCTTCGCTGCTACCGCCACCCAAGCCAAGAACTGTGTTCATAACCAATAGCCGATTGAAGCGATCAGGCATGTCTGGTGGAATGGTAAGACCAAGAAGCCCACCCCAATCCTGTACAACGAGTGTAATTCCTTTGAGATCGAGCGCTTCAATCAACTCGATCAAGCTCTGTCTGTGAAATGTGAAAGTGTAGCAATTGTCTTGGATAGGTTTGTCAGACCGGCCAAAACCGAACAGGTCGGGAACGACAACCCGGGCACCAGTCTCGAGAAAGACCGGGATCATATGCCGATACAAAAAACCCCATGAAGGCTGCCCATGAAGGCACAAGAATACCCGCTCTGCATCCTGTGGACCTTCGTCTATTCTTGCCATCCGCAGGCCTTCATACCCGGCCAACTGATCTTCGTACTGAGGATGCCAGGCGAAATCAGGCAGGTTCAGAAAACGGTCGTCAGGCGTACGTACAGCGTCAATAGGTGACAATCTTGCCCCCCTTGCATTTCTGTTTCTGTTGGCCAAATTTGCATCTTTCAGTGTGATCTCACAAGCGGACATTCGTAACTCATGAATGAATGGCAACTTCGTCCGGATAGTGTTGAAAAACTCGAAAATTCCGATCATTGCATTTTCTCGCCAATTTCCATCGCGCCTGAAAAGTTGTCCTAGTTTGGACGGAGAAGGCCATGGGCGCGCGACACGACGGCAATGCCGTGCTTTGGCCGACCCCCTAGCTAAAAATTGCAACCGGCTTTCAACGGCAGGATTTTTTAACGCCTTCCACCAAAAATGGAGTTTTTCAACACTATCTCCGCAAAGTGGACATTCGTTGCATTTAGAGTAGCCCGCGGACTCCCGCTTTGCCATACCCCCACCGCATACCGGCTAGACCAAAACGCGCGTTGTTAGCGATATCCAACACTCCTATCTGAGCCGTGTCCACAAAGGAACACAAGGAAACGCCCGGGGAATACGCCTCGGTACAGAAAGGATTAATGATATGGCACACACAGCAACACTGACACATGGCGGCTTCAACCTGAGCGCCCGCATTGCGAACTTCATCGAGCGCGTGAAAGAAAACCGCGCCCGGGCTGCGGAATATAACCGGACCTTTGGTGAACTCCAGCGTCTGTCCAATCGTGAACTGGACGATATCGGCGTCCGTCGCTGCGACATCGCGGATATCGCGCGCAAGCACGCTTATTGCTCGTAAGACGTCACCCACTCACCGATGAAGGGGCGCCCTGTGTGGCGCCTCTTTTGGTTTTTGGCTTTGTGACATAACAAACCTTGCAACGCCGGGCGCAACGCTGTAGAGCGCTCCGGTGGATTTGCGTCCACGAGAATCAAAACCAAGAAACGCCGTGGTTGGCCCATCACGCTTCGGGGGTCACATCCGGCTAAGGAGAAGCGATATGAAACTGCACGAATTGCGCGACAATCCCGGCGCGAGCCCGAAACGCACCCGCGTTGGCCGTGGTCCCGGTTCCGGCAAAGGTAAAATGGGTGGCCGTGGTATCAAAGGCCAGAAATCCCGTTCGGGTGTGGCCATCAATGGCTATGAAGGCGGCCAGATGCCGCTGTACCAGCGCCTGCCCAAGCGTGGCTTCAACAAGCCGAACCGCAAGGAATTCGCCGTCATCAACCTGGGCCTGATCCAGAAATTCGTCGACGCCGGCAAGCTGGACGCCAAGGCTGCGATCACCGAGGACGCGCTGGTTGCATCCGGTCTGGTCCGCCGCAAGCTGGACGGTGTCCGCGTGCTGGCCAAAGGCGAGATCAGCGCCAAGGTGAACCTGGAAGTTACCGGTGCTTCGAAAGCTGCTGTTGAGGCGGTCGAGAAAGCGGGCGGCTCACTTACGGTCACAAAAGCTGCTGCGGCAGAGTAAGCGCTTGTGAGCGGGCCAAGACCCGCTTACATAGACCTCAGAGTTTTCCAAGACGCCGCCCGAGCCGGAAAACGGTTCCGGGCGGTGTTTTCATAAGAGAGACCGATTTATGGTATCAGCAGCAGAACAAATGGCAGCCAACACAAGCTGGGCTGCTCTGGGCAAAGCCACCGATCTGCGCAACCGCATCCTGTTCACGCTGGCCTTGCTGATCGTCTATCGTCTGGGCACCTTCATTCCGGTGCCGGGTATCGACGGGCAGGCGCTGCGCGAGTTCATGGAGCAGGCGGGGCAGGGCATCGGCGGCATGGTTTCGATGTTCACCGGCGGGGCGCTGGGGCGGATGGGTATCTTTGCCCTCGGCATCATGCCCTATATCTCGGCCTCGATCATCGTGCAGCTGCTGACATCGATGGTTCCCGCGCTCGAACAGCTCAAGAAAGAGGGCGAGCAGGGGCGCAAGAAGATCAACCAATATACCCGTTTCGGCACCGTGGCTCTGGCCACCGTGCAGGCCTATGGCCTGGCCGTTTCGTTGGAATCGGGCGATCTGGCCACCGATCCTGGCATGTTCTTCCGCATGTCGACCATGATCACTCTGGTCGGCGGCACCATGTTCCTGATGTGGCTTGGTGAACAGATCACCGCGCGCGGCATCGGCAATGGCATCTCTCTGATCATTTTCGTCGGCATCATCGCCGAGGTTCCGGCCGCTCTGGCGCAGTTCTTCGCTTCGGGACGCAGCGGTGCGATCAGCCCTGCGGTGATTGTTGGGGTGATTGTCATGGTCATCGCCGTGATCACCTTCGTGGTGTTCATGGAACGGGCCTTGCGCAAGATCCACATCCAGTATCCGCGCCGTCAGGCCGGAATGAAGATCTATGAAGGCGGCTCCAGCCACCTGCCGGTCAAAGTGAACCCGGCGGGCGTGATCCCGGCGATCTTCGCCAGTTCGCTGCTTCTGCTGCCGGTGACGATCTCGACCTTCTCGTCGGGGGCGACCAACGGGCCGATCATGTCGTGGCTGCTGGCCAATTTCGGCCCCGGACAGCCGCTGTACCTGCTGTTCTTCGCCTCGATGATCGTGTTCTTCGCCTATTTCTATACGTTCAACGTGTCGTTCAAACCGGACGATGTGGCGGACAATCTGAAAAAGCAGAACGGCTTTGTGCCGGGCATCCGTCCGGGCAAGAAAACCGCCGAATACCTGGAATACGTGGTCAATCGCGTGCTGGTTCTGGGTTCGGCCTATCTGGCGGCGGTCTGTCTGTTGCCGGAAATCCTTCGGGGCCAGTTTGCCATCCCGTTCTATTTCGGCGGCACTTCGGTTCTGATTATCGTCTCTGTGACCATGGACACGATCCAACAGGTCCAGAGTCATCTGCTAGCGCACCAATACGAAGGTCTTATCGAAAAGTCCCAGCTGCGTGGTAAGGGGAAGAAACGCAACAGGAAGGGACCTTCTCGTCGATGAACATCATTCTTCTCGGCCCCCCGGGGGCAGGCAAGGGGACGCAGGCGCGTCACCTCGTTGAAACACGCGGCATGGTACAGCTGAGCACTGGCGACATGTTGCGCGAGGCCAAGACCTCGGGCACCGAAATGGGCCAGAAGGTTGCCGCGATCATGGACGCGGGCAAGCTGGTCACAGATGAGATCGTGATCGGCCTGATCGAAGAGAAGCTGACCTCCGAAACCGGAGCCGGATTCATCTTCGATGGCTTCCCGCGTACACTGGCGCAGGCGGACGCGCTGGCGGCACTGCTGACCAAGCTGGGTCAGTCGCTGCACACCGTGGTCGAGATGCGCGTCGATGACGAGGCGCTGGTCGAACGGATCACCGCGCGGTCAACCTGTTCCGGTTGTGGCGAGGTCTATAACGACCACACCAAACCGATCCCTGCCGACGGCAAATGCACAAATTGCGGTCAGCAAAAAGAGTTCACCCGCCGCGCTGACGACAACGAAGACAGCCTGCGCACGCGTCTGATGGAATACTACAAGAAGACCTCGCCGCTGATTGGCTATTACTATGCCAAGGGCGATCTGCGTCCGGTGAACGGGCTGGCGGATATCAAGGAAGTCACGGCTTCCATCGAGGCAATTCTCGGCTGACTTCAATATGGGCTTGACGGCACCGCCAAAAGCCCATATCGACCCCCATCCCCAAGGGGAATCAAGACCGCGTATGGGAATCGTCCCGTCCGCCCCGACCACCTCGAATAATGCTGGACCCTCTGGCGGCACTGCCACGGTCAAGCGTTGTGAAAAAAGGTTCTGGAGTTACGGAACCGCAACGAAAAGGAAAGTGACACGTGGCACGTATTGCCGGCGTAAACATCCCGACTGCAAAGCGGGTACCAATCGCCCTCACATATATCACCGGTATCGGCAACACCTCGGCCAAAGCGATCTGCGAAGCCGTGGGCATCGATGCGACCCGTCGCGTCAACGAACTGTCCGACGCCGAAGTTCTGGCCATCCGCGAGCACATCGACGCCAACTACACCGTCGAAGGTGACCTGCGTCGTGAAGTTCAGATGAACGTCAAGCGTCTGATGGATCTGGGCTGCTACCGCGGTCTGCGTCACCGCCGCAACCTGCCGGTTCGCGGTCAGCGCACCCACACCAATGCTCGTACCCGCAAAGGCCCCGCAAAGGCCATTGCCGGTAAGAAGAAATAAGGGAGGGTCTGACCGATGGCACGCGACAAGACACGCATCAAGCGCAAAGAGCGCAAGAACATCGCATCGGGCGTTGCCCATGTGAACTCGACCTTCAACAACACCAAGATCCTGATCTCGGATGTACAGGGCAACGCCATCTCGTGGTCGTCTGCTGGTACCATGGGCTTCAAGGGTTCGCGGAAATCGACACCTTACGCCGCTCAGATGGCTGCAGAAGATGCAGGCAAAAAGGCGCAGGAACATGGCGTCAAGACGCTGGAAGTCGAAGTTCAGGGCCCCGGTTCGGGCCGTGAATCGGCTCTGCGTGCGCTGGCTGCAGTGGGCTTCAACATCACGTCGATCCGCGACGTGACGCCGATTGCTCACAACGGCTGCCGCCCGCCGAAGCGCCGCCGCGTCTAAGCGATTTTGAATTGAGCTGGGGCTGTGTTTTTGCACGGCCCCAGCACGTCATTTTGAACCTCGGGCGTCTGCACCTTGTTGGTCATGGGGCGCGGACAGGAATGGAGGGATTACATGATCCATAAGAATTGGGCAGAATTGATCAAGCCGACCCAGCTGGAAGCCAAGCCGGGCAACGATCCCGCACGTCAGGCAACGCTGGTTGCCGAGCCGCTGGAGCGTGGCTTTGGTCTGACCCTGGGCAACGCGCTGCGTCGTGTTCTGATGAGCAGCCTGCAAGGCGCTGCCATCACCAGCGTCCAGATCGACAACGTCCTGCACGAGTTCTCCTCGGTCGCAGGCGTGCGTGAAGATGTCACCGACATCATCCTGAACCTCAAGGGCGTGTCGCTGCGCATGGAAGTCGAAGGCCCCAAGCGCCTGTCGATCAATGCCAAAGGTCCCGCCGTTGTCACCGCAGGCGACATCAGCGAAAGCGCCGGTATCGAGGTTCTGAACCGCGACCACGTCATCTGCCACCTGGACGATGGCGCCGACCTGTTCATGGAACTGACCGTCAACACCGGCAAAGGCTACGTCTCGGCTGAGAAGAACAAGCCCGAAGACGCACCCATCGGCCTGATCCCGATCGACGCGATTTATTCGCCGGTCAAGAAGGTTGCCTATGACGTTCAGCCGACCCGTGAAGGTCAGGTTCTGGACTATGACAAGCTGACCCTGAAGATCGACACCGACGGTTCGATCACACCCGAGGATGCGCTGGCCTTCGCCGCTCGTATCCTGCAGGATCAGCTGTCGATCTTCGTCAACTTCGACGAGCCGGAATCGGCTGGCCGCCAGGACGAGGACGATGGTCTGGAGTTCAACCCGCTGCTGCTGAAGAAAGTGGACGAGCTGGAACTGTCGGTCCGTTCGGCAAACTGCCTGAAGAACGACAACATCGTTTACATCGGCGATCTGATCCAGAAGACCGAAGCTGAGATGCTGCGCACCCCGAACTTCGGCCGCAAGTCGCTGAACGAGATCAAGGAAGTGCTGTCCGGCATGGGTCTGCACCTCGGCATGGATGTCGAGGACTGGCCGCCCGACAACATCGAAGATCTGGCGAAGAAATTCGAAGACGCCTTTTAAGAAAGATGGGGTGAAACCCCATCCTACAAGAGCGCTTCAAAAGTAGGGTGGGGTTCTACCCCACCTCTTAATGCCCGGACTGCCGGGGACTGTATGGGCAATGACGCCCCAAGGAGAGCCGGTGACACGCATCGCTGGCCAGACAAAGTAAAACGCAAGATAGGAACTGAACAATGCGTCACGCACGTGGTTACCGCCGCCTGAACCGTACTCATGAGCACCGCAAGGCTCTGTTTGCAAACATGGCTGGCTCGCTCATCGAACATGAGCAGATCAAAACAACTCTGCCCAAGGCAAAAGAGCTGCGCCCGATCATCGAAAAGCTGGTCACACTGGGCAAGCGCGGCGACCTGCACGCCCGCCGTCAGGCCGCTGCACAGTTGAAAGAAGACAAAGACGTCGCCAAGCTGTTCGAAGTTTTGGGCCCTCGTTATGCCGAGCGTCAGGGCGGTTATGTCCGCATCCTGAAAGCAGGCTTCCGCTATGGCGACATGGCACCGATGGCGATCATCGAATTCGTTGATCGTGACGTCGACGCCAAAGGCGCGGCTGACAAAGCCCGCGTCGCTGCCGAAGAGGCCGCAGACGAAGAATAAAAAAGTCGGGCTTTCCGATTTCGACCCCCGCGTTTCTGACGCGGGGGTTTTTTGTTGTCGGGCCTGCTATCCGTGGATTATTTAATCCAACCTTGTTCCCGATAATACCGCTCGGCCCCCGGATGTAAGGGGGCAGGCAGGCTGTCGCGGATCATTGCAGACGGTTTCAGTCCGTTGAACGCCGGGTGCTGGCGCGCCAGTTCAGGCAGGCTTTCAAAACTGTTTTTGACGAATGCGTAGACATCGTTATCCGGCACTTCGGCGCTGCTCAGCAACGTTGCCTTATAGCCGAAGGTCTTTGTCGGTGATCCCAGCCCAACGTATACGTTTGCAGGGATTGTCGCGGGGCTAAGTGCTTTGGAACCTGAAATCATACGGTTAATCTCGGGCCCGGTTACCTTGATCAGTTGAATCGGACAGGATTGTGCGATCTTCTGAATCTGCCCTGAAGGGTAACCGACTACCGCTGCAATGGCATCAATCTTGCCTGCGCACAGAGCGCTGCCTTGCGCCTTTGTTTCATTGGGTTTGATGGTCTTAAAAGCAGATACATCCCAGTTTTTGGATTGAGGAATTTGCTGGACAAGGTGAGTGGCCGACCGCCCCAGTCGTACACGATTGCCGCTCAGGTCGCCGATATCGTTGATCCCAGAGTTCTTTCGCGTCACGATTGTCAAAGGCTCACTGTGAAGTGAGAACAAAGAACGAAGCGATGAATCTGCCCCTTTAGGGCGAAAATACCCCTTCCCATCAAGTGCTTGTTTGGCCCAATCTGATCGTACGACGATGATGTCGAACTTGCCTGCACGAAGCTTTGGAAGATTCTCTGTGGGCCCTTTCGTTGATCGGTTTCGGCATGCATAACCAGTTGTATCGGCCGCGAAGGATTTGCAGAGCAGATCGCCGACTTGAAAGTAGTATCCCCCTTTCCCTCCTGTTCCAAAAGTCAGCCGAGCTTCGGCAGCCTGAGAAACCGGCGCGATCAAGCCGATGATCGCCGTCAGGAGCAAAGTGGAAGGTCCGGGTGTCGTAGGCCTTTTCAGGCGAAAGATTTTAAACACAATAGGCCTGTTGCTGATGGTTCTATCGGCACGAGCATTCCATCGGTCTATGCCTTCGTCAATGCGGGGAATGATGCAACGCGCTTGCATTCCCGCGGCGGGCCTCGCATATCCGATGTGCAGTCAATCGACGGAAAGATCATGCGGAAAGTTCTGTGTTCACTCATGCTGGCGATGTTTGCGTCGTCGGCGTATGCCGAAACCAAAGTGCCAACATCCTCGGCCGAAATCAGCCTTGGCTTCGCCCCGGTGGTCAAACAGGCCTCGCCCGCCGTCGTCAATATCTACGCCAAGATCGTACGCGAAGGGCGGGTCAATCCGCTGTTCTCAGACCCGTTCTTTCAGGATTTCTTTGGCCGGGGTTTCAATGAGCCGCGCCAGCGTGTGCAGAACTCGCTGGGCTCCGGGGTGATCCTGTCTGAAGACGGCTATGTGGTCTCGAATTATCATGTGGTCGGCACCGCGACGGAAATTCGGGTGGTGACCACGGATCGGCGAGAATACTCGGCGCAGGTTGTGCTGGGCGACAAGGAAAGCGACATTGCGATCCTGAAGCTGGAAAAAGCCGAAGACCTGCCTTTCCTGACTTTGCGCGACTCAGATCAGGTCGAGGTGGGTGAGCTGACGCTTGCCATCGGCAACCCGTTTGGGGTGGGGCAGACCGTGTCGTCGGGCATCATCTCGGGGCTGGCGCGCACTGGCACCGCGACGGGCAATGCGCGAGGGTATTTCATTCAGACCGACGCGGCGATCAATCCGGGTAATTCCGGCGGAGCGCTGATCGACGTGAATGGCGATCTGATTGGCATCAACACCTCGATCCTGACCCGTTCGGGCGGGTCGAATGGGATCGGCTTTGCCATTCCGGCCAATCTGGTGGCCGAATTCCTGCGGCAGGCGCAGGACGGCAATGACAGTTTCATCAGTCCCTGGGCCGGGGTTTCCGGCCAGCATATGAGCGCGGATATCGCCGAGTCGCTGGGCCTGACCTTCCCCATGGGTGTGGTCATTTCCGACATTCATCCGCGCAGCCCGCTGGGCGAGGCTGGATTGCGGGTGGGTGATGTGGTCACGCATGTGGACGGGGATGAGGTGAACTCGCCCGCCGAAATGAAATTCCGCATGTCGGTGGCGGGGGTCGGCGGGACGTCCGTTCTGACCCGTCTGCGCGGCGATCAAAGCGCGGATGTCAGCGTCGCCCTGGTCAGGGCGCCGGACACGCCTGCGGCGGACGAGACGGTTCTGACCGACGGAACCGTGATGCCGGGTTTGACCGTCTCGCGTATCAATCCGGCGGTGATCACGCGGTTGCGGTTGCCTTTGTCTGTGGATGGTGTCGTGGTTGTCGATGCCGGTCGTTATGGCGGGCGATCCGGTCTACAGGTCGGAGATGTGCTGAGCCGTATCAACGGCACCGATATCGCCGCACCCGGCGACGTGATCGACGCGCTAACCAATCCGGGCCGCCGTCTGCAATTCGAGCTGCAGCGGGACGGGCGCACCGTGTCCTTGCGGTTCCGGTTGTAAGCCTTGGCGGATCTGTTCGATACCGGGTCGTCCGAACCTGCGGCCGCACTGCACCGTCCGCTGGCCGACCGGCTGCGCCCGCAGTCGCTGGCCGAGGTGATCGGGCAGGAACAGGTTCTGGGCCCGGATGCGCCGCTGGGGGTCATGCTGGCATCGGGCGGTCTTTCCAGCCTGATATTCTGGGGCCCGCCGGGGGTCGGCAAAACCACCATCGCGCGTCTTCTTGCACAAGAGACCGATCTGCATTTTGTTCAGATCAGTGCGATATTCACCGGCGTGCCGGACCTGAAGAAGGTTTTCGAGGCGGCAAAAATCCGGCGTCAGAACGGGCAGGGCACGCTGCTGTTCGTCGACGAAATCCATCGATTCAACAAGGCGCAACAGGACGGGTTTCTGCCGCATATGGAGGATGGCACCATCCTGCTGGTGGGAGCCACGACCGAGAACCCTTCGTTCGAGCTGAACGCCGCTGTGCTCAGCCGGTCGCAGGTGCTGGTGCTGGAACGGCTCAGTCTTGCCGATCTGGAACGTCTGACCCAACGCGCCGAGAAAGAGCTGGGCCGCGCCTTGCCACTGACCCCGGCAGCACGGGATGCGCTACAGGAGATGGCAGATGGCGACGGACGGGCGCTGTTGAACCTGATCGAACAGGTGGCCGCATGGAATGTCGAAGCTGCATTGACACCCGAAGCGTTGTCGACGCGGCTGATGCGGCGGGCCTCGAAATACGACAAATCGGGGGATGAGCATTACAATCTGATCTCGGCGCTGCACAAATCAGTGCGCGGGTCCGATCCCGATGCGGCGCTCTATTGGTTTGCGCGGATGCTGACGGGCGGGGAAGACCCTCGCTTTCTGGCCCGTCGCCTGACCCGCATGGCGGTCGAAGACATTGGTCTGGCCGATCCGCAGGCACAGGCGATCTGTTTGCAGGGATGGGAAACCTACGAACGCCTTGGTTCACCCGAAGGTGAGTTGGCGCTGGCGCAGGCTGTGGTCTATCTGGCGCTGGCCCCGAAATCGAACGGGACCTATGTGGGCTATAAGGCCGCGATGCGGTTGGCCAAGCAATCAGGCAGCGCGCCGCCGCCCAAACATATCCTGAATGCGCCGACATCACTGATGAAGGATCAGGGTTATGGCGCGGGCTATGCCTATGATCACGATGCCGAAGACGGGTTTTCCGGGCAGAACTATTTCCCCGACGACATGGAGCGGCCCGAGCTTTATCAGCCGGTCGAGCGCGGTTTTGAGCGTGAGTTGAAAAAGCGGCTGGACTATTTTTCGAAACTGCGTGCGCAACGGAACGCGCGATAGGCTCGGGTTGACTCTTCGTCCAATGCGCGCGACAGACGCGCATGTTTTCTAAGGCACTGAAACGGGTAAATTCCGGGCGGATCAGCCGCGCGGCGCAAGGGGCAATGGCATGAGTGGCGTGCAGATGATCACGGTGGCAGAAGGTGACGGCGACCAGAGGCTGGATCGCTGGCTGCGCCGCCTGTTCCCGCATGTCAGTCAGGGCCGGATCGAGAAGATGTGCCGCAAGGGTGAGTTGCGGGTTGATGGCGGACGGGTGAAAGCCTCGACCCGGCTGGAGGTCGGGCAGTCCGTGCGTGTGCCACCCCTGCCGGATGCTGATCACAAACCGGCTGAAGTGCGGCGCAGTATCTCGGATGCGGATACGAAGATGATCCAGTCCTGCGTGATCTACAAAGACGACCACGTTCTGGCGCTCAACAAGCCGCATGGCCTGCCGGTTCAGGGCGGCAGCGGTCAGACCCGCCACGTGGACAGCCTGTCCGAGGCACTGCGGTTTGGCTATGACGAGAACCCACGTCTTGTGCACCGGCTGGACAAGGATACTTCGGGCGTTCTGTTGATGGCCCGCACGCGCGAAGCGGCCAAGGGGCTGACCGCGGCGTTCCGGCATCGCAACACGCGCAAGATCTATTGGGCGCTGGTGGCCGGGGTGCCCACTCCCTACTTGGGTGAGATCAAGACCGGGCTGGTCAAGGCCTCGGGTCATGGCAAGCAGGGCGAAGGCGAGAAGATGATCGCCGTCCATTCCAGCGAGGTCAACGATACGCCCGGCGCGAAACGGGCGCATACGCTGTACGCCACGCTCTATCGTGTCGCCGGGCGCGCAGCCTGGGTGGCGATGGAGCCGGTCACGGGCCGCACCCATCAGCTGCGCGCACATATGGCGGCCATTGGGCACCCGATCATCGGGGATGGGAAATATGGTGGCTCGGGGCAGGAAAACCTCGGCGATGGCTGGGGCGCGCAACTGGGTGGCATCATCAGCAAGAAGTTGCACCTGCATGCGCGGCGTCTGTCCTTTGAACACCCGATGACCCGCAAAGCCATTTCGATCACCGCGCCGCTTCCGGATCACATGAAACACAGCTGGGACACGCTGGGCTGGACCGAAGACCTTGCCGCGGATGACCCGTTCGAGGAACTGCGATGACCGCGCCGCTACGGCTGGTTCTGTTCGATGTGGATGGCACTCTGGTCGACAGTCAGGGGGCGATTGTGTCGGCGATGACCGCTTGTTTTCAGGCGCTTTTGCTACCGGTGCCGGATCGCGCAGCCATCCTGTCCATTGTCGGCCTGTCCTTGCCGCATGCGATGGCACGTCTTGCGCCGGACCAATCAGACACCGTGCAAATGCAATTGGTCGAGGGTTACAAACAGGCCTATCATGCGCAACGGCTTGAACAGGGTGCGGCCAGTTCGCCGCTCTATCCCGGCGCGCGCGATGTGATCGAGGCATTGCACGGACGTGACGAGGTTCTGCTGGGCGTTGCCACAGGCAAATCTCAGCGCGGTCTGGAGGCGCTGCTCGAGGCGCATGATCTGGAGCGGTTTTTTGTAACCCGGCAAGTGGCGGATCATCACCCGTCGAAACCGCATCCTTCCATGATCGAAACCGCTCTGGCGGAAACCGGCGTTTTGGCGCAGCACGCGGCGATGATCGGGGATACCAGCTTTGACATGGAGATGGCCGCTGCCGCACGGGTCACCGGCATCGGGGTCAACTGGGGCTATCATGACCGATCCGCGTTGGGTGCGGCGCATACGGTGATCGAGAGTTTTGAACAATTGCCAGCAGAACTGGCCAGGATTTGGGGCGAATGAAATGAGAGACTGGAAACCCAAACGCTTCTGGACCTCCAGTACGGTGGTGGAGACCGAAGGCGGCCACACGGTCGAACTGGATGGCCGCCGCGTGAAAACGCCTGCCAAGGCGGCATTGGTTCTGCCCACGCAGGCAATGGCCGAGGCGGTTGCGGCCGAATGGGACGCGCAGGAAAAAGAGGTCGATCCGACCACCATGCCCTTCACCCGTTCCGCCAACGCAGCCATTGATAAGGTGGGCCACCAGCATGGCGAAGTTGCCGATATGCTAGCGGATTACGGCGATTCGGATTTGCTGTGTTATCGCGCGACACATCCCGAGGCGCTTCAGACCCGGCAGGCCGAAGCATGGGACCCGGCGCTCGATTGGGCCGCCGAGGCGTTGGGCGCGCGGCTGGTTCCGCGTGCCGGGGTCGTGCACCAACCCCAAAATCCCGTCGCGCTGGAGGCGTTGCGCACGCGGGTTCATGCCCTCACCCCGTTTCAACTGGCAGCGTTCCACGACCTTGTCAGCTTGTCCGGTTCATTGCTTCTTGGGTTCGCCGCAGCTGAGGATTGGCGCAACCCCGAGGACATCTGGCGTATGTCCAGACTTGATGAGCTTTGGCAGATCGAGCAGTGGGGTCACGATGACGAAGCGGATGCCGCCGCCCGGATCAAGGAGGCCGCATTTTTGCATGCAAAACGTTTCTTTGATCTCTCTTCCTGAGACTTCTTTTATCTGAATTACCTTTTTTGCCCCAAAATCCCTAACGTCGGCCTATCGATTTCGCTGATCCGGCCCTTGACGTTTGTTGATGAATACGCCCAAACTCGGGCCACTAAAGGGGAGATACCTTTTGGGTAACCTTTCTGGTGCCTATGCGCCGGATAGAACTGTCCCTGAAAGGGATAGAAAATCAGGAAGAGGTAAAAATGAAAAAATCCGTAATCTTGGGCGTTGCAACGATTGCAGGTCTGGCAGCTGGCGCTGCTGTGGCGGGGACCGTTGACGACGTCAAGGCGCGCGGCAAGCTGAACTGTGGTGTCGCCACCGGCGTACCCGGCTTTGCCAGCCCTGACGCCAATGGCGAATGGCAGGGCTTCGATGTCGCTGTCTGCCGCGCCGTAGCCGCCGCCGTTCTGGACGACCCGAGCGCTGTCGAATTCATTCCCACCACCGGCAAGACACGCTTTACCGCGCTTGCATCGGGTGAGATCGACATGCTGGCCCGTAACACCACCTGGACCTTCAGCCGCGATGTGGACCTGAAGTTCGAATTCGTCGGCATCAACTACTACGATGGTCAGGGCTTCATGGTTCCCAAGGCTCTGGGCGTAAGCTCGGCCAAGGAACTGGATGGCGCGACTGTCTGCATTCAGACCGGTACCACCACCGAGCTCAACCTGGCGGATTTCTTCCGCATCAACAACATGAGCTACGAGCCGGTTCCGATCGAAACCAACGCCGAAGCACAACAGCAGTATCTGGCTGGTGCGTGTGACGTTTACACCACCGACGCCTCGGGCCTGGCCGCAACCCGCGCCACGTTCGAAAACGCGTCGGATCACGTGATTCTGCCCGAAATCATCTCGAAAGAGCCGCTGGGGCCGCTGGTCCGTCACGGCGACAACGAGTGGGGCGATATCGTCCGCTGGACGCTGAACGCGCTGATCGCAGCCGAAGAAATGGGCGTCACGTCCGCCAATATCGACGAGATGTCGGCTGGTACGGACAACCCCGAAGTAAACCGTCTGCTGGGTAGCGAAGGCACCCTGGGCGAGATGCTGGGTCTGGACGCGACCTGGGCGCAGCGCGCCATCAAGGTCGGCGGCAACTATGGCGAAGTCTTTGCCAAGAACATCGGTGAAGAAACCCCGATCGGTCTGGCACGCGGTCTGAACGCACAGTGGACCGATGGCGGCCTGCTGTACGCACCGCCGTTCCGCTAAGACGCTTACGGAAAAGGGCGCAGGGCAACCTGCGCCCTTTTTTGCGAAGACAAATAAACAGTCCCGCACAGATTGAGCAGAGACAAACTCTGTCGACAAAAATGGGACGTTACGGGGATTACATAGGTCATGACGACTCTTACTGACCCGCCGAAGGAGCACTTCCGGCTGTCCATGCTCCTTTACGATACGCGGTACCGATCTGCGACCATCCAAGTCATCGCAATGATCGGGTTCATGCTTCTGGCAGCCTGGATTATTAGCAACACCATTCAGAACCTTGAAACGCTGGGCCGAACAGTCGGTTTCGGTTTTTTCAGCGAGCCGTCGAGCTATGACATCAACCAACGCCTGCTGGAATACGACTCGCGCGATACCCATCTGCGTGCGGCCTTAATAGGTCTGCTGAACACGCTGGTTGTGGCTGTTCTGGGCTGTATCACGGCAACGATCATCGGCGTCATGGTTGGTGTTCTGCGCCTGTCGAACAACTGGCTGGTCGCCCGCATCATGACCGTCTATGTCGAGATGTTCCGCAACGTTCCGGTTCTGCTTTGGATCGTGTTCGCCATGGCGATCCTGATCGAAAGCCTGCCTGCTCCGCGCGCCTTCCGGGGTGAAAATCCAGAAGCCACGATGGACCTGTTCGGCACGGTTGCTGTGACCAATCGCGGGGTCTATATCCCCGAGTTTCTGTTCTCGCGCGGTCTGGGCGACATCCACCTGTTTGGCACGTCGAGCCTGCGCTTTGATGTTTCGCTGGATCTGATCGCCTTCCTGATCGTTATTGGCGGCAGCATCTTTGCCATGCGCAAAGTGTCGGCCCGTGCCAATGCCACGCAGGAAGCAACCGGTGATCGTCCGACCATCTGGCACATCCAACTGGGCTTGCTGTTTGTGCCGTCGGGCATCCTGTTGACCGCACTGGGCTTCCATCTGGGCTATCCCGAGCTGAAGGGCTTTAACTTCACTGGCGGTACCCACCTGCGGAACTCGCTGATTGCCCTGTGGCTGGCCTTGTCGCTGTACACCGCAGCTTTCATCGCCGAGATCGTGCGTGCCGGTATTCTGGCCATTTCGAAAGGCCAGACCGAGGCGGCATCTGCACTGGGCCTGCGCCCGGGCCGCACGATGCGTCTGGTGATCCTGCCGCAGGCATTGCGGGTGATCATTCCGCCAATGATCTCGAACTATCTGAACCTGACCAAGAACTCGTCGCTGGCGATCGCGGTTGGATATATGGACATCACGGGTACCCTTGGTGGCATCACCATGAACCAGACCGGTCGTGAACTGGAATGTGTTCTGCTGCTGATGCTGGTCTATCTGACCATCTCGCTGAGCATTTCGGCGGTGATGAACTGGTACAACAACCGTGTCAAACTGGTGGAGCGGTAATATGAGTGATGTTTCATTTGTCCGCACGGAAATGTTGCCGGAACAGGCGCCACCCGCCTCAGAGGTGGGCGTACTGGGCTGGATCAGGCACAATCTGTTCTCAAGCTGGCTCAACGCCATTCTGACCATCATTTCGCTGTACTTCATCTACTACGTGCTTTCCAACATCCTGGCTTGGACGTTCGAATCCGTTTGGAACGCCAATTCCCTGTCAGAATGTCGTGAGATCATGATGGCGACATGGGGCGATACGCATGGTCATGCCTGCTGGGGTGTTATCAAGGACCGGTGGCTGCAATTGCTGTACGGTTTTTATCCGCCTTACCCGGCGCACCCGGATGCAACGTGGTCTAACCCGCCTGAGGCCGGCGGCTGGCCCGCCTATTTTCGGCCGAATCTGACTTTCATCCTGTTGCTTGTCGCGATTGCGCCGGTGCTGTTCACCAAATTACCGCGCAAACTTCTTTTCGTGACTGCGGCCTATCCGTTCCTTCTGCCTTGGCTGATGTGGGGTGGCAGCATCTGGGGGCCACTGATGGTCGCCGCCGGATTTGCAATTGGATATTTTGCGTACAAGCTTCTGCTTCCCATCGCAGGTTCGCTGGCGGCATTGATCCTGGCGATCGTATTGCCTGTTCTTTGGTGGTTGTTTGCCGCCGGTTCGGTTGCAGACACGATCAATTCAATCGTTCCGATCGGTATTGCCTCAGTTGAAAGCCGTGACTTTGGTGGCTTCATGCTGGCGATCCTGTTGGGCGTTGTGGCTATCGGTGTCTCGTTGCCCATCGGTATCGTTCTGGCACTCGGCCGTCAGTCCGATCTGATGATCGTCAAATACCTCTGCGTGGGCTTTATCGAGTTCATCCGGGGCGTGCCGCTGATCACTTTGCTGTTCGTGGCCTCGCTGCTGTTGAACCTGTTCCTGCCGCCGGGCACCAATTTTGATATCATCCTGCGGGTGATGATCATGATGACCCTGTTCTCGGCCGCCTATATGGCCGAGGTGATCCGGGGTGGTCTGGCTGCCCTGCCGCGCGGTCAGTACGAAGGGGCCGACAGTCTGGGCCTGAACTACTGGCAGGCGCAGCGGCTGATCATCATGCCGCAGGCTCTGAAAATCTCGATCCCGGGCATCGTGTCGACCTTTATCGGCATCTTCAAGGATACCACGCTGGTCTCGATCATCGGTCTGTTCGACGTGATCGGTCTGACCAACGGCATCCGTGCCGATACCGCCTGGAATGGCGTCTACTGGGAACTGTTTGCCTTTATTGGCGTTCTGTTCTTCGTCGTCTGCTTCTCCATGTCCCGTTATTCCATGTATCTGGAGCGCAAGCTTCAGACTGGCCATCGTTAAGGAGTTCAACATATGTCTGAACTTGCAATTGAACGCGAAATCGACCGCTCGAAAATGCAGGTGAGCGACGAGGTCGCCATCGAAATCAGCAACATGAACAAGTGGTACGGGTCCTTTCACGTGCTGCGCGACATCAATCTGACCGTCAATCAGGGCGAGCGGATCGTGATCGCGGGGCCGTCGGGGTCGGGCAAATCCACCCTGATCCGTTGTCTGAATGCGCTGGAAGAACACCAGCAGGGCACGATCGTCGTGGACGGGACCGAGCTGTCGAATGATCTGAAGAACATCGACAAGATCCGGTCCGAGGTTGGCATGGTGTTCCAGCACTTCAACCTGTTTCCGCATCTGACCATTCTGGAAAACTGCACGCTGGCCCCGATCTGGGTGCGCAAAACGCCCAAGAAAGAGGCTGAAGAGCGCGCGATGCATTTCCTGGAAAAGGTGAAAATCCCAGATCAGGCGCTGAAATATCCCGGTCAGCTGTCGGGTGGACAGCAGCAGCGTGTGGCGATTGCCCGCTCGCTGTGCATGATGCCGCGGATCATGTTGTTCGACGAACCGACATCGGCGCTGGACCCCGAGATGATCAAAGAGGTGCTCGACACCATGATCGAACTGGCCGAGGAAGGCATGACCATGCTGTGCGTGACCCACGAGATGGGTTTTGCCCGTCAGGTCGCCAACCGCGTGATCTTTATGGATGCCGGTCAGATCGTGGAACAGAACGAGCCGGAAGAGTTCTTCAACAACCCGCAGAGCGAACGGACCAAACTGTTCCTCAGCCAGATTCTGGGGCACTGATCCCGGCGAAACAGATGAAAAGGCGGGGTTTTACCCCGCCTTTATTCATTACAGCAACTCGCGCGGAATGGTGAAACCCTCGACAGCGCCGCTGTGCCATGTCACATCCATCCAGTTCTGAACTTCAAACCGGATCACGGTCGTCGCGCAGGTCGGGTAGTCATGAAATCTGGCATGGTCCGGCGGGTGCCGCACGATCCTTTCGGCAAACACAGCAATGCCCGGATTGTGACCGAGCATCAAAACAGCCTGTCCTTCGGCCCCGCGCAGAACCGCAAGCATGTCGTTCGCCCCCGCATGATACAGGTTCTGCGTGAATGTCATGATGGCGGCCTCAAGCCCCAACCGGTCCCAGGTCTCGCGCGTGCGGGCCGAGGTAGAGCTGATCACCTCATCCGGCAGCCAATCGTTCTGCCGTAGCCATGCGCCCACGGCGGGGGCAGATTTGCGACCGCGTTTATTCAGGGGGCGGTCATGGTCGATCTGGAACGGGTCATCCCAGCTGGACTTGGCGTGGCGCATCAGGATCAGGGTGCGGGTCATGAGGGGTGAAAGGCCCTCATATGGTGGGCGGACTGTTCCGGATCACGTCCTGCGCCGTCACTCAGCGGACAGGCAAGGCGGGCCAGGCAGCCACCGGTCATGCAGGTTTGCCCTTCGGCTGTGGAAAGATAGCCGTGGCAGGCGTCGACGTTATAGAAGCTGCGGTCATTCAATGCCTCTACCGGGCAGCTCTGCGCGCAGGGGGCGGGGCATGTCGTGCAGGGAGAGGCAGCAGTTGTTTCGGGGATTGCGAATTCCTCGCCAAAATGCAGCGCCCCCCGGTATGAGATCAGCATGCCGACCGTATCATGCACCAAAGCTCCCACGGGGCTGCTGAACGTACGCCCGGATTTCAGCGCCCAGTCAATAAACGGTGCATAAGGCGGGCCGCCAAACGGGTAGTAGGGCGTTGCGCCCAGCTCAGAGGCCATCTGCCCAACGACACGCGTGGACCAACGGTCTACGGGATTCTCTTTGCCATCTGCCCACTCGGGCGAGGCTTTGAGTGCGGGCCAGAATTCCGCAGCGGTTCCAAGCAGGACCAGCGTACCACTGTTCAGCTGTGCTGCACCGCTGGTTCTGGGGTGTTGAGCGCCCATAACGATCAGGCCCGCCTTAATGGCAGCTTCCCTGATGTCTGAGTATGTCACTTTCGTCGAAACGGAAGCAACAGGCTCCACCCCAGTTGTGTTGGCCGATCGTCTTGCCATTGCAGCCCTATTTCCATTTTGTCATGCCCGTCACCGGGCTGTGCCACGTAGGTTCCCAGCAGCCGATCCCAGATCGAAAGAGCAAAACCGTAGTTGCTGTCATGTTCTTCCCGAAGGACTGAATGATGCACCCGGTGCATATCAGGCGTCACGAGAACCCTACGCAATACGGCGTCCGCAGCAAGGGGGAGTTTCAGGTTGGAGTGATTGAACAATGCTGTGCCATTCAGCAGTATCTCGAACAGAATGACTGCCACCGCACTGGGTCCCAACACGTATATCAGCCCGAGTTTGAGGACCATGGACAATGCGATTTCAATCGGATGGAAGCGAATGGCCGTTGTCACATCCATATCCCGGTCGGCATGATGCACCCGATGCAAGCGCCACAGCATTGGCACCTTGTGGGTCACGAGATGCTGAAGCCAGATCGCAAAATCGAGAACCAGAATACTCAGAACAAGTTCGAACCAATCAGGCCAATCGAGCTTGTTGAACAATCCCAAACCGTTCTGACCCGCGTCGATGGCAGCCCCCACCGCAAGAAGTGGAAAGCCAATCGCCATGGCCCTCAGTGTCACGGCGTTCAATATCGTGATTGACAGGTTGGTCAGCCAGCGCCGTCTCCGCACACATTTGCGTGCTCGGCGCGGTGCCAGCGCTTCAGCGGCAGCAAAGAGTGCAAAGAGCACCAGAAATGTGCTCAGGCGGATGATGGTTTCATTTTCCACACATTCATGTTCAGGCATATCTATGCCCGACACAAGCCTGCCCAGTTCACATAGGCGTCAGTCGGGGCGGATCAGCGATCCGGCACCGTGCTCGGTGAACAGTTCCAGCAACACCGCATTGGGTGCGCGACCATCCAGAATGACCACTGCACGCACGCCGCTGTGCAATGCGTCCAGCGCGGTTTCGGTTTTCGGGATCATCCCGCCCGCGATGGTGCCTTCGCGGGTCATCTCGCGGATCTGGCCGGCCTTGAGTTCGGTCACGACCTCTCCGGCGGCGTTCTTGACGCCCGAGACATCGGTCAGCAGCAACAGGCGGTCGGCCTTCAATGCCGAGGCAATCGCCCCCGCAGCCGTGTCGCCATTGACGTTGAACGTCTCGCCATTGCGGCCCGCACCCAGGGGTGCGATCACCGGGATCATGTCATGCGAGAACAGATCGTGCAGGACCTTCGGGTTCATCTCGACCGGAGTGCCAACAAAGCCAAGCGAGGCATCGGTCTGATCGCAGGTCATCAGGTTGGCGTCCTTGCCCGACAGGCCCACGGCCATGCCACCCTGATCATTGATCGCCTGCACGATGCGCTTGTTCACAAGGCCGGACAGCACCATCTCGACCACCTCGACGGTGGCTTTGTCAGTGACACGCTTGCCGCCCACGAAATCGGACTGGATGTCCAGCTTGTCCAGCATCGCATTGATCATCGGACCGCCGCCATGCACCACGACCGGGTTCACTCCCACTTGACGCATCAGCACCACATCGCGGGCAAAGCTTTCCATCGCCTCGTCGCTGCCCATGGCGTGTCCGCCCAGCTTGATGACGACGATAGCCCCGTCATAGCGCTGCAGATAAGGCAGTGCGCTGTTCAAAGTGGCGGCGGTGGCGATCCAGTCCCGGTTCATGTCTCGTGTCTTCATGGCTGTCTGTCCTCTGGTCCACCCTGTTAGGGCGTTTGGACGGGGCTGCCAAGAGGCAAGCTATTCCAGATGCGAGATGATCGAGCGCAGGGTCGGAATGCCGTCGCCCTTCTCGGACGAGGTCAGGACGATTTCCGGGTAGGCAGCGGGGTGTTTCGACAAGGCGCCACGGACCTGATCCAGCACCTTTTCCCGGTCCTTGGCTTTGACCTTGTCGGCTTTGGTCATCACGCATTGAAAGGTCACGGCGCTGGTGTCCAGCAGCTTCATGATTTCATTGTCCACCGGTTTCACCCCGTGGCGCGAGTCGATCAGTACAAAGGCCCGGCGCAGGGTTTGCCGCCCGGCGAGATACTGCTTGAGCAGTCGCTGCCATTTCTCGACCACCTTGACCGGCGCATTGGCAAAGCCATAGCCGGGCAGGTCGACCAGATAGAGCTCGGGGCCTTGGGTGAAAAAGTTGATCTCTTGCGTACGGCCCGGCGTGTTCGAGGCGCGGGCCAGCCCCTTGGTGCCGGTCAGCGCGTTGATCAGGCTGGATTTACCGACATTCGAGCGGCCCGCAAAGCAGACCTCCAGCCGATCCGGGGCGGGCAGGCCGTTCATGGCGACCACGCCTTTGACAAACTCCGACGGTCCGGCAAACAGCTTGCGCCCATGTTCCAGCGCCAAGGTGTCCGGGTCTTCGGCCAATGGGAAGGGCAGGGTGGTCATAGTATCTGAACCTTGTCTCCGACGCGGATCGTGCCGCCTTGGATCACCTCGGCATAAACGCCGAAATCCTGGTGGTCCCAGCTGTTCAGCGCGCCCAGCGTATCCGCATCCCGCACACCCGTCTCGGGGTTGGCGGTGGTCGCCAGACAGCGTGTGATACGTTCGCGCACGTGGAACACTGCCTCGCCAATCTGGATGTCCTTGCCAATCCAGTCGAATTCTTCCCAAAGGGGCAGGCCATCGAACCAGACATTGCCGCGCCAGCGTGCGATGGACAGATCGCAGCCGAGCTTCTGTTCGACGGCCCGGTGCGAGGCCATGTTGCACAGGCTGATTGACGGAAAATCGCTGTCGGTCATGCCGCGCCCGGGGACGCGAATGATCCGGGCCGAGGCCGCCCGGTCCGCCGGCATCAACGGTTTCACCCATTCCAGAAAACGGTCTTGGTCGCGGTCCGGCGCAAAGCTCAGATCCGGTCTGTCCGGATGGCTAAGAGTGACGGTGTCTTCGTCCAACCGTGCCGAGATCGCCATCAGGCCGGGCGCTTTGGCCCCTCGGCTGAAATTGGCGCAGGGCACCCATTCCGACCCGTCCGCTGCAGAGGCTTCATGTGCGACCGCCCAAACACGATCCCCGGGCATGGTCTGCCCGGGGGTCATGGTGACGTGATCAAGGCTTTCACGCCCGTGGCTTTTGATCGGATGCCGCCACAGGTCGGTGACCGCTCCGCTCATTTGTCGCCCGTCTTGGGGGTGCGCTTGAAGCCGGATTTGATGTTGCCGAACACATCGGGCGTGTAACCCTGGCTGCGCATGATCAGGTACTGCTGTGTGAAGGTGATCGTGTTGTTCGCGATCCAGTAAACCACCAGGCCGCTGGCAAAACCGCCCAGCATGAACATGAACACCCACGGCATCCAGGCAAAGATCATCGCCTGCGTCGCATCGGTTGGTGCCGGGTTCAGCTTCTGCTGCAGCCACATCGAGATACCCAGCAACAGCGGCAGGATTCCGATGAAGATCAGCGCCATGAAGCTTTCGGGCGCGGGCGCCGCCCAAGGCAACCAGCCAAAGAAGTTGTAGATCGAGGTCGGATCCGGCGCGCTGAGGTCCTGGAACGGGCCAAACCAGGGGGCTTGGCGCAGTTCGATGGTGACGAAAATCACTTTATACAGCGAGAAGAAGATCGGAATCTGCATCAGGATTGGCAGACAGCCCGCGGCGGGGTTCACCTTTTCCTTTTTGTACAGCTCCATCATGCCCTGCTGCATCTTCTGACGGTCGTCGCCGGCAGCCTCTTTCAGGGCCTCCATCTGCGGCTGCAGTTCCTTCATCTTCGCCATCGAGACGTAGGATTTGAAGGCCAGCGGGAACAGGATCGCCTTGATGATCAGCGTGAGGCCGATGATGGACCAGCCCATGTTACCGATCAGGGCGTTGATGTTGTGCAGCAGCCAGAAGATCGGCTTGGTCAGGAAGAAGAACCAGCCCCAGTCGATGCTGTCGATAAACTTCTGCACGCCTTCGCTCTGGTATTCGCGAATGGCTTCCCATTCCTTGGCACCGGCGAACAAGCGGGTGCTGACCTCTTCGGTTGCGCCCGGGGCCACGGTCAGCGTCGGCAGCACAGTTTCCGTCTGATAAATCTTGCGGCGCGAGTCATATTTGGCGGCGGCTTTGAAGGCCGAGCCGGGGTCGGGGATCAGCGTGGTCATCCAATAGTGGTCGGTGAAGCCGATCCAGCCATCTTCCTTGACCTGATAGACCTCGGCTTGCGCACGCTCATTCGGGTCGATGTCGAAATCGCGCACATCGCCATAATCGACCTCGGTCAGGGTGCCGTCGGCCATGCCGATCACGCCTTCATGCAGGATGAAGAAATTCTTGAGGCCCGGCAGGTCGCCATCTTCACCGATGCCATGGCGGGCCAGAATGCCATAGGGGGCCATGCTGACCTCGGACTGGGTGGCGTTTTCGACCGATTGGGCCACCGTGAACATATAGTCCTCGTCAACCGAGATGGTGCGGCGGAAGGTCAGGCCATTGCCATTGTCCCAGGCCAATGTGATCGGTGTACCCACCCCTAGTGCGTCGCCTTGTTCAAGCGTCCAAAGGGTGTTGGGGCCCGGAACGTCGCTGCCGGTTACGCCAGAGCCGGGAGCCCAGCCATAAAGCGCGTAGTAGGCAGAGTCCGAACCAACCGGCGACAGCAATTCGACGATAGGTGCGCCTTCGTCGATCGAGACTTTGTAGTCCTTCAGAAACAGCTCATCGATGCGGCCACCGGACAGCGACAGGCTGCCTTTCAGGCGCGGCGTGTCGATCTCGACACGCGGGGCTTGTTCTTCGGGCAGTGCTTCGTCTGCAGCAGCGGTCGCTTCCCCAACCGTGCCTGCGGCATTGGGTGTTTGAACCTGATCTTCTTCAAGGGTTGCAATCCCGGCCTCTTCTTGTGTCGCGGTTGGTTCCGGCGGTGGGAACAGGACGAACCAGACCAGGATCACCAGAAAGCTGAGCGCGGTTGCGAGGATGAGATTCTTATTCTGATCGTCCATCGGGGACAGCCACCTTAAGCAGTGAAACACACCCGCTGGGTTCAACAGAGTGCAGCCCCAAAGGTCAAGCGGAATCGCCCGCCAATTCGCCGCAACCCGGTATTCGTTGGGTCACAATCGCCGATTCAACCCAATTTGCGGCTGATCTTGGGGGCCCCCTTGATCTTGGCCCTGTGTGCGACGATCCAATCCTGTGTCTGCTCAAACGGCATGGGTTTGGCGATGCCAAAGCCCTGAACATGGTCGCTTCCCAATTGTGCCATCAGCGCATGTTCTCCGGCGGTCTCGACACCTTCGGCGAGAGTTTCGAGATTCAGCCGTTCCGCCATGGTCAAGATGGCGCTGACAAGCTGCTGCTGGCCGGGGTCCTGATCCGCCTTGGCCACGAAGGAACGGTCAATCTTGATGCGCGACACGTCAAACCGCTTGATTGATGCGATCGACGCATGGCCGGTGCCGAAATCATCAAGGTCGATGCAGCACCCAAGCGCGGACAGGCTGGTGACATTCCGGGTGATCACATCGTCGGGGCGGCGCGAAAACACGGTTTCCAGAACTTCCACCACCAGCCGGTCCGGGGTCAGGTCAAACTGGTCCAGCTCCCACTTCAACCGATCGACGAGGCCGGGGTTGCGCAGCTCATCGGATGAGAAATTGACGCCGATCCTAGGCACGGCCAGACCGGCGCGATCCCATTTCTGCATGGCCTCGATCGCGTGATGCCGTATCACCTGACCCAGACGTTCCATCAGATCGGCCTGTTCGGCAAAGGGCAGGAACACCTGCGGGCCAAGAACCCCTTTCCCCGGATGCTCCCAACGGGCAAGCGCCTCGAAGCCCGTGATGTTGCCGGTATCGGTCGAGATCTGCGGTTGAAACCACGGGCGGATCTCACCCTGATCCAGCGCGGTCTCGAAATCCCGTCTGAGATTGGCCCGGACCAGCGACCGGCGTCGCGTTTCGGTCGAATAGGCACGGATGTTTGAGGGGCCATTACGCTGCGCCTCGGACAGGGCCGCGCTGGCCCCGTCGATCCATTCCTGCGCATCCGCCTCCTGCAGATCGGACAGCAGACAGAAACCGACCGAGCAGGACAGGTAGACGCTGGCGCCGCTCAGCAACACCGGGTCCTCAATCGCGCTTTGAATGCGACCCGACGTCTGGATGCAGGCCTCAAGATCAAGATGGGGCGAGGGTTGAAGGCCGATCAAATACCGGTTCTGGCCCATCTGCGTAAAGACATCATGATTTCGGATCATCGCCAGAATCCGATCACTGAATTGCAAAGCGACATGGTTCGCGGCCGCTTGCCCATGCACATCCAGAAGATCGGCATAGTCATCCAGCGACACGGCGATGCAGGCCGCGTTTTCACCACGAGCCTTCGCGATCTCGCTCAGAACCTGCATCTCGGCCTGAAACACGTCGTTTGCAACCAAGCCCGAAGGCCGCACGCCCGGGCTGGTCGCCTTATGCAGCCGATCGCCCCAGCCGGTCGCGGCGCTGACCAGTGGCAGGCCAAGCGCTGTGACCAGCAAGGAAACCTCTCCGCCCAGCCAGAAAGCGGCCAGACAGGCGGCAGGTACAAAGGCAAGCGCCTGTGGCCCGGTCAGGGCAGTGCGCAGCGTTTCAAGAATTCGGTCAACAGAGACAATTTTCCGCATCGGTTTTTGACGGCCTTCCGCAGGATCGTGGATCGCACAGGCCAACCGTAGGAAAGCTATCTGAGTCAGACGTTAACGCAGCTGCGGAATTTCGTCCGAATTTTCGTCTTTTTGAATCGGATCGAGCGAAAGGTTCGCGAAATCGAACAGTTTGGGATCCAGCAGATGCGAGGGGCGGGCATTGGTCAGTGCCCGGAACATCACCTGCCGACGCCCCGGCGCGTTCTTTTCCCATTGGTCGAGAATCTGCTTTACCTGCTGCCGTTGCAGCCCGTCCTGACTGCCGCACAGGTCACAGGGAATGATGGGGTAGTTCATCGCATTGGCGAATTTCCCGCAATCCGCCTCGGCCACATGGGCGAGGGGGCGGTAAACGAACAGGTCCCCTTCCTCATTCACCAGTTTGGGCGGCATTGTTGCCAGCCGCCCGCCGTGGAACAGGTTCATAAAAAAGGTCTCGAGGATGTCGTCGCGGTGGTGACCCAGCACAACCGCCGAGCAGCCTTCCTCGCGCGCAATCCGATAGAGATTGCCCCGTCGCAAACGCGAACATAGCGCGCAATAGGTGCGGCCCTGTGGGACCTTGTCCATGACAACGGAATAAGTGTCCTGATATTCGATGCGATGGGGCACGCCCATACGGCTCAGGAACTCGGGCAGGACGGTCGCGGGAAAACCCGGTTGACCCTGATCCAGATTGCAGGCCAGCAGGTCAACTGGCAGCAGCCCGCGCCATTTCAGCTCATAAAGCACCGCCAGAAGGGTATAGCTGTCCTTGCCGCCCGACAGACAGACCAGCCACCGGGGTGTTTTGCCCTCGGTGCTGCGATCCACCATCCCATAATGCTCGATGGCTTCGCGGGTTTGGCGTACGATGCGTTTGCGCAGCTTCTTGTATTCGGTGGTCGAGGGCGCATCGGCAAAGAGCGGATGGATGTCGTCGGCTTCATCGAACATTGGGCGGGCCTATCTTAGCTTGGTGAACCGGGCAAGGGGCGGTGTTATTCGTCGGGCACAGGGTCATAGCCATCGCCGCCCCACGGATGGCACCGGCCGATACGCCGCGCAGCCAGCCATGTGCCTTTGACGGGTCCATGCTTTTCCAGTGCTTCAAGGGCGTAGGCCGAACAGGTCGGTTGATAGCGGCAATTGAACCCGACCCATGGGCTGAAGATCAGCCGATAGGCCCGGACGGGCAATGCAAGGATATGCGCAAACAGGTTCATTTTCCCCCGCCGTGCATTTTGCGCAGGGCATAGCGCAGATCGTCTTTCAGCGCCTCGAAGGGGCGGGCAGCGGTGACTTCGGCGCGGCCGATCAACACGTAATCCCAGCCCGCAAGACCCTGAACCGGCAGAACCGCGCGCGCAGCTTCGCGCAGGCGGCGCTTGGCGCGGTTGCGGGCCACGGCATTGCCGACCTTTTTGGAACAGGTGAATCCGACGCGAATGCCCGGGGCCTCATCCGGGCCACGTTTCCGCGCCTGCACCATCATCGAGGATGTGCCCTGCCGCTTTGCCCGCGCGGCCTTCAGAAAATCCGAGCGATTCTGTAATACGGTCAGAGTTTCGGGCGCGCAAACGGACGCCGCCGGGGGCTTCACCCTCGGCTGGTTGCTACCATCCTCAGGGGCCTCCGGCGGCGTCATGTTCATAACCTGATCGGTGAGCGGTTTACGCGCTCAGCGACTTGCGGCCGCGTGCGCGGCGCGCGTTCAGGATCTTGCGGCCGGCTTTGGTGGCCATGCGCGCGCGGAAACCGTGGCGGCGTTTGCGAACCAGGTTCGAAGGCTGATAGGTGCGTTTCATCGCTCCGTCTCCAATCTATAGCGGTGGGTGCGGCGCGGATTCGCCTGGCCCTAGTGTTCGAAGCCCGTCCTCTACTGGGTAGCGGGGGGTAAGTCAAACCCCTAGGTGGGGGTTTTGGTGCCTTTTGCAACAATTCTGATACCGGCACCAGCAAAAGGTTTCAAAAAACAGGTTCGAGCCCCCGAAACCCTCACATTTCCTGCCATAAACATCAACGCCGCGTGAGGCCTCTGTTGCCCGACCCCGGGGCGTCGCATGTTGTAGGCAGAATGAAACGTACCAAACCGGACAACGTGATGAGTGACACGACTCAGACCGCGCGTGGCAGATTTGCGCGGCATATTCCATTGCTGGTGATTCTCACCGTTGCAGCGGTCGGGTTCTTCACCCTGGGCGATTACCTGACGTTCGAGACCCTGCGCGACAACCGCGAGGCGCTTTTGGCGTGGCGAGACGCCAACTACTGGGCCATGGCCGCCGCGTTTGTGGGGATCTACATCGTGATTGTCGCCTTTTCGCTGCCCGGTGCGGCTGTGGCCTCGATGACCGGTGGGTTCCTGTTTGGTCTGTTCGCCGGAACGGTGTTCAACGTAGTCGCTGCAACTATCGGCGCCTCTGCGATCTTTCTGGCCGCCCGTTGGGGGCTGGGCGAGTCGCTTACGGCGCGGCTGGAGGCCTCGGAAGGGACGGTCAAGAAACTGAAGGACGGGCTGCGTGAAAACGAAATCTCGGTCCTGTTCCTGCTACGTCTGGTGCCCGTCGTACCCTTCTTTGTGGCCAATCTGGTGCCTGCGCTGGTGGGGGTGAAGTTCCGCAACTTTCTGTTCACCACGGCGCTGGGCATCATCCCGGGTGGCATCGTCTATACCTGGATTGGCGTCGGGTTGGGCGGTGTGTTCGACCGGGGTGAGACCCCGGACGTCTCGCTTTTGTGGGAACCGTTTGTCATTGGTCCCATCATCGGCTTGTGTGTTCTGGCAGCGTTGCCGATTGTCATCAAATCCCTCCGTGGCCGAAAGGACGCCTGATCCATGCAGAAGTTGAAGACCGATATCCTGGTGATCGGTGCCGGGTCGGGCGGGCTGTCGGTGGCGGCCGGGGCCAGCCAGATGGGCGCGGATGTCGTCCTGCTGGAAGGGCACAAGATGGGCGGAGATTGCCTGAATTTCGGCTGTGTCCCCTCCAAGGCTCTGATCGCCAGCGGCAAGGCGGCCTATGGGCAATCACATGCGTCCGCCTTTGGCGTCGCGGATTTGGTGCCGCAGGTCGATTATGCCGCGGCCAAGGATCACGTCCATGACGTGATCGCGCAGATCGAGCCGATGGACAGTCAGGAACGTTTTGAGGGCTTTGGCGTCAAGGTGATCCGCGAATATGGCAGCTTTGTCTCGCCCACGCAGGTGCAGGCCGGGGATCACCTGATCACCGCCCGCCGCGTCGTGGTGGCCACGGGCTCGTCGCCTTTGGTGCCGCCTCTGCCCGGTTTGGAGCAGGTGCCGCATTACACCAATGAGACCATATTCGACCTGCGCGACAAACCCGAACATCTGCTGATCATCGGCGGGGGTCCCATCGGCATGGAAATGGCACAGGCGCATATCCGGCTTGGCTGCAAGGTCACGGTGATCGAAGGCATGAAGGCGCTGGGCAAGGATGACCCCGAGGCCGCCTCGGTTGTGTTGGACAGTTTGAAGGCCGAAGGCGTCGCAATCCATGAGAACGCCATGGTGGCCCAGATCCGGGGCAATGCGGGGGCCGTCGAGGTCGTCACCGAAAATGGCGAGATTTACTCCGGCTCTCACCTGTTGCTGGCGGTCGGGCGCAAGGCCAATATCGACCGGCTGAACCTGGAAGCGGCCGGAATCGACCGGACGCGCACCGGCATCAAGGTTGATGAGGCGCTGCGGACCTCCAACCGCAAGGTCTATGCCATCGGCGACGTCGCAGGCGGGCTGCAATTCACCCATGTTGCGGGATATCAGGCGGGGATTATCATCCGTTCGGCCCTGTTCGGTCTGCCGTCCAAGGCGAAAACAGCGCATATTCCCTGGGCCACTTATACCGACCCGGAACTGGCGCAAGTCGGCCTGCGCGAAACACAGGCGCGCGACGCGCACGGAGATGCGCTGGAAATCGCGCGCTTTGACTATCACCACAATGACCGCGCCATTTCCGAGCGCAAGACGAAGGGTTTCATTAAGGTGATGGTCGTAAAAGGCCGACCCGTGGGCGCGACAATCGTAGGGCATCAGGCCGGGGAACTGATCAACTTGTGGTCGCTGGCTCTGGCCAATAACCTCAAAATGGGCCAGATCGCCGCGATGGTTTCGCCCTATCCGACGATTGGAGAGCTTAACAAACGCGTGGCGGGCGCCTATTTCTCGCCAAGGCTGTTTGAGAATCAGACGGTTAAACGAGTGGTCAGGTTCGTCCAGCGCTGGATTCCCTGACCCGAGGAGGAGCGCAAAGTGAACTCGCTGTCGGGCCGATTTCTGATCCTGACGACGGTCTTCGTCATGTTGGCCGAAGTGCTGATCTTTGTGCCCTCGATCGCGCGTTTCCGCGAAGATTTCCTGCTGAACCGGCTGGAACGCGCCCAGATCGCTTCGCTTGCCTTGCTGGCCGATGACATGCTCGCCGATGATCTCGAGGCAGAGCTGCTCGCCAATGCCGGTGTCTACAACGTTGTATTGCGGCGCGATGAAGTGCGCCAGCTCATGCTGTCGTCGCCCATACCCGAACAGATCACCAATACCTATGACCTGCGCGGCGCGGGGGCCTGGGTTCTGATCCGCGATGCAACGACCCGCCTGTTTACCCCTGAAAACGAAGTGATCCGGGTGATGGGCGAGCCGGTCAAGGATGCAGGCCTGCTGATCGAAGTGACGATGGACAGCGAACCTCTGCGTATGGCCATGACGGATTACGGTTTGCGTATTCTGGGCCTGTCCTTTGTGATCTCGATCATTACGGCGTCTTTCCTGTTTCTGGCGGTGCGCGTGGTGCTGGTGCGCCCAATCAAAAGCGTCGTGGGCTACATGCAGCGCTATGCCAGCGCGCCTGAGGATGCGCGGGGCATCATCTCGCCCAACTCCAAGGTGACCGAACTGCGCGAGGCTGAAGAGGCGTTGCAGACACTTCAGACCGATCTGACGCAGGCCCTGAAACAACGCGAACGGCTGGCTCAGCTAGGAGGGGCCGTCGCCAAAGTCAGTCACGATCTGCGTAACATTCTGACCTCGGCCCAGTTGTTTACTGACCGGATCGAATCCAGCGACGATCCGCTGGTGGCACGTTTGGCACCCAAGCTGGTCAATTCGATCACGCGCGCGGTGTCGCTGTGTGAAAGCACTCTGGCGTTCGGACGCGCCGAAGAACCGGCGCCAACCCTGACCATGGTGCCCCTGCATAATATCGCCGCCGATGTTGTCGCCAGCGAGCAGCTTGCGATTGCCGATGCCTGCGTCGAAATCGTCAATGACGTTCCCAAGGACCTTGTGGTCCGCGCTGACCCTGAACAGATGTTCCGCGTTATCATGAACCTCGTGCGCAACGCCCGGCAGGCGCTTGTCGCCGCAGGCAAGCCGGGCCGCATCGCGGTGACGGCGTCGGAACTGGAGACTGATTGGTGCATCGAGATCAGCGATACCGGTCCCGGACTACCCCCTAAGGCGCGCGAGAATCTGTTTACCCCGTTTCAGGGCGGTGTGCGCAAAGGCGGCTCGGGCCTTGGCCTTGCGATTTCGCAGGAACTGGTGCGCGGTCACGGAGGTGATCTGTTTTTGAAAGACACCGGACCGGCTGGAACCACCTTTGAAATAAGGCTTCCCCGGGGTGACATGAATTTTTAATTTTTTTTGCAGAATCCGCTTGCACGCGCCCAGCCCCGGGTCTAAACAGCGCCTCACCAACGCGGACCGATAGCTCAGCTGGATAGAGTACTTGACTACGAATCAAGGGGTCGGGGGTTCGAATCCTCCTCGGTCCGCCACTTGCTCCCCTAAGTCATTGTTAACAAACAAAATGACGGATCAAGTTGCGTTTTACCCGCCAACATACTGCCAATACCAATAGCGCTTAAAATTCACTCTTGAGCGCATTCCAAACGATCCAAGCCGCTTTGCGCTGATTCACGTAGAGAGCATTAGAACAATGCGGTGAACAGTATTTGGTGCCATTTCGTTTCTCTATGGCAATCGGGCCGCCACAATGGACACATGTCCGTCCTTTCTTCGCTTCGTGCCTAACGCGCTTTGCCCACCGTTTATGAGAGGCTCGGTTTGAGCATTTTGGCGAACAGTACTTGGTTCCCGCTATTTTCTGCGGAGATATTGAGCCACCGCAATCAGCACATTTTCGACCTTGGTTTTTCTCCCACCGGGCGATTTGCTCAAGCCTGGTCAATTCCTTTCGGCGGCACCGTCCAGAGCAGTACTTCGCTGTAACGCGCATATGCTCGATACTGGCCCCACAAAAGGCACATGAGTCTCCGGGTAGGTCATCTAGGTTCACAGCGTTGTCCTTTCAAATGTGACTGCACTCGAAGAGTGTCGTCTTTGCGCTGGTGATTACGACGCGTGTGCGCAACACCCACGCACCTATCTGAGCAATAGGCGCGGCGTTCCTCGGGCAAAGGTCGATGGCAGATCACGCAGCGGGTACGCTGTACAAATCGTTCTTCAACTATCCGCTGTCCTTCATCCCAACTCGGCCGTTTTGCGCCCGCAAGAGCCAACGCATAGCTTACAACCTCGACTGCAACGTCATTGGCGGATACCCACGCCCAGCCCTGAAGAACCAAGGCGCGACGCAGTTCATGCCTCAGGTTCGCCTCGTGAGCAAAGAGGGTACAGGCTCGACCTGATCGCCATTCTGCAGTCATAAATGCCGAAAACCGCTTGCTCAGATCGTCGAAACGTTGTTTGGCAAGTTTCCCTCTGGCTGCATCGCGCAGGCGGCGATTGCGCCTTCTTGTACTCTACCAATCCGGGAAACGTGTCGCGAAAAAGCTGGGGAGTCGGACTGTAAACAGCCGCTGCAGCATGGATCTCAAGGAAATGCCCAATGTTATTTTTGCGGGGCTTCCATCCTCTGGAGAGTAGCCAATCGTTTGTCGTGTTTCGGTGATATCCCAGCGCATACCTGGGTTATCTGACATTAGGTTTAGGGCTGCGAAGGAAATATCCTTGGCATCTATTGCGGCGCGCATTCCGCTTAGAAAGTCCCGATCACTCAACCACATTTCCTGACCCCACCGGCCCATCGCCATGTGTGTGCCGGGTTGGTTGCCGTGAGTCCATTGCGTCCAGCCGATGCGCAAGCAGATGACCGATAGTCCGTGATGCTCGGCGAAGTAGGCCCCTGTCCGTTCACAGAATAACTTTGACATGCCATAGGCGTTTACTGGCCCTGGTGGTGTCGCGCTGTTGAGCACCTGATGCGTGAACCTTTTGTCGCCGTGAACCCAGTTGGAGCTGGCAAGAACCACGCGCCTGACGCCCATGGCTGCCGCATGGTGATAGAGAGAAAGCGTTGCATCCATATTGTGTTTGATCGCGGAGGCCCAAGTGGCGGAGGGCTCTCGGTCACCAGCTAGATGCACGATAACGTCCACTCCCTTTAGCAAACTGACCCAACTGCTGTCGTCGGACAGGTCTGCGGTGTGAATGTCGGGATGATCAACGGGGCGAATGTCGATGCCAGAAACGGTGTAGTCGGGGTCGCTTTCTAGCGCGTCAAAAAGTTTGCGGCCGAGATGCCCACCAGCGCCTGTAATCAGGACATGCATGACAGGAATTCCTTGTTGTTTGCGAGTCCCAATGGCATTTGGGATGCATCTTCCTCCGCCAAGACGCGGAACGTCTGCCGAAAATTCAGCGTCTCATTCGGTGCGAGGTTGCGTACCGGGGAGTGCCACTCCGCTTCGCAATAGGCGTAATCGCCCGAGTTAAAGACCTCAAACGGATAGTCGTGTGCAAATTGATCGCCCTGTTGAGGTTCTGGTACTGAACACATCAGCAGAGGGCCATCAGCGCCGCACCGCGCCACTGTACGTCCGTTTGGGTTCGGTAGCCCGACCTTGAATTCCTGCTGTCTGTTGCAATCCACGACAATGCTTTTGCCGTGCGTAGCTATCATCCCTTCGGAAGAGCCAAAAACAGGATAAAACGCGGGGTCTTCCAACCCGACACCGATCTTGGCAGGGGTGTTAAGCATCATGACTGACCAAATGCCGGTGAGGCGAGAGGAGGTCCCATGGTTGACCACGATGTGTTCTATTTCCCAGGTTTCCGCCGAGGTCAGCGTGATGCGGCGCGACACTGACAAGTGCGAGGTCGGGCATACTGCGCTGGTCATGTCGATACGAGTGCTGCTTCTTGAAGTGATCTGGTAAGAGCCGCTGTCCAACACGGGAAACGGAGCGCCGTTTACCCAGGATGCATCTGGGGCGATCCACGTCTTCTCTCCGCCCCAGAGCGGAAAACCAAATTGTGGAGAGCGTGTGGGCAGATCAGTAAGCCGTGTGTCATCGACATCCAAACCGTCGAGATCTGCGTTCTGAAATAGGAGGGAGCGACCTTGGAAGTATATATCCCATAGGCGGCCCCCGATGCCGGGCAGGAGTGTCAGTTGCAGATCGTTTTGCTGCAGGTGAAGAACGCTCCATCTGTCCGACATGTACCCCCTCCTATCGGGTTCCCGGCGCGATCGAATGCGCCGGGACAATCGCTTAGGTGTGTTTGAACTGGACGACGTTTTCGGCCGTAATCGGCATAACCCCGGTCTCAACGCGCTCCGGCAACGGGTTGATGCCAGCCGCCTTCCAATCGGGCAAGACCTTCAGCGCGTCTGTGTTCTGCCAATGCATCATGTGGAAGGCGAGAAAGATCTCAAGATAGGATTTCTGAGCCACAGCGCCGTGAATTGTGCCGTCTTCGATATAGGGAAGCATATCATCATTTCGGTCCATCGCGACGATCTTGATGTCCTTGCGTCCTGCCTCATTGACGGCAATTGCCGCGCCTTTGCCGCTGTCGCCGTCCGTGCCGCCAATGCCAACAATATCCGGGTTCGCCTGAATTGCCTGAAGGTAGGCTGTCGGCGCATAGGACGGGTCGGCCTTATCGTTGACGACGTCGACGACCTCGATATCTGGGTATTTCTCAGCAAAGATTTGTTTGTACCCCTCGACCCGCTCCAATGTGGAGGGGGCAGGGAAAGTGCCGAGGATAACCTTGCCTTTCCCGCCAATCGCTTGCGCGAGCATTTCACCGCCGACACGTCCTGCCTGAACGCCGTTGATACCAAGGAATGTGGACCGGGGACTGTCGGGAATATCGCCAATACAACATGTGACCGGAATGCCCGCGTCGACCGCACGTTCGACGCCGGGAGCCAGAGTGGCCGGATCACCGGGGAAGATAAGGATGCCTGCGGGACGTCTTGCGATCAGTTCATCCAATTGGCGTGCTTGTGCGGCCGTGTCGAAATCCAACGGGCCGGTGAATGTGGCCTTGATGCCCATCAGTTCCTCAAGGTCTTCCATTGCATTTCGATAGTCCACCCAGAACGGCACCTGCGTGACGATGGACAGGAACACATACTCCTTGCCGGCCGCTTGCGCCATGGCTTCTTTGGACAGCATGGGCAGTCCGAACGCTGCGGCCAATCCAGCGGTGGTGCCCGCTGTCAGCAGCCTGCGCCGATTCACGTTCAATTCAGTCATCGTAGTCTCCCTGTTTTGGATCTTTGGTTGTTGTTAAGTTTTGGAAAGCTTCGGGATTAGCCCCGTTTACTTCGGATCAGCATGTCCAAGGCGACCGCTGTAACGAGTACACCGCCGATGACGATCATCTGCCAGTAGATCGATACAGCCAGCATCGTCATAGTGTTGTTGATCAACGCAACGAAAACGACGCCGAGGAAAGCACCAAGAATAGTACCTTCGCCGCCGCGTAGAGATGCGCCACCGATGACAGCCGCTGCCAGAACCTGAAGTTCGATACCGTTTCCTGCCGTGGGCGTGCCGCTCATCAGGCGGGAGGCCAGCAATACACCCGCCAAAGCAGCCAGAATACCGGTCAGTGCGTACAGAATGATACGCACGCGTGTGACATGGATGCCTGACAACATCGCGGCCTTTTCATTGGCGCCGATGAAATAGACCTGACGGAAAAAGCGCGTATGGCGGACGGCCAGGTCAAACAGAACGACGAGCAGAATGGTGAACAAGACGATTACCGGAAAGCCGCCTATTTCAGCTTTGCCGATCCAGGCAAATGATGCCGGCAGGCTTGAGACAGAAAAACCTTCGGTCAGGACAAGAGCGATGCCTCGCGCGATCGACATCGTGCCGAGGGTCGCGATAAGCGGATTGATCCCGAGGCCGGTCACGAGCAAACCGTTCACTACCCCGACAATTCCACCCAACACTAATCCGCATACCACAGCGAGCGGAATTGGCATGCCAGTCAAAAGCAGCATGGCTACGACGGTAGAAGACAAAGCCATAACCGATCCAACGGAAAGATCGAACCCGCCGGATGCAAGTAGGATCGCCATACCGATCACGATGATCGCGGTGGGGGCCATGCCCACGGCCACGGCTCGAAAGTTCGAGAAGCTGAGGAAATAGGGATTAACGTTGGACATCACGATGATGATGGCGGCGATCAGAACGATCAGCGTCAGTTCACGAATGTCGACAAAGGCTTGCAAGACTCGGCGCAGCAGGGGACGCTTCATCGGCAAGTTGGCTTGAGCGGTCATAGTCACGTCGCGACTCCTGATTGATTGGTTTGGGGTGCGTCCACAATTGGAACGGAATTTCCGGCGGCCATTTGAAGAAGCGTGGTTTCGGTTGCCTCGGCGGCTGCGATATTTCCCATGAGGCGACCGTCGTGGACGACAAGGATGCGGGTCGAGAGAGAGACAAGTTCGGGAAAATCGGATGACACGACGAGGATGGCCATTCCCTCGGCTGCGCGACGCAAAAGTTCCGTGTGGATTTGGAATTTGGCTCCGACATCGACCCCTTTTGTGGGCTCCTCAATGATCAGAAGAGCTGGCGTGCGTTTAAGCCACTTGGCCAACATGATCTTTTGCTGATTGCCCCCTGACAGATCACCAACAAGTTCGTTTATCCCACTGGTTTTAACACTGAAGGCGTCAATGGCTGTTTGGCTGGCTGCTTTGATCGAGCCTGAACGCATGAACCCTGCAGACGCATGATCGGACAGACTGGCCGCGATCAGGTTGTCACTGAGAGTTTGTTCCAGAAATAGGCCTTCAGTCTTGCGTTCCTCGGGAACAAACCCGACCCCAGCACGCATCGCTTGCCGCAAGGACGCAAAGTTAACAGGCTTGCCGTGAAGTCTGATCTCCCCGGTCGCGCCATGCATCAGCCCGACAATCGATCGAACAATCTCGCTGCGGCGAGCGCCCATCAACCCGGCCATGCCTACAATCTCTCCTGCCTTTATGGAGAAAGAAATGTCTTCGAATTCACCTGGATAGGCTAGGTCTTGGACATGCAAAACATCTTCGCCGCTAACCTTACCTGACCGCGTGACATCACCGGGGTGAGCGCCGCCGATCATCTCGGCAACGACTTGTTCCTGAGAGGTTTCCGAAACCGGCAAAGTGCTGATGTGGCGCCCGTCTCGTAGAACTGTAATGCGATCCGAGATCTGGAATATCTCGGCCATATGGTGGCTGACATAGACGATGCCAATCCCTTTTTTTGTCAGGGATTTTAGGACGTCGAACAGTGCGTCTACTTCGTCGGGTGCCAATGCCGATGTCGGTTCATCCAGCAAAAGGACGCGTGAATTCAGTGATAGCGCCTTAGCGATTTCAACAATCTGGCGGGAGCTGATCGGCAAGTTTTCCACGGGTGTAGAGACGTCGATATCCAGACCGAATTCCGCCAGCAACGCCTCCGCTCGGCGGCGCAGCTTGGGCCAGTCCACTACGCCAAATCGGGTGGGCACGCGGCCCGCGTAGATGTTCTCCGCAACAGAGAGAGCGCCAGCAAGGCTGAGTTCCTGAAAAACACAGCCAATGCCCAGGGATTGCGCGTGCGACGGGCTTTCCACCCGCTGTTCCTTGCCGTCGCACAGGATACGCCCAGCTGAAGGTTGGTGAAGCCCATAAAACAGGCCGAGACAGGTGGATTTTCCGGCGCCGTTTTCACCACAAAGCGCGTGAACTTCGCCGGGCCTCAATTCAAAGTCGACACCGTCCAACACAATGTTCGTCCCGAAGCTTTTGCCAACCCGATCCAGCTGGATCAGTGGCTGTGGCCCCGGTGAGTCAGGCTTCATTATTGGCGTCATGCAAGTCTCCTCCCGCCTTTTGATTGGCATCTGATATCTCAGATGTCAACTGAAAAAGAAAAGACCGGGAGGTGCCCAAAAGGAAGGGGCGGCGCCGTTTTGGCCCGCCCCCGTCACAACGAAGCTACGTTTTTGCTAGGATGCGGTCGCTCCTTCGAGGACGATGGCGGCGCTTTTGTAGGCTTGTCTGGTGCGGTCAATATGCGCAGTGAGAAGAGATTTGATTTTGGCCATGTCGCCTTCGCGAACGGCAATGGCGATTTTCGAATGCTCATCGAAGGAAAGCTCAGTATGCTGTGGCAGCTTCGCCAAATGGGTCCGCAATGCGGCAATCTTACCGATGTAGCGTGTGTAGCTGGCCGTCAGGTAATCGTTACCTGCATGTTCAAAAATCAACTGATGAAATGTGGTATCCAGTGAAAGGTAGCCCTTTTCATTACCTCGCCTGCGTTCCTTCTCCATGTCCTTCACGACACGCTGCATGTCGCTGGCAAGACCTTCCGGGTTCCGCAACAACGCAAGTTCAAAGGCGGCAGTCTCGATAGCCTGTCTGAAATCGCAGATCTGAGTCACTTCCGGCTCAGACAGCGAAAAAACGCGTGCGCCTTTTTGAGGCTCGATACTGACCAACCCTTCGTCACGTAATTGAGCGAGTGCTTCGCGGACTGGCGATTTCGATACGCCCAGCTCTTCGGAGATTTTTCGCTCCGACAAAACCTGACCCATTTTCAGGGAGCCATCGATAATACTATTCCGCAAATGTTCCAGTGCGAGTTCACGCAAAGACTTGGGTCTCTCAAGCGCCATCTGAGGATATCTCCAAAAAAAGGTGTTGCCAGATGCAAGATATCTGATACACCAGATTAGGCAAGCTGGTATATCAGATATCAGAATGTACTTAGGAGATCAAAAAGTGCGCGCAGAGTTGGTCGTCGATTGTAAGAACCAGCACGGGGAAGGGATTTTCTGGAATCCCGCCGATGGTCTTGTCTGGTGGACCGACATTGAAGGCTGTGCGCTTTGGTCATTTGATGCTGCAACGTCAGAAACTGCCTCTCGTGAGATGCCGGAGCGTGTGTGTTGCTTCGCGCCGCGCGCGTCTGGCGGTCTGATTGTTGCTTATGCTGATCGAGTTGTCTTGTTCGATTCGCCCAATAGCGAGGAAACCCTCGTGGCACGATTCGAGCCGAACAATCCGGAGACACGGCTGAACGACGGGCGAACCGATCGCCAGGGGCGATTGATTGTTGGAGGCATGAACGAAGTTTCTGGTAAGGCCGATTCGTCAGTCATCCTCGTCGATAAAGACTTGAGTGTGCGGACGATTATCGAAGGAGTGTCTTGCGCCAATTCGACTTGCTTTACATCCGACGGTGAGACGATGTTCTTCGCGGATACTCCGGATCGGGAAATCGTCGCATTTGATTACGACACCCGCAGTGGAACCGTTTCGAACCGTCGGCGGCACGCTTCTTTCAATGATGAGCCCGGCTTGCCTGATGGGTCCTGTGTCGATGCCGAAGGGGGCGTCTGGAACGCCGAATGGGAAGGCCATCGCGTTGTTCGCGTCGCACCTGATGGCACGATAGATCGCGTGATCGAGGTGCCGGTCTGGAAGCCCACCTGTTGCGCTTTCGGTGGCCCTGATCTCGACACGCTGTTCATCACGACCTCAAGGCTGATGAGTGACGAAGCAGCTTTAACAAAAGAACCGGAATCCGGCGGCCTCTTTGCTGTGAAACCCGGCGTTCGTGGCGTGATCGACGCGCCATTCAAAGGATAACCAACGAAATTCTGGAGGAGAAAACTATGTTGAAAACGCTTATGACCACTACGCTTGCCGCGGGGTTCGCCACGCTGGCAGCGGTCGCTCTGGCGGAAAATTATCCAACACCGGTTCCACTTGAGGACGGGGCACAAGCGCCAATCGATGCAATAGAACCCAAGAACGATACGTTCCGGATCGCGTATATGCCGCCGGCGACCGAGTTCAACTACTACATCGCCATCGGTGAAGGCATCAAAGCGGTTGCTGCTGAGGCCGGGGTCGAAGTCTTCATGCTTGCGCCCCAGTCCGGTGCGGACATCAACGGCCAAATGGGAATGATCCAGGATGTGCTGACGCAGGATGTGGATGCAATCATCTTTGGGACACACGATGAATTTGCTGCCGCACCACTGCTGAAGCAGGCCGTCGACAAGGGCATGGCAGTTCTGATGATCAACTCGGACATTCCGAACTTCCCGACACCCATTCATGGCGTTGTCGGGTACTCTCAGCGCAACGGCACGCATGCTATCGCTGACTGGGCCATTGAGACTTATGGCGATAAACCGTTGAAGGTCGGCATTATCGAAGGGCAGCCTGGCTATCACTCAACCGAGCGTGTGGGTGGCTTCCTCGACGGTATCGAGGGCAACGAAAACTTTGACGTTGTGGTGTCTATTGACGGAAAATGGAACGTTGAGGGCGGCAACACTGCTGGTATGGATATCCTGCAGTCGAACCCTGATCTGGACATGATCTTTGCGGCGAACGACTACATGATCATTGGAGCGTCCTTCGCGGCTAAGGCACTCGGTCGCAATGACATCGTCCTTTTGGGCAATGATGGCGACACGTCCGGCCTTGAAGAAATTGCGGCTGGCAACATCACGGCAACCGTCAACACCTCACCATTCCTGATGGGTAAGGCGGCTATGCACGCAACCATTGATGCGCTCAACGGGTCCTATCCCGGCGGCTGGATCGAAACGCCCACATCAATTGAAGACAAAGATGGTGCGATCAGCGTGCTGCAAGAGCCGGAAAAGCTCTTCCCGCAGCCGTCCAAAGAGTACTGAGCTTTCTCCCCGCTTCCCGGTGGCGCGTGCGCGTGCTGCCGGGTCGCAACTCAACCGAGTTTCGCTTTTAACGAGGCAATCGTAATGACACCCGCAACGCCCCTTTGGGAGTTTGTCGATATTACCAAGGCCTATCCTGGGGTTTTGGCGAATGACAAGGTCTGCATCCGGCTTATGCCCGGTTCCATTCATGGGCTGCTGGGTGAAAATGGCTGTGGCAAATCGACTATGATCAAGACACTGTCCGGCGTGCAGCAACCCGATAGCGGTCAAATCCTGCACAATGGCAAGCCGGTCACGATCAGCGATCCGCAGGCGGCACGTGAACTTGGCGTCGCAACAGTTTTTCAGGAATTCTCGATCGTGCCCACCTTGTCGGTTGGCGAAAACATCTTCCTTGGCAATATGCCTCGGTCCCGCTTTGGCGTGATCGACTGGGCCAAGGTCCACAACGAAGCCGCTCGGGTTCTGGCTGAAATGGATGTCGATGTTTCACCCGAGACCATAACCGGCTCGCTATCGGTAGGCGAGCAACAACTGGTCGAGATCGCGAAAGCCGTCGCGATGGACGCCCGCATGATCATCCTGGATGAGCCAACGGCGGCATTGGGTGAAGATGAAATTGAACGCCTGCACCAGTTACTGCGCAATATGCGTGAACGCGGAACCGCTATTCTCTATGTGTCGCACAGGCTGGATGAGGTTGAACGGATCGTTGATGAAGTGACGATCTTGCGCAACGGCTGTGTTGTGCGAGCGAGTGGCGAGACCAAGATCAACGTCTCGGAGATTGTCAGCGCAATGGTCGGTGAGGACATTGGTGAGCACTATCCCAAGGAGCAGAACGCGACCAAGGATGTTGTGCTGGAAGCGGCAGGTCTGGGCACCAATTCGGGCGTGAAAGATGTATCGTTTTCATTACACCAGGGTGAAGTTCTGGGCTTGGGTGGCGTATTGGGCAGTGGCCGCACGGAGATCGCTCGTGCCCTGTTCGGAACAGACGAGCTAACAGGCGGACAGATAACACTAAATGGCAAACCGGTTCGCTTTCGTCGGGAAATTGATGCGATCCGTGCGGGCTTGGCTCTTGTCCCAGAGAATCGAAAGTTTGACGGGTTGTTCTTCAATTTCCGCGCAAGCGGGAACGTCACCGCAGCGTCCCTTGGCGGGCTAAGCCGGTTCGGCGTGTTGAATCTTAAGGCGGAAGAACAAGCTACCCATGACCTGATCCGCGATCTGGAAATCTCAACCCAGGCTGAGGAAAAGACGGTCAACTTTTTGTCTGGTGGCAATCAGCAGAAGATTGTTATTGCGCGTTGGCTGTTCTCAGCCTCGGACATTCTGATCCTTGATGAGCCGACGCAGGGGATCGATATCGGCGCGAAAATCGCTGTTTACAAGCTGATTAACAGGCTCACGCGGGCGGGAAAATCGATCATTCTGATCAGTTCAGACCATGATGAGTTGCTTGCGATGAGCGATCGGATTGCCGTCGTGCAGCACGGAACGATCGTGCGCACGGTCGATGCATCCGACCTTACTCATGACGACCTTGTGCGCGCGTCCGCCGACACTCCTCAATCCAAGCCTAAGGAGGCTTTCGCATGAAGCGGATCTTTGACACCCAGTTGATCGGACCATTTGCAGCAATGGTGATCGTCGCACTGATCGTGGCCCTTACGACGGAACGCTTCCTGAACCCGGGTAACCTTTCAAACCTGTCCCTACAGGTAAGCATCGTGGCCTTGATCGCAATCGGGTCTACTATCGTGATCTTCGCTGCGGGCATAGATCTGAGTTCCGGGTCTATGGTGGCTTTGCTGACCATGATCCTTGCGCAAATGTTGAAATTTGTCGGCATTCCACTGGTTCTGGCGCTGCCCCTCATACTCTTCATGGGCGGATTGCTTGGTCTGTTCATTGGGCTGATAACAGCCTACGGGCGTATCCCGTCTTTCATCACAACATTGGCGGCGTTGATTGCCTTCAGGGGCCTTGCGCTGACTTTCAACAATGGATCGCCGATCTTTTCGCTGGATCCGGCGCTGGAGCCAATATTTTACGGCAAGCTGTTCGGCGTTCCGATGCCTTTCTTCTACCTCGTGTTCTTCTACGTCCTTGCTGCGTTCACCATGAACTTCACGAAACTTGGGCGTGAGATCTATGCCGTGGGTGGTAACCCAGCCGCTGCCGTTCTGACGGGTATCAACGTACGTAAAGTTCAGACGACGACATTTGTCATCGCTGGTTTCATGACGGCTGTTGGTGCGATCCTGATGTCAGCGCGCCTCAACTCTGGTTCGCCCAACTATGGCCAGACGTTGGAACTGCAGGCCATTGCCGCTGCTGTTGTCGGCGGAGCCAGCCTTGCAGGCGGTCGTGGCAACATCCTCGCCACGCTGATGGGGGCGATGACAATCGTTATCGTCCAGAATGGTTTGAACCTGAACGCTGCGCCATCTTCGGTTCAGAACATCGTGTTGGGCCTGATCATTCTGTTGGCCGTCGGCATAGACATGTGGCGTGCAGAGATTTCGGGCTTGATGGGTCGAATGTTCGGCCGCACTTCATCGCAGCAGTCGTCTAACGTAAAGAAGGAGGCCTGAGATGGATCTGGGGCTTAAGGATAAGCTGGTCCTGGTGACTGGTTCAGGTTCCGGCATCGGCAAAGCCACTGCCCGGGTCTATCTTGAAGAAGGCGCGCGGGTCATCGTGCATGGCCTGACCCAGACGGAAGTGTCCGACTGCGTCGACGACCTGTCATCTCTGGGCAAGGTCGAAGGCATTGCGGCCGACCTGACCAAGACCTCAGATGCAGAAACACTGGCGGATTTTGCCCGCGCGCGCGGGGCGGTGGATGTTCTTGTGAATAATGTCGGCATCTTCTCGGTCAAACCGTTCGAGGATCTCAAGGATGACGACTGGATGCATTATTTCAACATCAATGTCCTGTCCGCCGTTCGGATGAGCCGAATTTTCCTGCCTGACATGCTTGGCCGGGATAAGGGATCTATCATCAACATGGCCAGCGAAGCGGCAGTGAAACCGCTCCCTCAGATGGTGCATTATTCTGTCACTAAAACTGCCATGTTAGGTCTGACACGCGGCATGGCAGAACTGACAAAGGGCACGAAAGTCCGGGTTAACTCGATCCTACCTGGTCCGACCTGGACCGAAGGTGTCGAAGCCTATTTTGACGGTCTCGCGGATCAAAAGGGTGAGCCGCTCGATACGATCGTCGACAATTACTTCAAATCAGATGAGCCCACATCGCTCATACAACGCTTTGTCCAACCAGACGAAGTCGCCCGCATGATCGTCACGATCTCAGCAAGCACGGCCTCCAATGGTTCTGCGCACCGGATCGAAGGCGGCATCGTTCGCAACATTCTTTAACTTCTAACTGGAGGAGCCCTACATGGCCGCTCTCACTTTCTCTCACATCGGCATCACAGTTCCCGACCTGGAAAAAGCCGTGGAGTTTTATTCCAAGGCATTCGGCCTCTACGTGCTGATGGAACCAACTGAAATCCTGCATGACGAAAGCGCCATCGGTCAGATGTGCGACGATGTATTTGGGGAAGGTTGGGGAAGCTTCCGCATCGCGCATTTGTCGATGGGCGACGGTGTTGGCATCGAATTGTTTGAGTTCCCGAAGACCGTCGAAGAAGAACGCCCGTTTGAATATTGGCGGCGTGGCTTGTTCCATTTCTGCGTACAGGACGAGGATCTGGAAGGCCGCGTCAAGGTTATCGAAGACCTGGGCGGGCGCCAGCGCATGAGCCAAGTGCGCAAGTATTACCCAGGTGAAAAGCCCTATCGCATGGTCTATATGGAAGACCCTTTTGGCAACATTTTCGAGCTCTACAGCCACTCGTACGAATTGACCTATTCGGCGGGTGCTTATGACTGATCGCGCCGCCTTTCCCCCCAGAACGGACAAACCCAAGGTCGTGATCACCGATTACGACTTTGGTGATGTTGCCGTTGAGACGGAAATCCTGGAAGCCGCAGGAGCTGAGGTGATTGCGCTTCAGGCCAAGCGTCAAGAAGACCTGTTCGATGTCGCGCCGCATTGCGCAGCGATGATGAACCAATATGCCCGGATCGGGAAAGAAACGATCACGCGGATGCGAAACTGCGAGGTCATCGCGCGCTATGGCGTAGGCGTGGACATCGTGGATGTCGGCACGGCGACGGAAAAAGGTATCCTCGTCACCAATGTGCAAAACTATTGCACCGAGGAGGTCGCCGATCATGCGATTGCCCTTTGGCTGACCCTGGCGCGCAAGTTGCCTGACTATGATCGGGCCACTCATGCAGGGATCTGGAAATGGCAAAGCGGGCAGCCGGTCTACCGTTTGCGCGGGCGGACGATGGGTGTCGTCTCGCTGGGTAAAATCGGGCAAGCCATCGTGTCGCGGGCGCAATCTTTCGGGGTTACGGTCATCGCCTACGACCCGTATTTGCCAAGAGAAGTCGCGGCAAAGATTGGGGTCGAGCTGGTGAGCAAGCCCGAATTGCTGGCAAGGTCCGACTATATCCTGATGCAGGCACCGATGACGCCGAACACGCATCACTTTTTGTCGGATGCCGAATTCTCGGTCATGAAACCCGGTGCGATACTCGTGAACACCGGACGCGGACCAACGGTCGACAACAAAGCCCTATTCCGGGCGCTGACCGAAGGCCATCTGGCCGCTGCAGGGCTCGACGACCCCGAAGAAGAGCCGGCCAAGCGCGCCAACTGGACGCCTGATGACAACCCGTTGTTCACACTGCCCAACGTCCTCGTAACGCCACATGCGGCCTACTATTCCGAGGAATCCATACACGCAGCGCGGGTCACCGCGGCCACTCAGGTGGCTAAGGTCCTGACAGGGCAAAACCCCGACTATACCGTCAATGCCGACGCATTGGCCGTATCTACCGCATAACAGGAGACAAGAATGCCAGACGTCAGCACGGACCTCAGGGTTTTCAATGATTTTGAAAGAAACCCGGAACTTCTCAAAAAATTCGACAAGGTGTTGGAGGCGTACTCTGCCGCTGCCATTTTTGCGGATGTGCAGTACCGAACAGGCGTGATGGACAGCGCCATCAAACCCGCCTTCCGCGCCAAGGTGACAGGCCAGGCCGTGACGGTTCAGCTTTCAAAAGGCGACCTGGTCGACCCATTGCGAGCGCTTGAAATGGGACAACCCGGGGACGTGATCGTTGTGGACGCGGGTGGAGATCGTCAAACGTCGGTCTGCGGCGGTTTGATGGGTGGTCTGGCCAAGAACCGTGGCATTCGCGGTATGATCGTCGATGGCACCGGGCGCGACACAGATGAGTTGGAAGACATCAACTGGCCAATCTGGACGCGCGCGATCACGCCGCGCGGAACGCACACGATGTTCTCGGAACGTAAAGAAGAACTTTCGATTAATGTGCCCATTGCCTGTGGGGGCGTCGTCGTAAACCCCGGAGATTTCATCGTAGCTGATCTTATGGGCGTCGTTGTGGTTCCACAGGAAATTGCCGAAGAAACCGTGCGCCTTGCTCAAGAGCAGGCTGACCGTGAAGAGGAAACCCGTAAATGGGTGGCCCAAGGCAAAACCGTTGAGGATCTGCTGAATGAATTCGGTCGCATCTGAGCCAGCGCTGATCGGCGTAGATTGGGGCACGTCATCGTTCCGTGCATTTCTAATCGGTGCGGAGGGCGAGGTGATCGATGGGGTCTCGTCGCCTGAAGGCATCATGCAGGTTGCGGGGCAAACCTTTGACGCGGTCCTTGATCGTCTCATCGGCCCTTGGGTCTCCAACACTAACCTGCCGATCCTGGCATCCGGCATGATCACCAGCCGCAATGGCTGGGTCGAAACGCAATATGCCGAAATGCCGCTGGGTGCTGGCGGTCTGGCGCGGGCGTTGGTCCCCCACCAAGCGGCCAACGGAGCGCGCATTCACTTTGTGACTGGTGCGTCGACAGAACATGCCGGAGGACCCGACGTAATGCGCGGCGAGGAGACCCAGATTATCGGGGCATCTTCGCTCGGTTTAAGCGAAGGTATGTTCGTGATGCCGGGAACGCACAGCAAATGGGTTCAGGTTGCGGATGGGAAGATCGTGGATTTCTCGACCTACATGACAGGTGAGATCTTTTCGGCGCTGAAAGAACACACGATCCTTGGCACATTGATGAAGGAGGACGCCTTCAGCGAAGACGCATTCGTGATGGGCGTAAAGGCGGGCCTCAGTGGTGAGTCGAACCTGCTGCACAGCCTGTTTCATGTTCGGACGCTTCCTCTCATGGGCAAAATCCCAAAGGTTGCCACGGCCGACTACTTGTCGGGCTTGCTGATCGGGACCGAGGTTGCTGCCGCGACCGGTGCATTAGAAGACGTCGGCACGATCACTGTTGTCGGACGCAGCGACTTGTCCGACCGATACGAAATAGCGCTTCGAACTGCAGGTTTCGACAGCCGTCGCGCGCCAGATGACATCGTTGCGAAAGGGCATTTTCTGATTGCTCGCGCTGCGGGGTTGGTTGGATGATTGACCTCACCGCAGCTCTGGCTGAGAACCCGCTGATTGCGATTTTGCGGGGGCTGGCACCAGAAAATGCGCGCCCGGTGTCTGACGCACTTTTTGATGCCGGGTTTCGGAACATCGAAGTGCCGCTCAACTCACCGGACCCGCTGGAATCGATTACGCAGATCGTTGCGAAACATGGTGCTCAAGCCATCGTCGGCGCTGGCACTGTGTTGACTACGGATCAGGTCGCGGCGGTTGCTGATGCAGGCGGGCGTATCATCGTGTCGCCCAATATGAACCCGGACGTCGGGCGCGCGGCTGTCGCTCGGGATCTTTATTGGTGTCCAGGAGTTATGACGCCCTCCGAGGCCTTTACGGCGTTGGATATCGGAGCATCGGTCCTCAAATTCTTTCCGGCGGAAATGGTGCCGCCAGCTGCCATTGCTGCCATGCGCGCCGTATTGCCTGCAGACGCAGTCGTCGCTGCGGTAGGGGGCATAACGCCGGATACGATGGCGTCGTATCATGCCGCGGGTGTAGATGGATATGGGTTGGGCTCCGCGCTGTTCAAACCGAGCTATACATTGGGTGATATCGGAAGGCGCGCGCGCGCCTTCACCAGTGTATTGGAGGAACTTGGATGAAACAGGCCCTAGTAACGGGCGGTACGCGAGGGATTGGTGCGGGTGTTGCACGGTCGTTGGCAGACGTAGGTTGGTCCGTCATTGCCGCATCCGCCTCCCAATCCGAATTGGATGCATTCGAGCCTCAGGACGGGTTAAAGGTGCAGCTCTTGGATGTCACCGACCAGACGTCCATCAATGATGTATTCGGCGAACTCACGGGTCTCGATGCCTTGGTGAACTGCGCAGGTATTCTTTTGCGTGGCGAAGAATATGACATCGACGTCTTCGCCAAGGTGCTCGATGTGAATCTGACAGGCACCATGCGCTGCAGTCTTGCCGCGCATCCATTGTTGGCTGAAGCGAGTGGGGCCATCGTCAACACCGCCTCTATGCTCAGTACCTTTGGTGGGCCTTTGGTTCCGGCGTATTCCGCTTCTAAGGGCGGCGTGGCACAGTTGACCAAGGCGCTCGCAGGTCGCTGGGCTGAAGACGGTATCCGGGTCAATGCCATCGCGCCGGGCTGGATCGAGACAGAGATGACCCAGGGCCTTCGGGAAGACGCTGAAAGAACAGCGGGGATCATGGCGCGTACGCCAATGAAGCGCTGGGGGAAACCCGAAGAGGTCGGCGCGCTTGTGCAATGGCTTTTGAGTGAAAACGCCAGTTTTGTGACCGGATCGATCTATCCGGTCGATGGCGGCTATCTCGCTATGTGAGGAAAATCCATGAATGACGATGACACCGCCCGAATGCCATATCGATTGCCATTCCCCAAGGATGCGCAAGACGAGATCGTGATCCCGAATGCCATGAGTGAGGACGACAGACTGTGGGTTCCGCAGGCAGAGAACGTCTGGTTCCGACCGCTCTGCCTGAACCGCTCGCAAGGTTATTGGATGAACCTTCTCAAAGTGCGCAAAGCAGGTGTTCTTTCGCGGCACCGCCATCCACAGCCAGTCCACGGTTTTGTCCTGAAAGGGCGCTGGCATTATCTGGAACATGATTGGGTTGCGGAAGAGGGGGGATATGTCTTTGAGCCGCCGGGTGAGACTCATACTTTGGTCGTTCCCGACGATGTAGAAGAGATGGTCACCTATTTCCAGGTCAATGGCGTGATGTGCTATGTTGATCCGTGGGGCAAGGTCACTGGCTACGAAGATGTCTTTACCAAGATTGATCTGTGCCGAAAACATTTCGGGGAAGTCGGTCTTGGAGAAGATTACGTTGAACAATTCATCCGGTGATGCGCCGCGTTTCGCGCTTGTAGCGCATGATGCGCGAAAGGGCGAAATCGTCGAATGGGTGGGTCTGCAATTGGCCCGCCTGTCCAGAGTACAAATCTTTTCGACTGGGACTACCGGTAGTCGTATTAAGCAAGCCTATCCAGAACTGGATGTGACCTGCCTTAAAAGCGGACCACTCGGAGGCGACCAACAGATCGGCGCTATGATCTGTGAAGAGAAACTGGATGCACTGATTTTCTTCGTCGACCCTCTGTCGCCCATGCCACATGATGTCGACGTTAAGGCTCTGACCCGTCTCGCAACAGTGTATGATCTGCCAATGGCATGTTCGCGCTCAACCGCGGATCTGATCGTCAAGGGGCTGATTGACGAGGGTGACAACGCGCCTGCGTGATACGCCACGCGCCGCAAGCGCCGATCAGCCAGTTCTCAGAAGGTGCTCTGCCAGACTGCCGAGGTTTTCGCTGCCGAGCTGGCTCATGTTGGCCTCAATGTCAGCCTTCAGGATGTGAACGAGATGGTCGACCCCTCGTGCTCCGAACGCTGCAACGGCATATTGAAAGGCGCGTCCGACCATGACGAAATCTGCACCTTTCGCCAGTGCGCGCATGATGTCCAATCCCCAGGCCACGCCGGAGTCGTAAATCAGTGGCACATTTGTTCCGACTGCTTCGCGGATGTTCGGGAGTTGGTCAATCACAGCGGGCCCGGCTTCGAATTGACGCCCGGAGTGGTTTGAGACCCAGATGCAATCCACGCCCTCGGCCACCATTTTTTGCGCGTCCTCCGGCCGCAGAACACCCTTGACGATCAGGTGACCCTCCCATTCCTGCCGTAGTTCGCGCAGGTAGTCCCAATCTGGAATCCCACGGATCAGAGCGCCTGCATGGGTAAAACTTTCTCGTCCGCGGGTCGGGACGTAATCGTCAAAGAACCGCATACGTGGCATGATGCCCTCGCGAAGATGTGCAAGGCACCAGGCGGGTCGTGACGCCATTTCTCTCAGCGTGCGCAGGTCAGCTTTTGGAGGCACCGTCAGATTGGCGCGGCGTTGTCGTTCGCGCCGACTCTCTTCTGGAACGTCCACCGTGATAATCAGCGTGTGAAATCCCGCTGCCTTAATCCTCGGCAGCATCGCGCGGCGCAAATCGCTGGAGTTCACCGGGTAATGCTGAAACCATCCATTTTTGCCAATGTAAGGTGCCACATCTTCCGGTGAAGCAACCGCCACGCTCGACAGCGAAAACGGAATGTTGTGAGCAACCGCTGCCTTTGCAAGCATCCGCTCTGCTCCTGCCCACATTAGGCCGGACATGCCTACCGGTGCTATCCCGAATGGCAGATCGTAAGTTTGACCCATCAATGTAGTCTGCAGGTCGGCCTTTGTTCGGCCGCATAGTACACGCGGCATGAATCCGATGGCATCAAGTGCGTCCCGGTTGACCTTCAACCCCAGCTCCCGGCCGGTCGCGCTGTCGAGGTATTCGAAGGCAAACTTCGGAATGCGCTTTTGTGCGGTTTTCCGAAGGTCTTCTATCGACGGGTGGGAAAGGTCCAGATCCATCCGGGTCCTCTGTTCGTTGTCTAACGTTTGAAGCTCCTCAGTCGGTTACCAAAGGGATGGCAGAGCCAAGGAAATTGCGGGCACATAGGTGATGAACATCAACAAGATCAGCATTCCGACAAAGAATGGCAGGATTGCCCGGCTGAGGCTTTCGATGGAAACCTTCGAAATGCTGCTGGCCACGAACAGGTTCACACCCAATGGCGGTGTGCAGAACCCAATGGCCAGGTTGATCGTCAAGATGACACCAAAAACGATCGGATCGACACCCAGCGCGGTTGCAACCGGCAGCAGGATCGGCGTCATGATGATGATCGACGAAATCGTCTCCATGAACATTCCGATCACCAACAACAGCAGATTGATCAGCAACAGGATGATGATTGGGTTGTCGGACAGGCTGGTGATCGTTGTTGCGAGCTCTGTCGGGATTCTTGCGAGCGTGATCAACCTGCCAAAGGCGGTCGCCATGATCACCAATATCAGAATGGTCCCGCTGGTCTTTGCACTGCCCGCCAAAACCTCTGGCAGGTCCTTGAGGGTGATGTCGCCATAGACGAATATGCCGATGAAAGCGGCATAGACTACGGCCACGGCACCGGCTTCGGTTGGGGTGAAGATACCGCTGTAGATGCCCCCAAGGATAATTACCGGCACCAATAGCGCCCAGATGGAAGACCGGAAGCTCTGCCAGACGCCCGGGCCTGAGAACGTAGTCGTCGATTGCTGAACAACCTCGTCCTTTCGCAGCAGAACACGAGCGACCAACATGAACATGAGGGCAAAAAGGATGCCAGGAACAACGCCTGCAAGAAACAGTTTGCCGATCGAAACCTCGGCAGTAACACCATAGATGATGAAGGGAATACTTGGCGGGATCATTACACCGATCATTCCTGAGGATGCTGTCAATGCGCCGCTGAATTTGCGCGTATAGCCGACCTTTTCCATCTCTGGGATCATGTTCGACCCGATGGCGGCTACGGTCGCAGGAGATGAGCCGGATATGGCGGCAAAAAACACACAGGCGAGCACGTTCACATAAGCCAGCCCACCCCGGATATGACCGATCAGCGCATTGGCAAATCCAACCAGTCGGCGAGACATTCCGCCGTGTTGCATCAGGTCGCCTGCCAATATGAACAGAGGGACGGCAATTAGAGGAAAGGAGTCCGCGCCTGTTACCACCGACCGTGCCAGAAGAACCATGGGTGGTGTGCCATCTACAAAGACCATCACGATCATAGTGGCCAAGCCCAGACAGATGCCAATAGGCACGCTGAAGAGCAATAGGGCAAAGAGCGTCAGGAAGAGCGTTGTTGCAAGCATGCCGGGTTCCTCACGCTTTGGTTCCTGCGATCAGACGCAGGGTTCGGAACAGATGTTGAGTGACGCGGATCGCGGACAGGCCCGCGCCAATCGGCGCCGAAGCATAAAGGATCGGAATCGGTAGCCCCAAAACGACCGAAGTCTGGCTGGCGACAAAAGGCTGTCGGATTAGCTTGATGCATTCAATTGTCAGAACGATCAGAAATCCAAGGACAAGAAGCCCGATCACAACATCCGCGTAAAGCCTTGCGCGCTCGCTTAGGACATCACGCAGGACTGTGATACGCACATGATCGCCTGTGTGGAACGCATAGCTGACGCCAAGCCAGACAAACCATACAAACAGCCAAAGCGTTAGCTCTTCGCCCCATGAAAGAGAGGCATTCAGAATGTAGCGCATGAACACATTGCCAAAGATCAACAAGACAATCGCGGCCAAAAGTGCACTGGCTAAGACCTTTTCGGCATTCATATCGATCCATTTGATAACCGACACCGTTCACCTCCCCTTGAACGAAAGGGGCACCCGAACTTTTATGGCACGGGTGCCCGCATTGGCTGAGTAGTCCGAGGGTCAGCTTCCGCTCGCTGCGGAAACCGCTGCTACCCAGTCGTCATAGGCTTCAGCGCCAACCTCGTCGCGATACTGCAGACGGACGCTTTCGGTTTTGTCTGCAAAGGCTTGTCGCTGCTCGGCAGTCAGTTCCAGAATCTCGACACCAGCAGCACGGATCTGTTCCAGCTGTTCCGCATCTTCGCTTGCGACCAGTTCCGCCTGATAGTCACGTGCGGCGGCCATCGAGTCCCGCACCAGTTGCTGATGCTCTGCGGACAGCGAGTCAAAGAACGGTTTGGAGATGACGGGCATATAGACCGCAAAGACATGGCCCGTGGTCGAAAGGTATTTCTGCACCTCGTAGAAACGCTGTGATGTAATGATCGCCAGGGGGTTTTCCTGGCCGTCGATCACGCCTTGCTGGAGAGCAGAATAGACCTCACCAAAGTTCATTGGCGTCGGGTTGGCCCCGAGCGTCTCGAAAGTCGCCACATGCGCCGGAACCTTCATAGTACGCAGCTTAACACCCTCAAGATCTGCGGGGGTTGCAACCGGACGGACATTGTTGGTCACATTGCGTACACCCAATTCAAGCCAGCCAAGACCTACCAATCCCTGGTTTTCGACCCGTGCAAGCATGCCATCACCAGCATCACCATCAAGAACATCAAAGGCGATGTCCTTGGAGGAATACATGTAGGGCAGTTCAATTACTGCAAAAGCCGGATCCCAGCCCGCGAAGAAAGAGGAAGGAGGAATGGCCATTTCCAGAACGCCGGTTTGAACACCTTCGATCATTTCGCGATCAGGGCCCATCTGCGACGAAGGGAATATCTGTACGTCGATCTCACCATTCGAGCCAGCTTCGACCAGTTCTTCAAATTTCAGTAGCGCGCGATGCATATGAAACGCTTCTGCTGCGCCATGCCCAACCTTAATGACTGTTTCAGCGGATGCTGCAAAAGCAAGCCCGGCTGACATGACGACGCCAAGCGCCAATGTTGATTTCTTGAACAAGGTTTCCTCCCATGGATCTATTTTTCGATCTATTATCTGAGATATCAGATATAATATAGAAATCAAGCTTACTTGTGCTATTGTGTTAGAGAGACGAAATAGGACGAAGTGAAAATGACCGAGATTTTGCAGATTAAGCGACCGGATTCTTTGAGTAAAACTGCTGAAGAGCATATACGAAAAGGCATTATCAATGGCACGTTTCAATTGGGTGAATCGTTGCCGGAAGTGAAGCTGTCAAATGCCATGGGCATCAGCAAAACTCCGATTCGCGAAGCTCTATCAGCTTTGAATCTTCAGGGGCTCGTTCAGATCTTTCCTCATCGAGGAGCGTTTGTATTCTCTCTTTCTCAAGAGGACGTGGTGCAGCTTTGCCAGTATCGGCTCATCCTAGAATCTGCAGCTTTGGAGCAGGCGCTTGAAAAGAACCCGTCGGTTCTGATCAATGAGCTGGCTACAATTGTTTCTAAGATGTCAGAAGCGCAGGAAGCGGATGAATTCGAGCAGTATTTGGAACTTGACGCCGAGTTTCACGACGCGTTTTTCAGGTCCTGCGGAAACAGTTATCTGCGGGATGGATATCAAAAAGTCAGTGATATCGTCCAAACTATGCGGACACATCTGTCCAAGCGTTCCAATCGAACGAAGAAATCTTACAAGGAACATCAAGCGATCACATCGCTATTGGGCGAGGGTAAAGTAAAAGCAGCAACGAACACCCTCAAACGTCAAATCACACGCGGTGAGCGTTCTTACTCCGATTTGGTTGGTCTAAGGCAAGCATAGGTGCCCACCATTTGGTCACGATGTTCACCAAAAGCGCATCTGGCAGCAAATCTAATGCCGCGTGCGTGGGCAACATAAGTTCAAAGTGGCGGAGTTGGGCTGTTCTGAGACATGGGCCGTGGCCACGATTAGAGGGCGGTTTTTGTGTTGGGTCAGAAATGCTTGACGATTGGGTCAGAAATGAATGACGTGATTGGCCGATTTATTGAGGTTTTGTCTGTCGATTGAGTCAAATATCAGTGACGTTCCACACCCCTTGTCAAGATTTTTCTTTGCCAGCGAAAACAAGCACTTAGAAAAGCACCTCTATTTTCGAGGCAATTTTTGCTACGACTTTTGCTACGAAGTCGGTCGGTATCCACTATCGTTTTATGATCAGCGGCATCCTTTAGGGATTACCACGTCCTGAGACAGATAGCAGACATTGATGCATAGCGCAGCATCAGTCGAATTGGGCTCTCCTGGCATCTTCGCCGCGATCTGCGCCGAGGGCCGGTCTGATATGGATGGACTTTCGCTGCACGCGGCATGAACACGAAAGACGCGGACCAAACCGCTATTCGCTTTCATCCGCGCAATGCCTGCATCCGGTAGCGATATTCACTGAGGAAAGGCTCAACTATTTGGGAAACAGAAAGGTAGCCACAAGTCTCGCGCCCCAATCCCAGCAAGTATGGAGCAGCGTAGCAACCTGAGGTTCATAGGCGGTCTCCTCTTAGCAGGCCGTTTTTTCATGGGTGGCTTGCACTTGAGATCGCCAGGTTGGCAATGACGTCAATGGCCCACTCACAGTCCCCGCCGCCGAACTGGATGAAATTATCCAGCACGGTTGACTTAATAGCCAAGATACTTGATCGAACATGGCTTTCAGACTGTCTCCATAAGCGTATCCGAAAGCACATCCTCGGAGAACGCCCCCGGTGCGCCTATTGCGACAAGCCTTGTTTCGGGTTTGCGGCCACCCCAAGCGCCATCACGTGCGATGTCCATACGTTTTCCAACGACCTGAACAAGAATGCGATGATCTGGATCCTCCTCGCTAAAAACAAAGCCCTTGAGGCGATACACATCGCCCGGAAGCTTTCGAATTGCGCTCCGGAGAGAGGATAAGCTTATCGGGCGTTCAGCTTTCATCATAGTTGTTGAGAAGCTGTCTGAGTGATCAGAGGCGTAGCAACCACAATCCGGTCCATGTTCGTGATGATCGGGTATTTCTGTTTGTAGCTGTTCGGCGGCAAAGCGACCGACTGAAAGAAGTATATCCAGTGGGACGTCCGCATTGACAGCTTCGACCAAACGATAGCGACGGAAGCGAGACGCGAGCCAATCGTGCACTCTTTGAACAGCGGCCCTGTCGACAAGATCGACTTTGTTCAGAATTACCATGTCCGAGAATGCAATTTGTCGGAGCTTCAACTCCATTTGTTCCGGCGCAGCAAAAAGCTGTTCCGCATCGACCAGACACATAAGGCTGTCCAAGCGGATCATGTCCCGAAACTTCTGATCGGTAAATGTCATCGCAATTGATGACGGATCCGACACTCCACTTGCTTCAAGGACGATGTATTCCGGTTTCTCGGGCCGGGCGAGAACGGCTTCCACCGTTTCGATCAAGTCATCTCGTATCGAGCAGCAAACGCACCCATTCGCGAGGCTCATGACGTCATCTTCGAGGCCGACCACCAAGTCTGCATCGACGTTTATGGATCCAAAGTCATTTACAAGAACCGCAACCCGCAACCCGTGATTGCCTGTTAGGATCCGGTTCAAAAGTGTAGTCTTACCGGCTCCAAGAAAGCCGGTAAGGATCGTTACGGGGATCGCAGAAGTCGAACCAAATTCAATCATTGTTCGATCTCCTCTCAGTCTTCATCACGCGAGCCGATTACATCCGAAACTTTGATGGTAAAGTCCTGCGGCCAGTCCCCGCCGGGTGCTCGGAAAACGTCAGTTGGGTAGTATTCGCGTGGATCGATCTCCATATCACGGTACTTCTGGTCTTGCTGATCTGCTCGGGTGAGCCTCGGATTCGGTAATGTGATTTCATCCGGAAGCTCAATACGCCCGGCCTCGGCTGCCGCAGCCAGTTCACGAAATGGTGGCACAGTACCGGATTTTCCGGGCAGTGCAGCTTTCCTGTACCAGATTGCATCCTTGGTCACGTTCACAACGGCTACATCGAGACCCCATTGGAACAGACCGTCGTAGTGGGCGCGAATACCAGCCAGCATTTCAGCGTCGATGTCTTCGTCCTGGGTATAGTGTGTCACCATTCCCAAACGCGGCCTTGTGTCAGCAAAGAGCTTACCAACGGCATAGTGGGAGGTGTGATGCGTATCGATAGTGTAATTAAAGAGATCCTGTGGGATACCGTATTTGTAGGTCATCAACTGACCAATATCCTGTCCCGACATTTCGGTTACAAAGACATCAACACCTTCGCCGTATTTCCGTGAAAGCTCATCCGGGCGTCCATCGCCGGTCCATACAAAGCTCAGACCGTTCCAATCGAGCCGATAACCAACTGCGCCGTCCTTGGCATGACTGCGCGGCCAGGACCGAACAGTCACACCGTCTTGGTTATAAACGATGCCACCTTCTTGGCGGAAATCGAACTCGTTGACCTCGATCTCATAGCCGTCACCAATTGGGAACACGTCGAAAGCTTCAAGATGCCATTTGAGCATCTGTTGCATACCTTTAACCATTCCTGCTGTGCCGAGTTCGGGCGTCCGACCAGAGGGACCATGGATGCGCAATGGTGTATACCCTCCAGACCAGGCCCGGAACGGATAGATATAAGGAATGTCGGCGTAGTGGTCGACATGCAAATGAGAGATGAAGATATCGTTGATCAGTTGCCCCGGCACTTGCATGGCAATGATGTTGCGGACACAACCGGATCCAAAGTCAAAGAAGAACCGTTTTCCATTCCCCAACTCCACCATGATGCAAGTACCCGCCTGATCTTCACGCGGCGGATATGGTGTTGAGCCACAGAATGAGATGCGCATCTCATCTGGCCCCAACTCCTCACTAAGTGGAAAATAGTTCGCATTTGAACCAGTCATGTACTTCGTCGGACGGAAGTACTCCGGCAACGAGATGCCGCCAGCGGGTCGACCACCGTATGGGTTCCTTAGTGTTTCTCCCAAGGGGCCGTCTCCTTGGTGAGCCTCAGCACTCCCTGCCGCTAACCCAGCCGCCCCTGTCGCAGCCGCTCCAGTGGCCAAGCCCTTAAGAACACTCCGTCGTGACGGGTCTTCAATTTGATCTGACGTCTGAACCTGTTTGTCGTCTTGGTCTTTTCTATTGTCTTCTTTGGCCATGGATTGGTCCTCAGTTAGAAGTGTCTCACATATTGCGCTTCAACATGCGGCGAAGCTCATTGATGAGTTCAGATTTGATGTGGGCCCATTCGGCGCGCTCTGAGGCCGTGATCGATGCGTCTTTCGAAAGCGCAGATGCTTTCTTCAGGTCTTCGATGACCTCGCCGAGTAGCGCATCCGTTTCCATGCGCCTCGACAGCACATCGGAAAGTTCTGGAATTTCTTCAATCAGGTCCACCGTCACTGGAAAAATCCCGACGCCCACTATCCATTCTCAAATCAAGATGAGTGCGGTTGACCGCAAAGGCCAAGTGAGTCACCGTGAGCTGGGGGTGAGTTGACATTGAACAAATCCAACGATTTGCTAGTAAATCAACATGTTGAACAGCCTTCTCCGGAACTCATCCGGGAAGCTCTGAGTCGAATCGTATCAAGCGACGGGTTTCAAGCTTCACCCCGACTCACGCAATTTCTCACCTATATAGTCGAGGAATCTCTATCTGGTCGAAGCACTCAGATTAGAGGCAAAGCTATCGCTGTTGAGGTCTATGGGCGGCGCATAGATGGTACTGGTGGTCAAAACCTGGTTCGCGTTGAGGCAAGGCGGCTGCGTCGTCTTTTGCATCAGTTCTACGAAGATCACTGGGACGGCAATGGAGTTCGCATCTTTGTTGACCCCGGCGGATACAAGCCGCGGTTTTCCTACGTACCTACAAATGAAGATCGCACATCGAGTGCGTGGGACAGCGATGAGCCTGATGAGCGTCGGCGTTCGCTGAAACTGCTGCCAGCCGGACTGGGTGTTCTTGCATTAGTCGCCGTGTTTGGAATCTGGACGAGCCAGGATAACAGGGAGGTTGTGCCAACAACTCGATCCATCGAAGAAGCAGAACGTGTGGCGCTTGGTGAACAATCATTGACAAGACTCCAGGCTGCCAACCTTGCGGACCAAGCCCGAGGCATGTTTTTTCCCGTATTTGATGTCAAACGTCAGCAAATAGCACTGGGAATGTTCCAGCACGCGATGGAACTCGACCCGGCTCTGTCTGATGGCTATGCTGGATCAGCGCAGGTCCTGGCGATCCTAGCAGTGTTGTCGCCGGATGAAGCACAAAGGGAGGATCTCTTCAACCAAGCCTCAGAAATGTCTGGAATAGGGCTTGAATTGTCCCCCGTCGATGCATGGGCAAACGGCGCAAATGGTTGGGTGCTGGCTGTCAAAAACCAGCCAAACGAGGCATTGAAGTACGCAAGAATGTCCGTCGAACTGGCACCGAATGATGGCCATATTCTCGACCTTGCAGGTATCACCGCCATCTTGGCTAACGCCCCGGAACTTGCTGCCGAGGTTAGCAACCCGGAGAGGCCCAAATCAGGCTCTGGTAGGTTTGGTGCGAGAAACATCTGGGGCGTTTCGCAACTCATGCTCGGGAACTACGAAAATGTTGTTGAAGCCTTCCAGGGCGCACCAGCTGCCGGAGCGCCAGTCAGTGCTCCTTCGCTCTTATTCCAAGCTGTTGCGTACGATCAGTTGGGAAATTCAGAAGAGGCACGACGGCTCGTCGCTGAAATGCACGGGACATGGCCTGAGTTTCCGTCCGAGTTTCTCGCCGACAGGATTTTCCACAACGACGTCAATACGCGGAATATGATACTGGAAACACTGAGTAGGTACTGACGAAAATTATCGAGACTGTTGCCTATGCTGGGTTCAGACTTTTGCCACCAGTCTTGCGAAAATCGGAACTGATACCATGAGCAGCGCAAGAATCCAGAATGCCGTCGCCAGTGTCGATGCCCCAGATATGAAACCAATCAATGCTGGCCCCATAAGGATGCCTGCATATCCCGTTGTAGTAACCGAGGCGATAGCAATCCCCGGTGGCATCAAGTTTTGACGTCCAGCAGCGCTGAATAAGATCGGCACCACATTCGCGGCTCCGAGCCCAATCAAGACAAACCCAAGCATGGCAACAACCGAGTTGGTCGATAGCAGAATACTCGCGATACCAAGAACTGCGATTGATCCGCCAACCAGCAGAACGAGATATTCCCCACATCGCTCAACAATTCGGTCACCAGTCAGGCGGGCTAATACCATTGCGATTGAGAACAATATGTAGCCGACGCCGGCGCTTTCGGGTTCGGTGAGTTCAAGATCAATGATCAGAAGAGCGCCCCAGTCCAGCAGAGCACCTTCGATCAAAAACGTGATTGCCGCCAAAATGGCTAAGAGCAGAACAACCCCGCGCGGAACGACAATGGGTTCCGGATCCTTGCCACTGACCTCCAGAAACCGGGAGCGGGCCAGCAGCATTGAAGCCAATGCCACGATAGCCCCCACGATGGCACAAGCCAGAACTGGGATGGACAACGACAACAACAGTGTAACCAAACCAGCTCCGAAAAACCCACCAATACTGAACTGGGCGTGAAAGTTCGACATAAGTGGGCGATTTTCGATAGCTTCAATTTCCGCGCCATGAACGTTCATTGCGACGTCGATGGTTCCAAGTGATGCTCCGAAAACGAATAAAGCTGCACCCAAAGCTATTGGCGTTTGCGATAGTGCCAGTAGGGGAAGCATGGCGATCAGACCATAGCCTCCAAGCAAAATAAGTGGACGCGCTCCACTGCGCGCTGCCAAGACACCGGTAATCGGCATGGCGACTATAGATCCAAATCCAAGACAAAGCAGGAGTAGCCCAAATTGCGTTTTGTCGACGTCAACGGATTCTTTGAAAAAGGGAAAAAGGGGCGCGCAGCAGGCCAGGGAAAAACCCGCCGTAAAAAAAGCCAAACGTGTGGCTAAACGCGCCGAGTTTGTAGCCGAATGATTAGTCGGCAGGCCAATTCTCGGGGTCAGTTCACTTGCACGAGAACTGTCGGTCATTTGGTCACCACACGCGTATGGGGCGCGAGCAAATCTGTTGTCGCGTTGTGTGAATCTGTGACAACGGCATCTATCTCTGGGAGCGCTACTGTTCGATGACGGGCTCTGAGGCCGATTTTCGCGTGACTAGTCACAACAATAGTGCGGCTTGCGGCCCGGTGCATTGCCTTCTTCATCATGGCTTCTTCTGCATCGTCCGAGCTTAAACCGAACTCTGCCTCTAGTCCGCACGCTCCCAGAATCGCGACATCTGCCGCGACATCCCCAACCCGTTCGATTGCGGAGTCTCCTGTCGCAATGCCGCCTTGCGGCCTTAGGCTACCACCCAAAACATAGACCGGAACATTCTTTTGCTGGCAGGCAATCGCAATCCAGGGCGACGGTGTGATCACAAGGCGACCCTCTTCGTGGGGCAGGTGTTCGACTATGGCTAGTGTTGTCGTGCCTCCATCGATCAGGAGTGTCGCCGCACTGCCTATCTCTCGGATAGCGGCCGATACCAGCTTCGCGTCAGGCGCGACATCTCCCGACAGTCTTTTATGCAATGGCGGTGCCGGAGTGGACAAAGGCACTGCACCACCGCGAACGCGTTGGGCCTTTCCCTCTGCTTCGAGGGCGAGAATATCCCGCCGGATCGTATCAACTGACACGTCAAATTCTTGAGCAGCCTCGACCGCAATGACTTGTTGACCTTCCTGCAAGCGCCGAGCCAGTTCGAGTTGACGAGTGTCTGGGACATTCAGATTCATGCAGAAACCTTCAGAATATTGCAATAAACCGCATAGGTTGCTATGCGACGCCCGTCAATACTGAAAAGATGTGAGCGAGATTGGGATGAAATTGAACCACATTGCTCTTTGGACAACAGACTTGGAGTGCTCCTCGAAATTTTGGGTAGAGTTTTTTGAAGCGGAACTCAGCGACAGGTATGAGAGTGTGAATCGCCTCGGCTTTGCCTCCCGCTTCGCCACGTTGCCTATCAGCACCAGCCTATTGGAACTGGCGGGGCTGGGCATTTTCCCTTGGCTGTTTTCAGAAGAGTTCAGACAGGGCTACACCGACATCACTTGCGTGGTTGCTCCGGTTGCTATTCAGGCCGGGCGGGTCAGTTCAAACTCCATCGTCATTGAAACGGGATCAGTTCAGTTGGTGGCCAGGGGGCAAGTGGACTGGCTGAACGATAGCATAGCGATCAGAGCAGAGCCCCGTCGCGTTGGCAAACCCCTATCTCGAAGCGCCTGGCCCTTTGATGTGACGGGCCAACTTTCGTCGCCAAAGTTCAAGCTGGATGTGGGTGGGTCGAGAAGCAAGGCTCCAAAAGGCGCTGATGAAATGCCTGCCGATAGGCAACCTTGTGTACCGGACATCAATCAATTGGAATAATCGGGCGCGTCCTAATTCTTCAGCGGTTCCGGCTGTTCGGCCTGACACGCCAGAACGGCCTCAATGGCTTTTGCAGACCCGCTGAGATCAAGCTCCACCTCGGCCCCACTTTCACCAATGATCGTAACGCTTTGGCGTTTTCCAAACTCGGTTACAAATGCCGGGTTGTCGAAAAATGCGTAGCCACCGGGCACTCCATTCTTGAAGACACCAACCGCTTCACCTTCGAATTTCGCATCACCAAAGTCGAACTGTACGACCCCAGTCGCGCCGTCCTCGATTTGAACCCAGGCCGGATTGTAAGCTGCAAAAAAGCCGCCGGCCTCATTAGGTGCCGCGCCGATTTCAACGGTCATGTCATTTTCAAAGAGCTTCCACGCGAGACAGCCGTTTCCCTTTTCGGGATCAATCAGGATTGTCCAGTCCCCGGATTCGCCCCACCGTTCCATACCGGCGGCCCACACCGCGCCAGTGGAGATCAATGCCATTGCTGTCAGCGCCAACTTGTTCATTCGATGCCACACACTTGTTCCGAAAGTAAAAAGGTGCATTCAGAGTATCGCGCGGGGTTAATCAAATACAACCATTCAGCTTCTGGAATGTTGAGCCGACGTCAATACGCCCTAGCCCTGAAAAAGCAATCATCTTAAACCCCTACCAGAGAAAATAGGACTGCCTCCTCCCCTAGAATTTGCCAGAGTTGTTCCAAGTCTCTTTCGGACCGATCTGTTCCTGAACATCCCAATGTTCGACGATCTTCCCACCCTTGAGCCGGAACAAGTCAAAGACGGCCCAATCGTTCTCGTCTTGTTTTACATGGCTATAAGCAACCACAAGATTTCCTTGGCCGAGTAGTCGGTGAACTTTGACGTATTGCGCGGTTTTTCCGCCACTTGTCATCTCTCCAAGATGCATGGAGAAAGCTTCCAATCCGCCGTCTATTTCTGGGTTGTGCTGAACGTATTGCTCGGTCGATATGTAGTCAGTCACAAGATCGGTACGCCCTGCCATCAGGACATTGTCGATGAACCCTTGCACCACGGTCTTGTTGGCCTCGGTGAAATCGAGATCTTCGATTTCGGTTGGGCCATCCACCATGCTGCGGCCCGAGACGGTTGGCCACTTATACGCGGCAATCACATCCCAATGCTCGATGATTTTACCGTCTTCGTCGGTATCAAAGATATCGGCCGTCACCCACTGCGCTTCACCACCGTTGAGGCTTTGATACACATGTACGAATACAAAGTTTCCATCCTCGATGGTGCGCAGAACCTGAACGTCGCGCACCGGATTCCGCTCAAGAAAAGGCGTGAAGAACTCGATGAAACCTTCTTTACCGTCGCTTACACCCGTTGAGTGTTGCGTGTAGCGATCCCCGGTATATTTATCGAGCGCTTCAACCATTTTGCCGTCTCGAATGCCTTCCAGATAAAGGCCCTTGGCATTTGCCACGCGGATACTGTCAGTCACAACATGCACTCCTGTGTTATGAATTGCTTTCAGCTAATACCAACAATGCTCAACACCGTTTCACGGCCAGACCAAACTACGAAAGCGGACAAGGTGCCTGTGACCATGGCGGGAACGCCTTCTTTCCAGGTATCCCAGATCAGATGACAACCAATTGCACCGATAGACGTTCCAAGAATAGCCAACGCGCCTAAAGTTCCGACCCAGGATCCCTGAAACCAGATCGCGACTGCGCCCAACAATTCAACCACGCCGACCAAGGCCATGATCTGCCGGTTCAACCCATACTTGATGAACATCGCCAGTTGGGTTTCGAAAATGAACTTCTGCCAGCCAAAGATCTTGATCGAGCTTGCGAAGAGGAAGAAGACGGACAGCAGTCCGACGAAAACGGTGATCATATTCATTCCGCAGCCTCCTGAACCGGGAAGGAAAAATCGGCGCCGAGAGCGTTCTGAATCCTCTCCTGCTTGGTGGCTACGGCAGCATTCATTGCGCTGGCCAGAGCGCCAATGTCCGACGGGTCGACGACAGTTCTCAGCGGTCTTTTGCCGTAGGGCAGGTTCAACAGGTCGGCGATGGCATCGGCAACCATTGCAGGGGACGCCTCAACAAAGCTTTTTTGCGCCAACCCCATGAAGCGACCGGCTATCGCCTGTGCTTGTTCCAATGTTGGGCCGTATCCAGCCATGCGTTCCGGTTCATCCGTTGGCGGCGATTTTTGCATGATGCCAGTGTCAAATGCGCCGGGTTGAACGATAAGGGATTCCAGTCCCAAAGGAGCGAGTTCAAGGGCATAGGTCTCGGCGACCAGTTCCAGCGCCGCTTTACTGGCTGAGTAAAAACCGCTCATCGGCAACGCAAACCGCGACATGTCACTGGTGATGCTGATCACCGTGCCAAAGCCCTGGACGCGCATATTGGGAAGGATGGCGCGTAGAACACGAACCGGTCCCAGCACGTTCACATTCAGCATGTTCTGAAACCGAACCGCAGAAATGGTCTCGTTGAGCCCTCCAACATAGATCCCTGCGTTGTTAATGACGACATCAAGTGGGCCATTCAGCTTTAACATCAGATCGGCGATTGCGCTGTCTACGCTGCCATCACTGCCGACATCCAGTTCAATGGATGAAATCCGCGCAGATGCCGCCTCTAGGCTGGTCGCCACTTCGGCGTTTCGCCCCTTCAAAGCACGCATTCCGGCGAATACAGAATGACCTTCGTCTGCAAGTCTGATGGCCATTTCTTTTCCGAAGCCGCTGCTGGCCCCAGTGATCAGAATATTCATCTTTCTTTTCCTCTTGTGGTCGAGAGGAAGATGGCGTCCGGTGGACATAATTGGAAATAATCATTATTACTTCCTGATATGAATGATATTGATGGCGTCGATCTTAATCTACTGAAATCTCTGCAAGCGCTCATTTCGGAACGGCATGTTGGGCGTGCTGCGCAGCGAATGAACGTAACCCAACCTGCCATGAGTCATACTCTAGCAAGGTTGCGCCGCCTGTTTGACGACCCCCTGTTCGTCCAGCAAGGGCGCGAAATGGTGCCAACGGCGCGCACCCTGGATCTTGCAGCGCGGTTGAACACGATCCTTTCCGAGATCAGCGTGCTGACTGCGCCGGTGACGTTCTCACCTGAAAACGCGAGCGCAACTATTCGAATTCATGCCCATGATTTTATTGCCACCAGTTTCCTTGCAAACGCAGTTCGGCGTATTCGAAAGCAAGCACCGGGGATCGTGTTCGAAATTCATAGCTATTCGGATCACAGCTACCAGATGCTCGATTCAGGTGATGCCGATTTGATCATTGGCGCAGGGCTTCAGGCAAATCCTAAGTTTCTTCAAAAGCTTCTACTGCGTGAGCGCCTTGTGTGCCTATTAGACCGAACCCACCCAGCGTTGAACAGCTGGAATGCTGAGACGGTCTTTCTATATCCACATGTCCGGCTGAGGCTCGTGGCCAAGCAAGATGACCCAGTTCACCTTTTTGGGAAGGATCAGGGTTTGCCCCCACGCCAGGTTGGGCTGGTGACAGATAGTCTGCATCTGCAACCGGCCTTCCTGGAAGGAACAAATCTAATCGCTTTTGTGCCGGAGACGCTCGCCCAAGCCGCCACCATCAACGGAAATCTAATCACGCGCGATTGCCCTTTCACACTGCCGGAATTGGGAATCCGTGCAATTTGGCATGAGCGAGACGCACGGTCTCCCCTTCTCAGCTGGATCCGTAGCCAGCTGGAAACATAGCGTTTATTGGATCTAGTACTGCTCTTCGGTGCCAACTGTGCAATGAGGCCAGTAATGTTATACGCCAACCTCGTAGGAAGGAGAACTTCAAGGGCAGCGTTGGTTCTTGTTAATCAAAGTCGACCCTACTGAGTTTACCGCGGATTTCTGGTTTCCCAGAGACTAGATTACAACCTCCCGTAGATCTGCTTCGTTGTGCTCGAATGTCGGCTCCGCGAACTACGTCAACAGCATCCGGACATGGCAAGGCATGCTTCGTGACCCGCAAATAGGTGTATTCAAACGGTGCATCGCCATACCATGCAACTTTGCGTTTAGTCTGAATGCGCTTCCCATAGATCACCGCTTCATCGTGGCGTCATTCTATTCGCTCCATGAGGCTCGCATAGTATCGGTCAGCTACGTCCAGCGGGAAGATCGATCCGTAGTAATGAACAACGCCGTCTTGGGGCAGCAGGTTCTGTTCTGGGTCCGCATGATTACTGAATAAATCCAAGGCCATGTTCATCCTTTACGTGGCATCGTGAAAGATCACGCCTAGCGTATAGCGCTGCCCGGATATTGACTTTGCCCGGTTCGACACTCTGCTTGAAGAGCACTTTGCCGAAAACGTTGGCAAGCGGAACGAAACCGGGGCATCTGCTGAAATAGCTCCAACCGTGGAGTGACCGAAAAAGGAACGCCTGAAGATCTGCTCCCTAACTTTCTTGCAGTTATTTGCACCGCAGCAATCGGCACTATGGGCTCTTCGCTGACTTTCTCTGCAAACAGGATCAATGACTGTAATCCGGCGATTGAAGTAGTGGTTCGTTTGGTCCGCTTGGGGGGCTGAGCACTCAACCAGAGATCGCTTCACATAAAACCGCTTCAACGATGTTCGCGGTTTGTTATGGAGAAGCGTTTCAGCCGAAGGTTGCGAAGTCTGCCAGGAAAAGGTTTCAAACACTGTACATTTCACTGGTTGCCAAATCGGTCGGATTTTCCCGATTTCGATCTTTGGTCGCGCGTTACGGCTTTAGCAGTTATGTTAGAAGGTGCGGCGAAGACCGATCAAGTCGTCCATGGCGTCAATTCGCATTAGGGTATCTCAGTTTCCATTGCGGCCATTGAACTCTGGAGGTGACAGTTGGAGCTAGATGTTAGGGGCTATAAGGCCCTCGAAACTATATACGACACAGCGGTTAATCCTGGGCGCTGGCGCAGAGCTTTAGATGCAACGACCTCTGTCGTTGGCGCGAAGGCCATAGCCTTAGTGATCAGGGGCCAAAAGGCCGGAGCAAAAGACTTGACGATGATGTCGAGTGTTTATCTGGATTTTTCCCGCACACCAGCAGGGTGGTACTACGGGGCTTGGCTCTCTCGACTGCAAAATCAGGATTGGGATTTTCTTCGAACTCAGCCTGCTCATCAACCGGTACCCGACCTGGCAACCGGACTTGCAGCCGAAGTCTTGGACGCCCGCAAGGATTATGCATTTTTGAAAAGGCGGACAGGTGTTGCCCGCCGAATTGGAATACGTCTCAACACTGATCCAGTCTGGTTTGATGCAATGAGTCTTGGCTTCGACCAACAGGACTCCAAGGTACCTCGGTCAGCATGTGAGAGATCTCTTACATTGCTTCCACATCTGACGAAGGCTCTGGAGATAGGACGCGTATTTACCTTCTTGAAGGCGAGATACAAAGCAACTCTCACAGCGTTGGATCATGTGCAGGCCGGAATTGCGATAGCGCTGCCGGATGGGCAGGTGATTGTCAAAAACGCAGAAGCAAAAAAGATCCTGAAAGCACAAGATGGAATAACACTGGCCCGTGACGGAAGAATTGTAACCTCTGATCCGGATGTGACTTCGAAAATCAAAGCGCACATATTTGACATCGGATCCACAGCGCAGGGGCAAGCCAATCGTCATGAATCGCTTGTGTCAGTTTCGCGGCCATCTGGCCTGACGCCTTATCTTTTAGACATTGCCCCGCTGAGTGATAGCAATGCAGAGCTTGAGAACAACCTGGATGGAGCCCTGATCACCATAGTCGATCCAGAGCGAGTTCCGTATCTAAGACTGGAGCGGTTCACGGCCCTATATGGATTAACTCCAGCGGAAACCGAGGTTTGCCGATGGATTGCAGAAGGCGCAAGCGTCGCTGAGATTGCTGAGCATCGAAACACTAGTCCGACAACGGCAAAGAACCAAGTTTCTGCGGTGCTTGCAAAAACAGGTGTGAACAGCAGGCACGAACTGATACGTTTAATTCTTCGTGTATTGCCTCCGGTAGCCTAACATCGCGTATGAGTGGTGTTTTGATTTTGAACGGAAACATCTGCACTAGGATGTTTAGGGAATGAAGCGATCGCCTCCGCAATTTGATGGTAGGGGATTCAAGGCGATCCAGCATTTTCACATTTCAAAATTAGTTGTCGTGTCATGATCTGTTTGGATCATGATCGCTGCGTTTGTTCCCATTAAGCTGCTCGACAACTGGCATTTTTAGCTCGCAACCAAGTGCTTTTAAGAGACGATATTGACCTTGCCTCCAACGGCTAAATTTTATTGGAAAAGGAGATTCTTATGACGAACTTCGCTTCGATCACCAATCCGGCAACCGCAGTTACGTCTATTCAGCAAGCGCTGAAGGCTCTGGGATACAATCCTGGTCCGATCGATGGTGATTTTGGTCGACGGACCCGTGCGGCAGCTGAACTTTGGCTTGAAAACGATGGTGAACCGGCCGAGATGCAAAAAGTCGCCGCAGCCGTCAGTACAGGCGGGATGATTTATCAGGGTAGTGCTCGTCATACCGTTGATGAAATCATTGTCCATTGCACAGCTACCCGCCCAGAATGGTATGCGGGACGATCTGTCGAAGAAAAGGCTGCTGAAATCCGCAGATGGCACGTGTCAGATCGCGGTTGGAAAGATATCGGCTATCATTACATGATTGATCGCGATGGCGGCATCGCGAAAGGACGTGCTGAAACCGTTGTGGGCGCGCATGTGGCGGGCCACAACGCCGGTACGATTGGTATCTCTTTGGTTGGCGGTTTCGGCTCATCTGAAAACGATGCCTTTACCGACAATTTTACGGACGCCCAAGATGTCGCATTGCGCAATCTGATCTCGGATATTCAGGGGCGGACGCTGATCAAGATAGTTAGCGGTCATAACGACTACGCAGCCAAAGCATGCCCGGGCTTTAAGGTTGACCGGTGGCTCTAAGGGCTGCGAACCACCCGCTTTTCGCTTTTTTTGAATAGCTAGGGTGGCTCAATAGCGGACGCTTCGATGTTCAGAAATGATCCCTGAAACTCAGGAGATCGACTGAGCGCCGCTGACGTAAAACTGAAATTCAATGTTGGACTGCATCGCCGCTATATCCGCAGGCACAGCCCTGTCGGGCGAGGTTGTTCGGCAAGGCAAACGATACTTTTTCTTCAATAAATTAGGCGCTTGAGAAAGTTTGGCGCCATTCAGAATCAGTTATTTAGAGGTATCACATGGCTCAGATGTCAACAAACCTGCCTGCGCGAAAGGTTGTCTTCGGCTCTGTCGGGGCGGCAGTTGCGACGGTCTTTATCTATGTAGTCGAAGAGTTCTTCCTGGGTGCTAAGTTGCCCGGCGCGGTGTCGGCTGCGCTGATCACAATTATCGTGTTTCTGGTCGGGTACTTTGTGCCCCCAAGTGCCAACGATGGCATCATCACCGATGACCAAGGGGTGAATGCCCATGGCACGTAATCGGATCAGTCAGTTTGGCGACGTCTCGCTGCTTTATGACCGGGATCCGGTAGCTAACTGCGGCAAGTGCGGTTTTCGCGCGCATCCTCATGTCGATACGGTCTTTGCGCTTCAAACGGACATCGCAATCGGCGAAATGTTCCAGGTGCTCGAGGCGATGGATCTTGGGCAGGTCACGGCTATCCTGTTTGGCGGCGTCGATGGAACTGGAAATGGATACAGTCTTCACCACAAGGGCCGAGCGTTCGATCTGGACGGCCTGGTGTTCGATAACGGCTTCATCTGGGTGGCCGATACCTTTGCTACGCAACCGCATCAATATCTGGCGATCGAAGGTGTGCTGCGCCAGAATTTTGGAACAGTGCTAACTTCTGGCTACGACTCCGCCCATCGCGATCATATCCATTTTGATAATGGCGAGCCGGTTAGTTTTCAGCGGCATTCCAAAAGCCGAGTGCTTTACCTGCAAAACGCCCTGAAATTCCTGTTTGACCAGATGCTTACCATCGATGGGGTAAGGGGGCCAGAAACGCAATCGATCGAGCGCGAAGTGCGCAAAGAGCTTGGGCTGGGTGGCCTGTCGATCCGGTCGAACTGGGTCGGGTTTATCGAGGCCAGTTTCGACATCGCGACGGACCGGGCTCGGGAGTTGAACCAAGGAGGGCTGATTGCATGACCTACTTTTCGAAGACAGCTTTGATTGTTGCCGGGATTGGCCTTGCCCTCAGTGGATGCACTTATTTTGAACCGGCCTTTCCCAACCAGGTCACAAAATCCGCAGCAGATGGTTTGCAGAGTGTCTCGTCGCTGGTGGCATCTGCGCAGCTGGGCGATTTCAAGGGGCCTGGCTCCTATAACGGTGCCGCCACGCGCTATGCCGATGCGCTTGCGCAGTTGGAGGTCACCCGAAGCTGGGTTAAAAACCGGGCAGAAAGTAACGATGGCAGGCCGGCGACCAAAGCGGCCAAGCTGCTGGCATCAGACCTGACGGATTGCGTCGACGGCTTCACTGAAATGGCTCAGCAGCATCGGACTGTTGGGCTCGGCCAGTCTCAAGCCTACACCCTGGTACAGGTGACCTGCGCCATCCCTATCAACAACATTTTGCAGTGAGGTTGTCATGGCATTTGATTACGAAAACTTCAAACCCAGCTCTGTAGATGATTTGCTAAATGGTTTAGGTGCCGCGATTTCTTCCGAAGCCCAAACCTGGTTCGCCGAGAGTAAAGAGCAGGCGAGCGGCTATCTGAAAAGCATCTCAGAAGCCGTAATTCAAACGCAGATCGATTTTGCCGCAAATCGGATCAGCAAGCAGAATGCTGAATTCCTGATGCGGTCACATAAGCGCGCTATGAAAGTGTATCTGAATGGTCTGAAATACGAGACTTTCGAGTTTCGGCAGACCATCCTCGATACAGCCGTCCGTGCCCTTGGGTACGCCGTGCGAAACCTGACGGGTCTGAACATAGCGCCTCAGCTTGTGCGGTGAGGATATGTCATGACAAAGAGAGCAAAAAACTCGCCCGACGGCCGCTGTGTGGCCGTCGACAAAGGACAGCGTTGTCCCAAAGATGCGGTCGGTGACGGTGACGGGCTGCTGTGCAAAGAGCATCTGGCCAACTTGAGCAAAGAAAAGACCGCTGTGTTAACCAGCTTGAAATCTGGTGAAATCACGAAACTCTTGGGCCTCGCCGCAAAGGCTTCTGCCAAGCAACCCTCACGTCTGGCCGATATGGTGTTTTCAACTCCTGGGCTGCTTGTGGTTACAGGAACGACTATTGGGGTGCTTCTTGAACGTGTCTGGCGCCATGAACTGGGCATCGTTTTGCCCATTGGCGACAACAGTTCGACATTCGAGCGGTTTGTGTCCGCTGAATTTTTGGTCTTAGTTATTGTTTTTGCTTTACTTTATCTATTCGTCGCACTCGTCCTTTGGGTGGTTTTCCGCGTTGGCGGGGTCATGATCTCTCCGAAAATTGCAACGGTGCTCAAGGGCGAATGGCTTCAATTGGCAGGTTTGATGTTGAAGCACCGTATCAAGTTTCTTGCCGGTCAAATTCGTTGGTGGCTCGGGCTTGGCAGGAATTTGGAACATACAGCGAAGGCGCGCATTCAACGCGACTTTGAGCGCGGTAAACAAGCAGAAATCGCTCAGAGAAGCCGAATGCGGGATAGCTACGATGCCACTCGTAAAATGTGGATCGAGAGAACCGATAGTTTAGTTGGTTTTTGGGTTGGGGCGCTTCTGAACAACAAACATAAGGGGATCAGTTCGGTATTGGTCAGGTGTGGAGTGATCGCAATTCTGGCAGTTAGCCTGACATTTAAGACCAAGGCTATTGCTGGGAAAGTGAACGAACAAATTGAAACCGCTTCGAAGAATTGTAAAAAGATCTCCGTCGGAGGATTCATTCTGAATGGCGCAGAGAAACTGGGACTACCACTCACCGCTCGAATACCATGCGGCAGGATTGTCATGTCGGTTCCCCCTGCTTTGGAAAACGCTAGGATCGTGGACGCCGGTTTGTCCGCTGGACGAACAGGTTCGGTGATATCCAAACCCGTTTTCCATCTCGGTAAATATGGCGGATGGGCGGCGCTTGCTCCGGTTGGTCAACGCGGTCAGCTCGTATTCCTCAATGCCTCTACGATAAAACAGTTCCAACTCGATGATGGCAATACCAGGCTGTCGTTTCCGGCTGAGTACGCTCAAAAAGCGTATAAATTGGCAACTTCGGCAATAGCGCTTGTTTCGAATGTGAAGAAATTGCTGCCGGACCCGCCAACTGTTGTCGAAGTTCAAATTGCGCGTCTGGCACAAGAGGTGAAGCTGCTGAGGGAACGGCCGCCTGTTGTGGTGCTGCAACCTGCAACCGTAAGCGAAACCCAGAAACACCTGACAGTCAAATTTGTTGCTGAGTTGACTGATGGAACCGCCTTGGAAGACACTTTGGAGGATCTTGGCGGCGCGGCAAACTCGTTGGCTGTTGCTGCCGAAGCGTTAGCGGGATCAGACGATAAAGATCCGTTACGTCCTTTGCAGGTCTATTTGGGTCAACTCTCTGACCAATTGGGATCGGACGCTCTGAATGCGTGTCGCCCCGAGGCTGAAAAAGAAATGCCTACAGCAATTTATTTTAACGAGGGAATGGTCGATCCGATTGACAACCAAAAGGTCATGGATATTGCTGAAAGGATGGAGAGGCATGATCCCAGTAAGGGGCGGCTGATTGTAAAGTTGAAAGGACGCGCGAGTACCTCCGGCTTGCCTGAGGATAATAGGAAACTTGCTGACAGGCGTGCTGATCGGATCAAGCAATTGCTGGTGGAGTACATGTTCGGCCTGTCATCGTCAGAAGCCAGCGCCATAGGGAACCGCAAACTGGAAGACGACAGGATCACCATCCTGACCTATGAGCAAGGCGAGGCTATAGATCCGGTGGCGTCACAGCAATTCGAATCTGCCAGACGGGTCGAGGTCGAGTATTGCCTCATACCGGCAATGCCCCCCGCCAACACTGATTCCGCTCAATTGGCAAATAAATAGCGGTAGATGTCGATGGAAGGCCTTTGAGTCGCAAATGGCAATATCTGTGCGGGTATGAAATTTTGAATGATTCAAAATCAAAGGCTTAGTTGTTGGTTAATGGCAATACTATGTGTCGCCTGACATATCCTTGTCAGGCGACACATAGTTCTGCCACCAGCGACAGAACCTTTCCATTTTCGCCTCACATCCTTCATCCAGCACCTAGACCGTTTTCAATGATCCTGACTTCTCCATTGGGAAAATCAGGGCTGATTTGCAGATCAGTCGCCGAAAGCGCCTGTTCCTGCTGATCTGCCACGTGGCGAACGCGGATGTCAGAGATTTTGGCTGATGCGATGGAGTGTGAGGATGCCGGGGCCGATGCGCTGCATTTGCATGTGCGGGATGCGACCGGCGCACATGCAAAGATAGAATTAGCTTTATCCTATCACCTGAGTGAGGGGTAAAAAGTGATAATTGTTAATGACTTGCGTCTGTTTTGCTCAATTACTAAAAAATTAGTTTGACAGGTGTGCAGAAAATCGCTGATGCTGCCTGCCATCCGGTTTCAACCGGAGAACCATAATTTTTTGGGAGGAAAGAGATGCGGAGACATCTACTTTCCGCAGTGGCGGTTGCTGCCGTCATTGCGGGGCACGGTCCCGTTTGGGCCGACGAAGCCGCAGCACAACGTTGGATCGACGACGAATTCCAGCCATCGACCCTGTCGAAAGACGAACAGATGTCGGAAATGCAGTGGTTCATCGAAGCTGCACAGCCTTATGCTGGCATGGAAATCAACGTCCTGTCCGAAGGCATCCCGACCCACTCGTACGAATCCGAGGTTCTGACCAAGGCGTTCGAGGAAATCACCGGCATCAAGGTCAATCACCAGATCCTTGGTGAAGGTGAAGTGGTACAGGCTGTTCAGACGCAAATGCAGACTGGCCGGAACCTGTATGACGGCTATGTCAACGACAGCGATCTGATCGGCACGCACTCGCGTCTGCAACTGGCCTATCCGCTGACCGATATGATGGCGGGCGACTGGGCGGCGACAACTTCGCCGACGCTGGATCTGGATGACTTCATGGGCATTCAGTTCACCACCGGTCCCGACGGCAAGCTGTATCAGCTGCCCGACCAGCAGTTTGCGAACCTCTACTGGTTCCGCAAGGACTGGTTTGATGACGAGGCCAACAAGGCCGCGTTCAAGGACAAATACGGCTATGATCTGGGCGTTCCGGTCAACTGGTCGGCATACGAAGACATTGCCGAGTTCTTCACAAATGACGTGAAAGAAGTCGACGGCGTCGCGATCTATGGCCACATGGATTACGGCAAGCGCGCACCTGACCTGGGCTGGCGCATGACCGACGCCTGGCTGTCGATGGCCGGTGCCGGCGACAAGGGTGAGCCGAACGGTGTGCCCGTCGACGAATGGGGCATCCGCATGGAAGCGGGCACCTGTAACCCTGTTGGGGCGTCCGTCTCGCGCGGTGGTGCTGCGAACGGTCCAGCTGCGGTTTATGCGATCCGTAAATGGGATGAGTGGCTGCGCAATTATGCGCCTCCCGGTGCGGCGTCTTATGACTTCTACCAGTCGCTGCCTGCACTCAGCCAGGGCAACGTGGCCCAGCAAATCTTCTGGTACACCGCCTTTACCGCCGACATGGTGAAGCCGAAGTCCGAAGGCAACAACACTGTGGATGACGAAGGCACGCCGCTGTGGCGGATGGCGCCCAGCCCGCACGGCCCCTATTGGGAAGAAGGCCAGAAGGTTGGCTATCAGGACGTGGGTTCCTGGACCTTCCTGAAATCGACCCCTGCGGATCGTGCTCAGGCGGCGTGGCTCTATGCGCAGTTCGTGACGTCCAAGACTGTCGATGTGAAGAAATCCCATGTGGGTCTGACCTTCATCCGCGACAGCTCGGTCAACCACGAGTCGTTCACCGAACGCGCGCCTAAGCTGGGTGGTCTGGTCGAGTTCTACCGCTCGCCCGACCGTGTGGCATGGTCGCCGACCGGCATCAACGTGCCCGACTATCCGAAGCTGGCCCAGATCTGGTGGCAGCAGATTGGTGATGTGAACTCGGGTGCGTTCACCCCGCAAGAGGCGATGGACCGTCTGGCAGAAGAGATGGACATCACCATGGCCCGTATGCAGGCCGCGGACGAAAGCGCCGGTGTCTACGGTGGCTGTGGTCCGCGTCTGAACGAGCCGCAGGACGCGTCCTTCTGGCTGGAGAAAGAGGGTTCGCCGAAAGCCAAGCTCGAGAACGAAAAGCCGCAAGGCCAGACCGTCAACTATGACGAGCTGGTTCAGCGCTGGCAGTCTCAGTAAGCGTTTTGAAACCGGGGATGCCGCATCAGGCATCCCCACCCCAAGACCAGTGCCGCGCACTGAAGGACCGGAACCCACGGACATGATCGAACTCAAAGACGCGACCAAACGGGTCGGCAACGTCATCCATATCAAACCCACCAACCTGACGCTGCAAACGGGCCATTTCAACGTGCTTTTGGGCGCGACGGGGTCGGGCAAGACCTCTCTGATCAAGATGATGGCCGGGCTAGACCCGATCGCCTCGGGTAGGGTTCTGATGGATGGTCAGGACGTCACACGGCTGAACACGCAAAAGCGGCAGATCAGCCTGGTGCACCAGTTCTTCGTGAACTACCCCCATATGACCGTATTCGACAACATTGCCTCGCCGCTGCGCGTGGCTGGCATGGCCCTAAGCGAGATCGAAGGCCGCGTGGAAGAGGCCGCCGACCTGTTGCAACTGCGCCCGATGTTGCACCGCCGTCCGCATGAGCTGTCGGGCGGTCAACAACAGCGCACCGCGCTGGCGCGTGCCATTGCCAAGGAAAGCCGCGCGGTGTTTCTGGACGAGCCGCTGGCGAACCTCGACTACAAGCTGCGCGAAGAGTTGCGCGAGCAATTGCCCGACCTGTTCGCCGGTCGCGGCGCCGTGGTGGTCTATGCCACCTCGGAGCCCGAAGAGGCGCTGCTGCTTGGGGGTTATACTGCGCTGATGGAAAACGGGCGTGTAACTCAATTTGGTCCGACTGCAGACATTTACCGCAACCCCGAAAACATCGCCGCCGCGCGCGTGTTCTCGGATCCGCCGATCAATGTGGCCCGTATCACTGTTTCTGACGCTAAGGCACAATTGGAGGGTGGAGGCGGCTGGTCGGTCGCAGATATCGCGGATGGAGAATACATGGTCGCCGTGCGCCCGCACCGGGTGACGCCGTTCCGCACTTCGGATGCGGATGTGGAACTGACGGGCCGCGTGGTCGTGACCGAGCTGTCCGGCTCGGATTCCAGCGCGCATTTCCGGCACGGATCGGATGACTGGGTGTCTCTGGCGGCGGGCGTACATCCCTATCAGGTGGGCGAGGATCACAGCTTCTATATGAACCCGGCCCATTGCCGGTATTTCGGCCAAGACGGCCAAAGGGTGGCCTGACATGGCACAGATCAAGCTTTCCAACCTGCGACACAGCTACATGCCCGCGCCGAAAGGCCCAGAGGATTATGCGCTGAAAGAAATTGATGTGACCTGGCGTGACGGCGGGGCCTATGCCCTGCTCGGGCCGTCAGGCTGCGGCAAGTCCACGCTGCTGAACATCATATCCGGCCTTCTTACCCCCTCGGAAGGTCGGATCCTATTCGATGACCGGGACGTAACCGCGCTGCCACCTGATCAGCGCAACATCGCACAGGTGTTCCAGTTCCCGGTGATCTATGACACGATGACCGTTGGCGAAAATCTGGCGTTTCCCCTGAAAAACCGGGGCGTCGACCCCGCAACGATCAAGCGCCGCGTCGATGAGATTGCCGAGATGCTGGATGTCGCGGACATGCTGAACACCCGCGCCAGCGGCCTCAGCCCGGACAACAAGCAGAAAATCTCGATGGGGCGTGGTCTGGTGCGCGACGATGTGAACGCGGTGATGTTCGATGAGCCGCTGACCGTGATTGACCCGCACCTGAAGTGGAAGCTGCGGTCGAAGCTGAAAGAACTGCACCAGCGCGTGCAGGCCACGATGATCTATGTCACCCACGACCAGACCGAGGCGCTGACCTTTGCGGATGAGGTCGTGGTGATGCAGGAAGGCGAAGTGGTGCAGATCGGCACCCCGGTTGAACTGTTTGAACGCCCTCAACACACGTTTGTCGGCCATTTCATCGGATCGCCCGGCATGAATGTCCTGCCCTGCGACGCCAAAGGCGACCGCGCCATATTCGAAGGGCACGAGGTCATGCTGGAAGGCCCGACCCATGGCGACGGGGGCCGCACTGATCTGGGTATCCGCCCCGAATATGTCGGCTTTGGCGACACGGGTATTCCGGCCCATGTGACCAAAGTATCGGACATTGGTCGCCACTATGTGGTCAGCGCCATGGTCGGCAATACCGCGCTGAAGGCAGTGACCGAACACGAAGTACCCGAACCCGGATCACAGGTCTTTCTGCAATTCAAACCCGAACAATCGCGCGTCTACCGTGACGGCTGGATCGCAACTGAGGAGCGGGCGCAATGAGAACGGAAAACCAAAAGGCATGGTTCTTTGTCCTGCCGGTTCTGGCCCTGGTCGCGTTCAACGCGCTGGTGCCGATGATGACGGTGGTCAACTACTCGGTGCAGGAAACCTTCGGCAACAACCAGTTCTTCTGGGAGGGGCTGGGCTGGTTCGAACAGATTCTGCGGTCGGACCGGTTTCAGGCCGCGCTGGGACGGCAGTTTCTGTTCACTTTCCTGATCCTGCTGATCGAGGTGCCCTTGGGCATCATCGTCGCCCTTTCCATGCCGCGCAAAGGCTTCTGGGTGCCGGTCTGTCTTGTGCTGATGGCGCTGCCGATGCTGATCCCGTGGAACGTGGTCGGGTCGATGTGGAACATCTTCACCCTGCCAAAAATTGGCCTGCTGGGCTATTTCCTGAATGACGTTCTTGGCATCAACTATGACATGACGCAACAGCCGCTCTCGGCGTGGATTACCGTCATCGTCATGGATGTCTGGCACTGGACGTCACTGGTTGTGCTGCTGTGCTATGCGGGCCTCGTGTCGATCCCTGACGCCTACTATCAGGCGGCCAAGATCGATGGCGCCAGCCCATGGTCGGTGTTCCGATATATCCAGTTGCCGAAGATGAAAACCGTCCTGACAATCGCCGTTCTGCTGCGCTTCATGGACAGTTTTAACATCTATACCGAGCCCTTCGTTCTGACCGGTGGCGGCCCTGGCAACTCGACCACTCTGCTGTCGATCGACCTTGTTAAAATCGCGCTGGGGCAGTTCGACCTTGGCCCTGCGGCCGCAATGAGCCTGATCTATTTCGCCATCACGCTGCTGGTTTCGTGGCTCTTCTACACACTGATGACAAAGGACGACGCAGAATGAAAAAGCGGTCCATCATCCCGATTCTCTATATCGCGTTCCTGATGCTGCCGATCTATTGGCTGGTGGCAATGTCCTTCAAGACCACGAACGAGATTCTGTCGGGCTTTTCCCTGTTCCCCCAGACCTTCACGCTTGAGAATTACATCACCATCTTCACCGATCCGACGTGGTACTGGGGGTATATCAACTCGATCACCTATGTGACGCTGAACACGGTCCTTTCGGTCAGCGTGGCCCTGCCTGCCGCCTATGCCTTCTCGCGCTATCGGTTCTTGGGTGACAAGCAGTTGTTCTTCTGGCTGCTGACCAACCGCATGGCCCCGGCGGCGGTCTTTGCTTTGCCCTTCTTCCAGCTCTATTCGTCCATCGGGTTGTTCGATACTCATCTGGCGGTGGCGCTGGCGCATACGCTGTTCAACGTGCCTCTGGCGGTGTGGATTCTGGAAGGCTTCATGCGCGGCATCCCGAAGGAACTGGATGAAACGGCTTATGTCGACGGCTATTCCTTCCCGCGCTTTTTTGTGACGATCTTCCTGCCCAACATCAAAGCAGGCGTCGGCGTCGCGGCTTTCTTCTGCTTCATGTTCTCATGGGTCGAAATGCTGCTGGCCAAGACGCTCACTGCGGTCGAGGCCAAACCCATCGCCGCCGTGATGACCCGCACCGCATCAAGCGCCGGATATGAACTGGGCCTGCTTGCCGCTGCCGGCACTCTGACCATTATCCCCGGGGCAATCGTCATCTGGTTTGTCCGCAACTACATCGCGCGTGGTTTCGCGATGGGACGTGTATGAGGTTCGATATGCGTAAACGTCTTCTCGCGCTTCTCTTTCTGCCCTCGACGGCCTTTGCACAAGCACAGGCCGGATGGGGCAATGTCGGCCAACAGGAAGAAAAAGGGTTCTCGTGGACTGACCCCCTGTGGCCCGATTTCTGGATGGCTTGGACCCCGGCAACGCTGGCGGTGTTTGTCGGCATCTTCTCGGCGATTGCGCTGATCGGCATTCTCGAGGGTTTCAAATACCGTGACGGAATCGAACGGAGGGGCGTATTGGGCCTGACCACAACGCTCGGCGACCGCTTATTCATCACGCTTCTGGGATCAGCCTATATCTTTCTGGCCTGGCTTGGATTGGTGGGGCAGCCGGTTTGGATACCGCTTTTCCTGTCCATCGGCTGGGGCGTTTTTGTGTTCTGGAAAGTTTAGGCTTTGCGAAACGGCGAAAGGATGCTTGTCTGACAGGCATACTAAGAATGGCGGCACAATACCCGATGCGTAAGAAGAAAACGACAAATCTGATGACCGAAGTTGAACTGGAGTTCATGAATGAGCTCTGGGCGCTTGGGCAAGGGTCGGTGCGGGATGTACTGGATCGACTGCCATCGGAACGCAATCTGGCCTACACATCCGGCGCAACAATTCTACGCATTCTGGACGAAAAGGGATTTGTTGAAAGCCGCAAGGACGGCAAGACGCTGATCTACAAGCCGCTGCTGGAAAAAGACAGATATCAGGCGCGGTCGCTGCAAAACCTGTCTCGGACTCTGTTCGATGACACCCCGGCAACGCTGGTCGCGCGTCTTGTCGATGACGCAGGGCTGAGTGAAGCCGATCTTGAGGAAATTCGGGCACTGGTAGAGAGGAGGCTGCAAAATGACGGCGGTTAAACCGGTTCTCGATGCATTTCTTGAATTCAATGTCGTGCTTGGATTGTCAGCACTGATCTGGCTTGCGGCCCGTGCCCTGTTCGCGCGGACGTCGATGCGATACGGCTTTGTGGAACAACTCCGTTCGCTCAAAACGCTGTGTCTTTGTGTTGTGCTTAGTCCGGTTCTTGCGCTGGCAGTGGCAACAATCGCCAATCTGATCTGGCCAGGAGTTGCGGTTGCTTTGGGCGATATCGCCGTTGCCGCCTACCTGCGCGGGGACATCGCCATGCCAGCGGCAGAATTCGAAGCTCTGTTGAATAGCCGCGAACGTTGGATCGATCACATCCTCTCCGGTGACAATGCCTTTGTGACCTGCATTTTGATTGCGCTGGCGCTGATCTCGGCAATGTTGGCAGTCAGGGTAATGCACGATGCCTGGTCTATCCGCAAAGTCGTCAGGTCCAGCTTCCTTTGGCGGCGCTCATCGCGTGTTGATATTCGCCTCTCCGACCGAACAACCGTTCCTTTCGCGGTGCGGGGTTTGCGTCGTCGGCATGTAGTTTTGCCCAGCCATCTGCTGAACACCCCTGCCGAGCTTCGGTTCGCGCTGGCTCATGAGTTTCAGCATATCCGTGCCAGAGACGTGGAATGGGAGTTGGGCTTCGAACTCCTGCGGCCGGTACTGTTCTGGAATCCGGCCTATCTGGTATTGAAGCATCAATTTGACCGGCTTCGTGAATTGGCCTGCGACCAGTCCGTCGTTTCGCGCAAAGGGATCAACGCAAAAGACTATACCACGTGCCTGCTGGACTATTGCGCGCAATCCGTTGCCCTGAGTAATCCGCGCGTTCTTCACGTGGCCTTGGTGAACGGCCCCAACGCAAAGCAGATATTGCGGCAACGCGTCGTCGCGCTGACCGAGGCACCGATCACGACGGCACACATGACGGCGATTTTCTTTGGGCTGACTTTGACCCTGGCTATGGTCCTTGCCATCGGATCCGCATCAGTCCGCCAAACCCAGGATTGGAGCCATGATCGAATAATGCTTTCTACAGTGGTAAATCTTGAGCGGCTGGAAGCCAGAAATCAAAGTAACTGATCGCTGCCGTTATGGTCGCATGGGGGCCGTTCGAAAGAGTCGGTGGCTAAGTTGAGAACATGGAGTGTTGGGGGGGTGTAGTTCCCTCCGATGATGTGCATTGTCCGTCTGATCGCCATGTTGGATCGGCCATCTGCACGCGCTGATCTGCCTGGTGTCGAATGTGGATGTGATCCAGGTATATTGCTGTTGCCCCCGATGGCTGAGCAGCGGCGCAATTACAATCGCCTACATCGCCTCAATAGTATGCGCGAGGCCGTTTCGGATGTGGGCTTCCAACAGTCTCTTCGCCGTATCCGCGTCTCTGGCCAATGCGGCATCGAACATGCCCTTGTGTTCCTTGACAGCCTCTTCGCCGCGATAGGTCAGCACGAGCATCTGATAGCGAAGGTATTTGTCGTAGATGATCGAGTGCAGAGACAGAAGGTTTCTGGAGTTGCAGGCAGCAATCATTGCCTGATGAAACTCCCAATCATACCGTTTCCAGGTTTCTTTCTCGGATTCGTCGCCCTTGAGAAGCTGCTGTTCCATCAGGTGCAGTTTGTGGTGTGCCGCGACAAGGTTGCCTTCCCAATCCGTGTCGCCGTTCGCGATCGACAACTCCAATGCGTGACACTCCAATAGGACGCGCAGCTCTGCTATCTCAGTCAGGTCTTCGCGAGAGACCGGCGTAACAAGGAACCCCCGTTGCTCGGGGGCTTCGACAAATCCATCGCTGGCAAGCCTGTTCAGGGTCTCACGAAGTGTCGAAAGGCTTGCCGAGTAGCGATCCTTCAAGGCGTCCAGCTTCAGTTTGGAACCGGGTTGCAGCTCTCCGAAGATGATATCCCGCTTGATGCGCTGATAGGTGCTTGCGCCAATTGTAGACGGCTGTTTCGCCATGCGTTTCACCTGACATTCCTTGTTTCCTCTTTCAACTACCATTTCCCGAAGTCATCAGCAATCCAAACTGATGTATGGTATAAATAAAAATATCATACATTATTGCGGAATCGAAAAAACCCCAATACGGTCATGCCAAGTTGAGCAAACCAGCTCAGTCGCAAACATTGGCCTCTGGGTAATTCCAAGCAGCCGGAAGGAAGCAAAGTGTCTCAGAACTTTCGCATTGCCATCATTGGCATCGGTCTTGTTGGGCGCCGCCACGCGGATGCAATCCAGGCGTTGCGTGATGTCGATCTCGTTGCGGTCGTCGATCCCAGCGCTGAAGGTCGTGCATATGCCTCTGAGCATGGGGTGACGTGCTATGAAACCCTTGAAGAGATGTTTGCAAACCAGTCACCGGATGGGGCCGTGCTTGCCACTCCTACGACGCTGCATGTCGAACAAGGCCTCACCTGTGTTCGGCACGGGTGCCCGGTTCTGGTCGAAAAACCTATTGCCGTGGAATCCATCGCAGCATTGGAACTTGTTCAGGCTGCCGAGAAATCAAATGTGCCGCTCATGGTTGGACATCATCGCCGGTACAATCCTCTGATCAAGTCCGCTAAAGAGGCGATAGCAAACGGGCGGATCGGCGACGTCCGCGCTGTCCATGCGAATTGCTGGTTTTACAAACCGGACGCGTATTTCGACGCCGCGCCATGGCGTAAGAAATCCGGTGCGGGCCCAATATCGGTCAATCTCGTCCATGACGTTGACCTCTTGCGGTATCTTGCCGGTGAGGTGGTGACAGTCCAAGCGCAATCGGCAGTTTCCCGGCGCGGTTACGACAATGAGGATGTTGCAGGGGCCTTGCTGACCTTCGAAGGCGGGGCGATCGGGACCATTACCGTGTCCGACAGTATTGTCGCTCCGTGGAGTTGGGAGATGACGTCGCAGGAATATCCGATTTACCCGTCCACCAGCGAAAGCAGCTATATGATTGGCGGTTCTCATGGATCGCTATCTGTCCCTGATCTTCGTTTGTGGAGCTATAATGAGGAGCAGCGCGACTGGTGGACCCCGATCTCGTCCACGGCGCTGAAGAAGGGGGCCTCTGACCCACTGGTCAATCAACTCAGGCACTTTGTCGAAGTGGCACGGCACGAAGCAGAACCGATTATGTCCGGGTGGGAAGGCCTGAGAACGCTTCAAGTCATTGAAGCTATACAAAATTCTTGCCGAACTGGAAAAACCGTAAGGATCGAAAGTCTTCAGCAAATGCAAGGTGAGAGAGTACCTGCAGGATAAAATATCAGATATTTTGCAAAAAATCTTGCAAAAATCCCAAAATAGGTCAAAACTCGGAATCGTCAAAAAAGAAACGTCATGATGTCTCAGGGAGGAGCAAAGTGATTAACAAACTTACCCGCCGGGCTGCTGTATCAGCCCTGGTCGCAACCGGTGTTCTGTTCAGCGCAACAACTGGCGCGCTGGCGCAGGATAAAGTGCAACTTCGTATGGCAACGTCTGGATCGGAAACCGATCAGCGTTCGGTCGCTATGGCCGAGGTTTTCGCGCCGATGGTTGCCGATTTCGCAAGCTATGAACCCAGCTACAACGGCACGATCTTCGCGCAGGGCACCGAGCTTGACGCCATCAGCCGGGGCAATCTGGAAATGTCGATCACCTCGGCGCAGGAACTGGCACAGTTCTTCCCCGAGTTTTCGATCTTTACCGCCGGATACGTTCATCAGGACGCGGCGCATCAGGTTGCGGTCTTCAACGATCCCCTGATGGATGCCTTCAAGCAAAAGGCCGAGGACGAATTGGGCGTCAAACTGCTGTCGGTCATGTATCTGGGCCGTCGACAGGTGAACCTGCGCCAGCCCAAGGATGAGCTGACTGTGTCTACACCTGCCGATCTGGAAGGTGTGAACCTGCGGATGCCGGGCACCGACGCATGGCAGTTCCTCGGCAAGGCGCTGGGTGCCGCCCCAACGCCAATGGCGTTCTCGGAAGTTTACACCGCGCTGTCGACCGGCGCTGTTGATGGGCAGGACAATCCTCTGCCGACCGTTGTGGATGCCAAGTTCTATGAAGTGACCAATCAGATCGTTCTGACGTCGCATCTGGTTGACCTGAACTATATCGCCATCGGCAAAGAGGTTTGGGACGGGCTGACACCGGAACAGCAGGAGAAAGTTCAGGCCGCAGCGGATGCAGCGGCTGAGTCGGGCCGCCAGAAACAGCTTCAGAAAGAAGAAGATCTGGTCAGCTTCCTGAAAGAGCAGGGCATGGAGATCTACGAACCAGATCTCGCAGCATTCCGCGATCAGGTACAGTCGATGTATCTTGAAAGCGAGTTTGCCGGGGCATGGCCCGAGGGCGTTCTGGATCAGATCAACGCGCTGGGCAACTAAGTCCGCCAAGACAAGGGAGGGAGAACCACAATGAAAGGCTTTCTAAAGGGGTTCTCCCGACTGACCGAAGCGATTGCCGGCGGGATGCTGGCGGCAATCTTCCTGATCTTTCTTCTGCAAATTCTCTTGCGCTACTTCTTCACCCCCGCCGGTTGGACGCTTGAGCTGATCGGCATCCTCTGGGTCTGGGTGATCTTCTTCAGCTGCGCCTTTATCGTGCGCGAGCGGGATCATGTGAAGTTCGACATTATCTATCTTTCGGTCCCTATGCGTGTGCGTCAGGTCTTTGCGATGCTGGCCGCCGCAGCGATTGTGGTCGGGATGCTCTACAGTTTCCTGCCGACGTGGGACTACATCGACTGGATGAAAATCCGCAAAACCGCGACCGTGCGCAACCCGTTCTCGGGCGAGAAGGTTCCGCTGCGCACTGTGTTCTCAATCTATGCGGTCTTCATGCTGGTTGTCGCCGCGCGCTATGGGTGGCTGTTCTTTGACATCCTGCGCAACGGCCCACCAAAGACCGAGCTTGAACTGGTCGTGGGGTACAACGTGGTCGACGATCATCCCCGTGTCGACGTGGAAGACGACGAGGAAGCTGACAAATGAGTTTTGAACTTCTTTCCTGCCTGCTCACACTCTTTGTTCTGGCAGGCATCGGGACACCTATCGGCTATTCCATTCTGCTGGCCTCGTTGATGTATCTCGGCACGGCGGGTCTGGACGTCGCGCTGGCGGGTGAGAAAATCCTGCAAGGCTTCTACAAAAGCACGATCCTGCTTGCCGTGCCTTTGTTCATCGTCGCCGCCAACATCATGAACGCGGGTTCGATCACCGACCGCCTGCTGAACTTTTGCGTTGCTGCTGTCGGGCGATTCAAGGGCGGCCTTGGGCACGTCAACGTGGTCGCGTCGCTGATATTTTCCGGAATGTCCGGCTCTGCCGTCGCGGATGCGGCAGGGATCGGCAAGATCATCATCGAGATGATGACCAAGGATGGCCGTTACAGCCGAGGTTATGCTGCTGCGATCACCGCGGCATCGGCGACGATTGGCCCGATCATTCCGCCGTCGATCCCGATGGTTCTGTATGCGCTGGTCTCGAAGGCGTCTATCGGGTCGCTGTTCCTTGCTGGCATTCTGCCTGGCCTGATCATGGGCGTCGTCCTGATGGCGATGAACTATTATCTGGCCGGAAAGCGGAACTTTGCATTGGAAGAACCTGTTCCGCTGCGCGAGTTGCCAGCCAAAACCGCCAATGCGTTTCCTGCACTGCTGATGCCCGCGATCCTGCTTTATGGCATCTACGGTGGCGTCACCACGCCGACCGAGGCCGCCGCGGTTGCTGCATTCTACGCTCTGCTGCTGGCAGCGTTGTTCTACCGCGCGCTGACCTTCCGTGGCCTTTATCAGGTCTTCGTCGACAGCGCCCGGTCGTCTGCCGCTGTCGGGGTGGTCATTGGCGGCGCGTTCATTCTGAACTTCATCGTCATTCAGGAGCAAATCCCTCAGTCGATCTCGGCATTGCTGGAGGGTTCGGATGTAAGTCCCATCGTCTTCCTGATCCTCGTGAACCTGCTGATCCTTGCGCTGGGATGCGTATTGGACGCAACGACGATCATCCTGGTGATCGTGCCCCTGTTCATTCCAACCTGCGAAGCGCTTGGCATTGACCTGGTGCATTTCGGGGTGCTGGTCGTTGTGAACTCGATGATCGGCCTGATCACACCGCCTTATGGTATTCTGCTCTTTGTGATCAACGCCGTGACGGACATTCCGCTGCGTGAAATCATCTCGGAAATCTGGGCCTTCCTGGCGGTGCTCATCTTTGCCTTGGTCATCATGATGCTGATGCCCGACCTGGTCCTGTGGCTGCCGCGTATGTTCGGGTATCAGGGCTAATGTGCCTGTCGGTTTCGACAACTTCCATACCCGGCGATCTGGCTGAAAAACTGGATGCCATCGCCGGGGCCGGATTTGATGGCGTCGAGCTGCATGAACCGGATTTGACGGCCTTTGACGGGCCGCCATCGCAAATCCGCGATATTGCATCGGACCTCGGTCTAAAGATCTGCCTGCTGCAACCTTTCCATAATCTCGAGGGCCAGTCCGGCAGTGACCGGCAGCGCGCCTTTGATCGGTTGAAACGCAAACTCGATCTGATGAGCGCGTTGGGCACGGATATGCTGCTGGTCGGCTCCGCGTTCGAGGTTGATCCTGCGGCCACCGAAGATCAAGTGATCGCCGACCTCAGCGAGGCGACCGGGATCGCCAAACAGATGGGGTTGCGTCTGGCCTATTTGGGCCTGCCGTGGTCCAATCTCGTCCACTCGGACGCTCAGGCGCTGCGCATCGTTGAGGCGATTGACAGCCCTCATTTCGGGTTAGCATTGAACTCGTTCTTCTCACTTGCGGACGGCTCGAAACCCGCCGGTCTGCGGGACATTCCCGGAGAGCGGCTGTTCCATGTGCAACTGTCCGATGCACCCCGACTAGAGATGGATATTCGCAGGCTCAAACGGCACTTTGGGTTGTTGCCCGGGCTCGGGTCGCTGAACCTTGCGGGCTTCGTGCGTGTGTTGGCCCGCGCGGGGTACAAAGGGCCATGGTCCATTGCACGTGTCAATGAAGCGGCGCCGCAACCCGGTGGTCGAACACTGGCCCGAGACAGCTACAGGTCGCTGGTCAACCTTCTGGATGAGGTGTCACGGACCGAGCCTGCCACGGATTTCGGCATCCCGAACCTGCCGGAACGCGTCTACGCGTCAGGCTTTGAATTCGTCGAATTCACTGCCGACGAAACAAGCGGCGCGCAACTGGCGGACATGCTGTCGGCGATGTGTTTTCGAATGGAGCGAAAGCATGTGAGCAAGTCCGTCGAGTTGTGGCGGCAGGGCGCGATAAACATTGTTGTGAACACCGAAAAGGAAGGTTTTGCCCACTCGGCGTTTCTGGGTCACGGTCCCTCTGTGTGCGACATGGGGTTGCGTGTGAAAGACGCGGATCAGACGGTTCAACGCGCGACCGCGTTGGGCGCGCCGGATTTCTCGCAGCCGGTGGGGAGCGGGGAACTGGATATTCCAGCCATCCGCGGCGTCGGCGGCAATGTCGTTCATTTCATCGATGAAAAATCCGACCTGCATCGGGTCTGGGATATCGAGTTCGAGCCGGTTGCCAAAACCAAAGCAACCCAGCCCGCCGGTCTGCGCCGTATCGACCATCTGGCCCAGACGATGCGCCACGAAGAGATGCAAAGCTGGCTGCTCTATTACATCTCGACATTTGAGATGGCGAAGTCGCCCATCGTCAACGTCGCAGACCCGTCGGGTGTCGTGCAAAGTCAGGCCATTGAAAGCCCAGAAGGCGAAGTGCGCCTGAACCTGAACGGGGCCGTTGGGCGCCGAACACTGGCGGCGTCATTCCTTGAAGATGGCTTCGGGGCGGGGGTTCAACACATCGCCTTCCAGACGGACGATATTTTTGAAACCTCAGCTCAGTTGCTCAAATCAGGTTTTCCCAGCCTGTCTATTCCGGAAAACTACTACGCTGATTTGCAAGCGACGTTCGGATTGGGTGACGAGATGATCGCGCGACTGCGCAGAGGCAACATTCTCTACGACCAAGCAGCGGATGCGGAGTATTTTCAGATCTACAGCCAACCCATCTTCAACGGCTTCTTCTTCGAAATTGTTGAACGCCGTATGGGCTATGCCGGTTATGGCGCGCGTAACGCACCCATTCGCCTTGCCGCGCAAAGCAAAACCCAGACGGTGACAGAGGTGCAAACATGATGACAAGCGATGAAAATGCCGTGCGCCAATGGTGGCGGACTTCCATCATCGATATGAAACCCGGCCATATCGCGTTTCGCGGCCATCCCATCGAGGACCTGATCGGGAACGTATCCTTTCCCCAGATGATCTGGCTGATGGTGCGGGGCGATCTGCCCAGCGATGCACAGGCGGGTCTGTTCGAGGCTGCTCTGGTCGCAGGTGTAGATCACGGCCCACAGGCCCCTTCGATTGCGGCTGCGCGTATGGCGGCTACATGCGGGGTTGGTCTCAATAACGCAATGGCGACGGCGGTGAACATGCTGGGCGATGTGCACGGTGGGGCAGGGGAGCAATGTGCCGAGCTTTACTATGATATTGCGGCCCGCATGGATGCTGGGGCATCGCTGAATGACGCCGTTCAAAGTGGACTGGACGCCTGGCGCGAGATCTATGGCAAGATCGTATCGGGCTTTGGGCACAGGTTTCACAAACCCGTGGACCCCCGCGCGCCCCGATTGATGCAGCTTGTGCGCGACGCCGCGAATGAAGGCACCGTTTCCGGTCGCTTTGCGGAAATCGGCGAAGAGGTTCAGGCCGAGCTTGGCCGCCAACGCGGCGGTCGGCCGATTGCCATGAATATCGACGGCGCGACAGCCGTGATCTTCTGTGAACTCGGCTTCCCTGCGCCCTTGTCGCGAGGGTTGTTCTGTCTGTCTCGCTCGGTCGGGATACTCGCCCACGCCTGGGAGCAGATGGGGCAGGGTGGTCGCAATAAAGGGCCCATGCCCCCGAAATACCTACCCCTTTACGAAGACAGGAATGATGACACGTGAGACATCGAAATCCTTCCGGGTCGGCCTTATCGGCTGTGGTCGTATCAGCGATATCTATCTAAAAACACTATCAAAATTTTCGAACGTCGAGGTTGCGGCATGTTCAAGCCTCGATCCTTCGGAAAGCCGCGTCAAGGCGGATCAATATGGCATCGCCAAGGCCTGCACGCCGGATGAGGTGTTCGCTGATCCGACGATTGACTGCGTTCTGAATCTGACAATTCCGGCGGCGCATGCGGAAATCAGTTTGCGCGCGTTGGAGGCGGGCAAACATGTCTATTCCGAAAAGCCGCTGGTCATGAATCGAACGGATGGAAAGGCGATCCTGCACATGGCCACTGAAAAGGGGCTGTTGGTCGGTTGCGCGCCCGACACCTTTCTGGGCGGTCGTTGGCAGACCGTTCGGCGTTTGATTGATGAAGGCGCCATCGGCAAACCAACAGGGGTATTTGCCCATGTCGGAACACACGGCACGGAACGTCATCACCCCAATCCGGATTTTTACTACAAGGCCGGTGGTGGCCCTTTGCTGGACCTTGGACCTTACTATCTGACCGCCATGATTTGTTGTCTTGGGCCCGTTGACCGTGTCGCCGGAATGGCGCGGCGGACCTTTGGCAAGCGGATGATCGAAAACGGTCCACGCAACGGTGAATGGATGAATGTCGAGGTCGACACGCATTCCCTGAGCCTGTTGCAGTTCTCATCCGGTGCCATTGGCTCGATGACCATGAGTTTCGACGTCTGGGACAGTGAAACGCCCCGGTTCGAGATCTATGGCGAAGACGGAACCATCAGCATCCCTGACCCTGACCCGGTTCATGGTGCCAACATCTTTCAAGGCGATGTCTGGCTAAAAACGCGGGATACCTCGCGTTGGTCTTATCAACCCCGTCCGACGGGTCGCGAAGACTGGCAGGTGGTCGAAAACAAACATGGGTTCAATGAAGACAGCCGCGGTCTCGGTCTGTTGGATCTCGCCTTGGCGGCGCAAGAAGGACGCCAACCCCGTGCAAGTGGCGCGCTGGCCTACCACGTGTTCGAGGTCATGGACGCGATTGAACGGGCACCAAAATTCGGGGCGTATCAGACAATAGAAAGCAGCTGTGAGGCTCCAGATCCTCTGCCGTTCAATTTCTTGAATGATCAGATGAAGGAGCTGGCCCATGCCGGTTGAAACATTGGATTTCGCTCAACCGTTCTTTTGTGTGCAGCATGTCACGGGCGAAGATAACCTGTCGGTCGAAGGGCGCGCCATCGTTCTAAACCTCGGTGAACGGGATTTCACCGTCGAGGATCAATCCGTCGCGCCGCTTTCATCTGTGATTGTACAAGCCAGTGTTTTGAACAACGTGGAGCGCGCGGTGATAATTCGCGACTTTGACGCCCACGGTGATGACGACGCGCTTTTCGCAAGGGCGAAAGCTACTTGGCCTTCTGCTTTTGATGTCCGGCAAGAAGAACGCTTGCGCGGTGTCAGCCATTACATGTCGCCGAAGGTCTTTGTCGGTAACGTTGGGCTGACCATGTACCATTCCGGTTCGGTTCCGCTGAATGTCGGATTGCACAAGGATCATCCGTTCTGCCCGGTGCCGGGGTTCCGCGAAGTGCATACGCAGATCGTTGGCTTTGGCAAAATGCAGCAATGCCGCGAACGGGATGTTGAGACCCTGTATCTCGAAGAATTCATGGCGCCGGGCACGACGCACAAGCCGATGTATGACGACGAAGGCAACTATCCCTGGCATCAATACGAGACGATTACCCCCAGCATTTTCATGGCTGTCGAAATACTGCCCGAAGGCGCGTGGGTACCCGGAATGGAGGTTCAGAATGGCTGAGAAGCTTCTACCCAACGACCTGAATTTCGACGGACCTTTCCCTTGGCTGTCTCGCCGCTTGCGGCTGGGCGTTGTTGGCGGTGGACGGATCTCGGTCACGCAAGCAACGGCTGCACGGATGACCGATCGTTGGGAGGTCGCTGCAGGCGCGCTCAGTTCAGATGCCGAGCGCAGCAAGGCGCGCGGGGCCGAGTGGTTCCTACCGGCTGATCGGTGCTATGCGTCGTTCGAAGAGATGGCACAGGCCGAGGCGGCGCGGTCGGATGGCGTAGATGCCGTGATGATCACCACCCCGAACCACGTTCATTTCGACGCGGCCAATGCGTTTCTCGAGGCGGGCATTGACGTGCTGTGCGACAAGCCTCTGACCAATGAGGTTACTGAGGCCGAGGGGCTTGAGGAGATCACCGCGCGCACGGGGCAGGTCTTTGCTGTCGGTTATGCGATGTCATGTTTTCCAGTGATCCGGCAGGCTAAGCAAATCGTGGCGGAAGGCGGCATCGGTAAAATCAACCAAATCCACGTCGAGTTCATGCAAGACTGGATGACGCCCGAAGATGTGGCCGATGCGCCTCATGTAAAGTGGCGGCTGGACCCAAAGATTTCTGGCCCGACCAGTTGTGTCGGTGATATCGGCACTCATGCCGCGCATCTTGCAAGTTTTGTCTCGGGCCTGCCCATGACCGATCTGAGGGCCGAGTTCCATGTCTGCGGCGCGCCAAAGCCTTTGGAAGACACAGTGTTCATGTTCACCCGATATCAAAACAAGGTTCCGGGAACCCTGATGGCGACACGCCTTGCCCCGGGAAATCGGGGTGGATTGCGGTTGCGGATCTTCGGCAGCGAAGGAGGCCTCGAGTGGGACCTGGAGAATTCGGAACGTCTGAAGTTCAATCGGTTCGGTGAGCCGGATCGTATCATAAGCCGAGGTCACGGGCATGGCATCGGCCCCGGCGCGGAACGTCTGATCCGTACTGCGCGCGGCTTCCCCGAAGGGATTATCGAAGCCTGGGCCAATCTCTATACGGAATTTGCCATGGCAGTGGCTGCACGCCGAGATGGCGTTACAGTTCCGGCCGATTGGCTTACTTACCCCAGCGTCGGTCAAGGTTCAGACGGCGTCCGATTCATAGATGCCTCTGTGCGCTCGCATCAGTCCGGAGGCGACTGGGTCGCGATCTAAAGCTCTGCCAACACAAAGGTTAAACGCGCCCGGGCCATCGCTCGGGCGTTTCCAATTCCTGCCCAGCATTAAAAGTTGATATTTTAAAAAATATCAGATATTTTTTACTACGTGTGATGAATTTTAGATTCGCAGACACGTGGAGCTGTCGTTTATGGTGAAACCTGAAGAGGCTGGCACAAGCCCCTCTCTTTACTCCTTGGCGCATCTGACGCTGATTGGCTGTACACCGCCCGAGCTGGTCTATATCGCCGCGCGGGCCGGTTACGATGCCGTCAGCCCCCGGTTCATTCCGATGCATGTGCCCGGCGAATTCACCCAATCCCCGATCGACAAGGCACAGGTGCATGCCACCAAAACGGCTCTTTCTACGACTGGCTTGAAAGTCCTCGATGTTGAGATTGCGCGCATCACCGAAGATGTCGATCCGCGCAGTTTTGAGCGATCGTTGGAGATCGGCGGAGAACTGGGCGCAAAGCGTATGATCATGAGCGCGTGGACCAACACCCGCGATGATCGTGACTTTCTGATCGACGTCTATTCTGAGACCTGCGAACTGGCCGCGCCCTATGGGCTGACGGTCGATCTGGAATTCCCAAGCTTTTCCCGCCTGCGCACTCTGGATGAGGCGCTGGATATTGTCCGTGCCTCTGATCAGCCAAACGGCGGTATTCTGGTCGATACGCTTTATCTGCACCTCAGCCGTGTTGATCTGGGGGAGCTCTTGCACGTTCCCTCGGACCTGTTTCACTTCCTGCATATCTCTGACTGCCTGCCCGGCATCGCCGATACGCGTGAGGGCATGATCCAATTGGCGCGTGATGCGCGGCTCTATCCCGGCGAAGGCTGGATCGATTTCACTGGCATCATCGAACGGATGCCGCCCGTCGATTATTCCATTGAACTGCCCAACCAAAGCCGCGTTGCCGAGTTGGGATACGAAGAACATGCGCGTCGCTGTCTCAGCCACGCCAAGCGAACATTCGGCGCGGCGCGGTCACAGCGTCGTATGCCCGATACAGCAATTCCAAAACACCAAGAGGATCATCATGGGCAAAGAGCTCACTGAAAACGACCGCAACATGGCGGCCGATATGCTGGCACGCGCCCGCGCTGCCATGGCCGAGATCGAGGATTGGGATCAGGACAGGCTGGACCGCCTGTCTCAGGCCATTGCGTGGTATGCAGGGAACGAGAAAACCTTCACCCGGCTTGCCCAGCAAGGCGTGGACGAAAGCGGTATCGGAGATCGCGAAGGGCGTCCTGCGAAACGGTTCAAGATTCACATGGTGCTGCGTGATGTCCTGCGCACGCCATCGACCGGTATCGTCGAAGTCGACGAAGAAAAGGGCCTGGTTAAATATGCCAAACCTGCCGGTGTGATTGCGTCTCTGATCCCCATGACCAACCCGGCGATGACGCCACCAGTGACCGGTGTTTCGGCTGCGAACGCCCGGAATGCGGTCATCTTCAGTCCGCACCCGCGAACCGCCCATACCACCTTTGAGATGGTCGAGGTCATGCGCGCGGCCTGTCGAGCAGCGGGCGCACCTGAAGACCTATTCCAGTCGATCCGCAAACCATCGATCCCGTTAACACAGCACCTCATGGAGATTTGTGACCTGACTCTGGCAACGGGTGGCAAGCCGATGGTCAAAGCGGCCTACAGTTCTGGGCGCCCGGCCTATGGTGTCGGCGCGGGCAATTCGTCCATCGTCATCGATGAGACCGCCGATCTGGATATCGCCGCGCAGAATACGCGTATTTCAAAGACGTCGGACTTCGGGTCTGGCTGTTCGGCTGACGGCAACATCATCATCCAGCGCTCGGTCTACGACGATATGGTCAAGGCGCTTGAGGCCGAAGGCGGATACCTGTGTTCTGAAGAAGAGAAGTCGATGCTCGAAGCGGCCATGTGGGACGACAAAGGCAACCGTACTTTCCCGACCATCGCTTGTCCGCCTCAGCAAACGGCCAAGGTCGCCGGGTTCTCGATCCCCGAAGATCGCAAGTTTCTGATGGTTGAAAATCAGGGGCAAATCGGACCGCAGCACAAGTTCTCCAAGGAAAAACTGACCACACTGATGGCGCTGTATCACTTCGACACGTTCGATGATGCGCTGGAAACGGTCAGGCAGATCTACAACACTGGTGGCAAAGGCCATTCCTGCGGCATCTACAGCCACAATGACGATCACATTGATCGGTTGGCGCGTCTGGCTCCGGTCAGCCGCATGATGGTGCGGCAGCCTCAGTCTAAGGCAAACGCAGGTGCCTGGACCAATGGCATGCCTATGACCAGCAGCCTGGGTTGCGGCATCTGGGGCGGCAACATCACCAATGAAAACGTCACCATGAAACATATGATGAACTACACCTGGGTCAGCCGTCCGATCCCCGAGGATCGCCCCTCGGAGCCGGACCTGTTCGGTGAGTTCTACGGACAGGAGGTCGCGTGATGGACGGGACAAAACTTGAAGGCAAAACCGTTGCAGAACACATCGTCGACTTCCTCGAACGCCGTGAGGTCAAGCATGTGTTCGGCCTTTGTGGACACACGAACATCGCAGTTTTAGCCGCATTGGCTGAAAGCCCGATTGATTTCGTAACCGTCCGTCACGAGCAAATCGCCAGCCACGCGGCAGACGCGTATGCCCGCGTGACCGGTAAGGCCTCGGTGGTGTTGTCCCACCTCTCCCCAGGTTTGACAAACTGCGCCACCGGGGTCGCCAATGCCGCGTTGGATTGTATCCCCATGGTGGTGATCGCGGGCGACATTCCCACGCATTACTATGGCAAGCATCCGCATCAGGAAGTGAACCTGCACGCGGACGCCGCCCAGTGGGAGATTTATCGACCCTTCGTGAAACGCGCCTGGCGCGTAGATCGGGCAGACCTGATGGCCGAGATTCTGGAAAAGGCGTTTCATCTGGCCGAAAGCGGGCAACCCGGGCCGGTGTTGGTCAATGTGCCGATGGATATCTTTTCCGAAGTGATCCCCTCGGACAGCTTCGACCGTATTCTTGACAATACCCGCGCGCTCAAGAAGCCGTCGATTGACGATGAAACCGCGCGCGAAATTATTGAGGCGCTGGCGAAGGCCGAAAACCCGGTTGCTTATGTCGGCGGGGGCATACTTCTGGCGCAAGCCAGCGAGGAATTGCGCGCGTTCGTTGAACATATGGGCCTGCCAGTCGCGCATTCCCTGATGGGCAAAGGCGCCCTGCGGGACGATCATCCGCTTGTGCTGGGCATGACCGGGTTTTGGGGCACTGAACTGGTGAATCAGTCCTGCCTGAATGCGGACTACATCTTTGCCGTCGGCACCCGTTTCAAAGAGGCCGATTGTTCCAGCTGGTATCCCGGATACACGTTCAACATTCCCGGGTCCAAGGTCATTCACATCGACATCGAACCGCAGGAGATTGGCCGGAACTATCCCACCGAGATCGGGGTGGTCGCCGACGCCAAAGCCGCGCTGCGTGTTCTCAACCGGGTAGCCCGCGAGATGTATCCGGAAGGCTTCAAACGCCCTGCGTTGGAACAGAAGATTGCTGACTTCCGGACCGGCTTCAAAGCGCGCAACGAAGACATGGCGACCTCGTCCGCCTTTCCGATGATGCCCGAACGCATTCTGGCAGACACCCGCAAAGCGTTGCCGGAGGATGCCATCATCACTACGGATGTTGGTTGGAACAAGAACGGCGTCGGACAGCAGTTCGATATTCTGACGCCCGGTTCGATCCTGACACCGGGCGGGTTTGCGACGATGGGTTTCGGCCCTCCGGGCGCGCTGGGCGCAAAACTGGCGGCACCTGATCGCGTCGTCCTCAGTCTGGTTGGCGATGGTGGTTTCGGTCAGAACCCGTCAATGCTGGCAACGGCGGTCGAGCTTGATCTGGGCATCATCTGGCTGGTGATGAACAACAACGCCTTTGGCACCATCGCCGGCCTTCAAAAGGCACATTACGGTCTGACTTATGGAACAACCTTTCCGGGATCAGCCGAAGCGCCCGCGAACGGACCGGGATATGCCGATATTGCGCGCGCCTATGGGGCGGAAGGACACAGACTCAGCGCGGCTGACGAACTGTTGCCCGCATTGGAGGCAGCCATTGCCAGCGGCAAACCAACCGTTCTGGACGTGCCAATGATCAACAACCCGACGCCGACGACCGGACATTGGAATATTCTGGACATCTACTCGCCGGACAAGGATGTTTCCCATGTCGCGACATAACGTGCTTGAGGAAGGGTGAACTGCGCCCGGAGTTGGATGTCGATGACTGCTGCGCAACCGATGGGATAACGGGCGTCTTGCACCGATGCTTGATCGCCAAAGGTTGTCTGATGCTGGCGTTGTCCGAAGCAACGCCCAAAGTCAGACAGGGCCCAGCGAGTCCCGCAGTTTGATATGGGCGTCCAGTTCAATCCTAGCGACCCGGTCATCTCCGTTGCGCAGATCGACCAGTAAGGAAGCTGCACCGCGCCCCATAGTCCTGTGAGGCACATGAACGGTTGTCAAACTCGGGGAAACGATTTCGGCGACTTCGATGTCGTCGAAGCCTGTGATCGAGACTTCTCCGGGTACGTCGATGCCCAGTGTCCGGGCCATTGATATAGCTCCTGCCGCAAGGACATCGTTGCCACAAAGAACGGCTGTGGGGCGCGATTTGCGGGACATGAGCTCGGCGAAAGCATCCGCGCCGTTGCCGATGGAGTAATGCGTTTCCACCACGGCCAGATCATCCGGGTCCAATCCGTGACGGATCATCGCGTCGCGCACGCCCTCGAACCTTTCACGAGCCCGGTCATTGCCGGAACGCGGTGCCGTAACCAGCGCGATCGAGCTGTGGCCCAGGTTCAGGACGTGCTCAGCCAGTTTTGCCATGGCTTTGCGGTTGTCGAACCCAATCGACGGGCGGTTCTCAGCCTCGTTATAGGTCCACGCGACGACATAGGGGATCTGGCGCTGTTCGAGAAAGGCATAGGTTTGCGGCGTTCGATCATGACCGATCAACAGCAACGCATCCGCGCCGCGTGCGACCAGCGCGCGTATCTGCTCGTCTTCCAGTTCGGGGCTGTAGGAGGAACTGGCGACAAGCAGTGTTACCCCGTGGCGACCAAGCTCTTCCTGAAAGGCCTGTAAACCCCGGGCGAAGATGGCATTTTCCATGGTCGGAATAATCGCACCGAAAGTATTCGTGCGTTTGGCCGCCAGCGCCTGCGCCCCGAAATTGGGTGCATAGCCCAGAGTTTTAACCGCGCTCAGCACCTTTTCACGGGTTGTCTGCGAAACCTGTGTCGGGGTGTTGAGGCAGCGGGACACCGTCGCCGTGGACACATTTGCCAGTTGAGCTACGTCTTTCAATGTCGGTGAAGACACCGGCTTGTCTGCGAAACTCTGCTGTCTGTTAGCGTCAGCCATACGGCAATATGCCCGAAAATTTCCAATTCGTGACCCAATAATACGTGTCAGGCGGCAAAACAACAGAGGTCTTCATGTGAATGTAAGCGCTTGCAATAAGAAATGTAAGCGCTTACATTCATCGAGAATCAGGGTTGGGGAGGCAACTTTGTTCTTGGTCGCATCAATAGCCTTGTTTGGCGTTTTCACTGCAAATGTCGCTCTTGGCGCCTTCGGGCGCTCTCAGTTCATGGGGGATGTTGGTGAAATGCTTATCCTGCTGTGCGCTTCGCTGGCGTTTGTCGTCGTGACGCTTCAACGCGAAGCGGCCGCCAAAAACCAAGAAAACAAGAATGATTCTTAGGGAGGAAATCATGAACCGTGATAAACGTGAGCTCGCCTCGGAGGAGCGGCGCAATTTCTTGAAGCTTACCAGCACCGGCGCGTTCACCGCAGCCATGGTTGCGGGTGCGGGAGGGATGCTGTGGTCATCCGAGGCCTCGGCCCAGACCGCCAAGGAAGAGCGCGAGCGTGAAGCTGCGGCAGAGCACACCATGACACTGGCGACCGCTTATGTTCTTGGGGCGTCGCGCAGCTATCCGATCATGCAGCTTGATCTGAAGGAAAACATCCAGAACGCGACGAACGGCAAGGTCTATGTAAAGCTCGCGCCGGGTGGCCAGTTGGGTGCGGGTGGTGCTCTGGTTCAGGCGGTTCAGGCGGGAACGATTCAGTGCGCGCAGCATTCGCTGTCGAACTTCGCGCCCTTTGCCAGCGCGGCTGACCTGATCAACATGCCTTACTTCTGCGGTTCGAACCAGCGCTTCACCAATCTGGTGACGTCGGACGCCTGGAAGTCCGAGGTGCACCCAAAGATTGAAGCCGCCGGTTTCAAAGCCTTGTTCTACGTCAACATTGACCCCCGTGTTGTCGCTGTACGCAAAGGTGGGAACGCCGTGATCACGCCTGCAGATATGGCAGGTATCAAGTTCCGGGTGCCTGGCTCGAAAATGCTGCAGCAGTATTATCGGATGGTGGGGGCCAACCCGACTCCGGTCGCCTGGGGCGAGACGCCGTCGGCGATCAAGCAGGGTGTCGCAGATGCACTGGATCCGTCGGTCGGGGCGCTGTTTGTCTTTGGCTTCAAGGATATCCTCAGCCATGTCACCTTCACCCAGGCCGTTCCGGACAGCCAGGTGTATTCGATGAACCTGGAGTGGTTTAACGCGTTACCGAGCGATGTTCAGGACGGCATTGAATTCGCCGGTGAACTCACATCGCATCAGAACCTGGCCAAAGTGCCGTCGGCGCGCGCCTATGCGATGGCCGAACTGGTCAAGGCTGGTGTGGAGTTCCACTCGCTGAACGACGATCAGCTTGGTGAATGGCAGGAAGCTGGCGGTTTCCAGCGCTCCGAATGGGATGAGTTCAAGGTTGAGCTGGCCGGTTCGATGGACAATTTTGCCAAGCTTGAAGAAGCCGCAGGCACCAGAGGGCGCTACTACGTGCATGACGCGTAATATCAGCCGGAAAGAGGCGCCGCGAAGGCGTCGTCTCTTTCCGACCCAAAACACTTTCAGCCGACCGCGCAATCGGATGCGTCGCCCTGCGATGCAAAGGAGTTGCCTATGCAGCACGTTCTTCAAAAACTGAACCAGAATGCCGAGCGATGGGCGTTATTGGTCTTCTACACCATGCTCGTCGTCACGATGTTCGTTGAGGTGCTGCGTCGCGAAGTGCTGTCCTACTCGTCCATCTGGGGCGAAGAGATCGTTCGTTATTCTTTCATCTATCTGGCCTGGATCGGGTGCGCAGCCGCGGTTCGGGAACGCGGGCATATCCGTATTGACGTGATCATGCATTACGTCGGTCCCCGGATCAAAGCTCTGCTCTATCTCTTCGGTGATTTCGTGATGGTCGCGGTGTCGCTTGTCGCGCTGATCTATGCGTATGAAACGGTTCATGTTTCCGCAAAGTTCGGGTCCGTGACCGACGGCCTGCGCATCAGCCGGGTCTGGTTTCTGATGGCGGTTCCCATTGGTTTCGCTCTGGTGCTGCTGCGCCTCATTCAATCCATCATCCGCGATATCGCGGACCTTCGAGCGGGCCGCCCCGTCTACGAAGGCGACAAGTTGTTCGACTGAGGGGCGACACTATGCTTTGGAATCAGCTGGATCAATCGGTCATCCTTGGTTGGGATTTTTACGGACCGGTCATTCTCTTTGTTGTCCTCGTCGCGCTGGCCGTTCCGGTCTGGGCCTCTATCGGCGCATCCGCCATCCTGATGTTGCTGTGGTCCGGCGCGCTGCCGCTCAGCCTTGTGGGCGAGAAACTGTTCTCGGGCATCGACTTTTTCGCGCTGACGGCTGTGCCTCTGTTCATCCTGACCGGGGATGTGCTGGTCAGAACCGGGCTCAGTCGAAAATTCCTGGATGTGGCCGAGGCTTTGACCCAGTTTGCCAAGGGCGGCTTCGGCTCGGCCACAGTGCTGGTCTGCGGTATGTTCGCGGCGATCTCGGGGTCTGACGCGGCAGGGGCTGCCGCTGTTGGCCGCATGACAATCGACCGTCTGGTCGAATCCGGTTATCCGCGTCCCTATGCCTGTGCGTTGGTCGCGGCTGGGGCCTGTACCGGCATCCTGATCCCCCCCTCGATCGCCTATATCATTATTGGCCTTGTGTTGGGCATTTCGGCATCGACGCTGTTTCTGGCCGCGCTGATCCCCGGTATCGCCATCCTGTTGTCGATCCTGGCAACCAACGTGATCATGAACCGGCTTTACGGCTGGGAAGGGGGCGGCAATATCTCGATGCCCGAGTATTTCTCGCGGCTTGGTACGGCGCTGAAATCTGGCTGGTATGCGTTTCTTGTCCCCGGGATCATCTTTTATGGCATCTTCTCGGGCCGCCTGACACCCACCGAGGCGGGCGCCACCGCAGTGGTCGTAACGATCATCATGGGGTTCTTCCTGCGCACGCTCAAGCTCAGCGATTTTCCGGCGATGCTGGTCAGCTCTGCCAAGGTGAACGGGGTGATCCTGCCGATTATCGCCTTCTCGGCCCCGCTGGCCGAGGCGCTTGCCATCATTGGCGTGCCGCAAGGCTTTGTCGCGGCGGCTACCTCGGTCAGCGATGATCCGCTGGTTCTGATCCTGATGATGGTTTGCATCCTGATCGCAGCGGGCTGTGTGATGGAGACGACCCCGAACATCGTGATCCTTGCCCCCATCCTGAAGCCTTTGGCGGATGATATCGGGATGAACGAGATCCAGTTCTGTATCATGATGATCACCGCGCTTGGTGTGGGGTTCATCACGCCACCTCTCGGGCTCAACCTTTTCGTTGTCGCGGGGATAACGGGCGAGTCGATCTTGCGGATTGCTTACCGGGCCATTCCATTTGTACTGTTCATGCTGATCGTGACCCTGTTCATCGCCTACGTCCCGACAATCTCAACAATTCTTCTGCCAGACATCTATAAATAGGTAAGACCAAATGCCGAGACTCTATCTTAAGAAAGCAACGCTTACGTCCAAAAGCGATGCCTCTGAGACTAAAAAAATCGTCCGCGAAATTCTGGATGACATCGAGGCGGGAGGTGATGCCAAAGCTCTGGAATATGCCCGCAAATTCGACAAGTACGAGGGGGAAATCCTGTTGTCGCCCGAGACGATCGCCGCTGCAGCTGATCAGGTGCCGGCGAAGCTGCGCAGGGACATCGAGTTCGCACATGCAAATGTGAAGAAATTCGCCAAAGCGCAGCTGAGCACAGTGGCGGATTTCGAGACCGAGGTAGTGCCGGGATTGATCGCAGGACAAAAGGCGATACCCGTGGCCGCTGCGGGGTGTTACGTGCCGGGTGGCCGGTATAGCCATATTGCCAGCGCGATCATGACCGTGACCACCGCCAAGGTCGCGGGCTGCAAGAACATCATCGCCTGTTCACCGCCGCGCCCGGATGTCGGGATCGCACCCGCGATCATCTATGCAGCGCATGTCTGTGGTGCGGACAAAATCCTTGCCATGGGCGGTGTGCAGGGCGTTGCTGCGATGACGTTTGGTCTGTTCGGCCTGCCCAAGGCAAACATCCTAGTGGGGCCGGGCAACCAGTTCGTGGCCGAGGCCAAGCGTATGCTGTTTGGCCGCGTCGGTATCGACATGATAGCCGGGCCGACCGACAGTCTGATCCTGGCTGATGGTGCCGCCGACCCGATGATCGTCGCAACCGATCTCGTCGGACAGGCCGAGCACGGGTATAACTCGCCGGTTTGGCTGGTCACGGACAGTCAGTCTCTGGCCGAAGAGGTCATGCGTTTGGTGCCGCTGCTGATTGACGAATTGCCTCAGGTGAACCGCGAAAATGCCACCGCGGCATGGCGCGATTATGCCGAGGTGATCGTGTGTGCAGATCGCGAGGAGATGGCCGCGTGTTCGGACGATTACGCGCCAGAACATCTGACGGTGCAGGCCGAGGATCTGGATTGGTGGCTGAGCCGCTTGTCCTGCTATGGCTCTCTCTTTCTGGGTGAAGAGACCACGGTGGCCTTTGGCGACAAAGCCTCGGGTACCAATCACGTTCTGCCGACGTCGGGGGCGGCCAGCTATACGGGCGGTCTGAGCGTCCACAAGTATATGAAAATCGTCACCTGGCAACGGGCAACCCGCGAAGGGGCGAAACCGGTCGCCGAAGCGACCGCGCGTATTGCACGGCTAGAGGGGATGGAAGGCCATGCCCGAACCGCTGATATCCGGTTGAAGAAGTACTTCCCCGACGAAAGCTTTGACTTGTCCGCAGATGGCTGAACCGCATCAACCCGATCCCTTCAGCGTGAAGGGGCGTGTCGCCTGCGTCACGGGTGCCAGCTCTGGTCTGGGTCGGCATGCGGCTGAGGTGCTGGCACAGGCCGGTGCCTCGGTTGTGGCCGTCGCGCGCCGTGCCGATGCGCTGCAAGCGTGGTGCGCGGGGGCGGATGGGCAGCGGGCTGGCGTGCCGGGCGATGTTGCCGACCGCGAAGGTCTGAGCGATCTTGCCGACCGTATCCGGGAACCCTTCGGCCCCCCGGATATCATCGTGCACGCGGCGGGGCTCAATACACGGGAAGCAGCGGATGAAGTGACGGCGGAAGGCTGGGACGCCACGCTGGCCGTGAACCTTTCGGCCCCGTTTTTCCTCAGTCAGACAATGGTGCCGCATATGCAGAACAAGGGGTGGGGGCGTATCGTCAATTTCGCATCGCTGCAATCCTTCCGGGCGTTCCCGGGCGGTATCGCTTACGGTGCCAGCAAAGGCGGCGTGGCACAGCTGACTCGCGCCATGGCGCAGGCCTGGTCCGCATCGGGCATCAACACCAACGCAATTGCTCCCGGCTTCTTTCATACGGAGCTAACCGAGGCGGTCTTTGCGGACGGCGACCGTGCCGCGCGGAATGCTGCGCAGACCTGCATCGGCCGCAATGGCGAGCCACAAGACCTTAACGGTCCGTTGCTATTTCTGTGCTCGGAGGCTTCAAGATATGTCACCGGGCAGGTTCTGATGCTGGATGGGGGGTTCACCGCGAAATGAAAGCGCTTGTCTACGATGGGCCCGAGGTCATTTCCTACCGGGACGTCCCAGACCCGGTTCCCGATCTGAACGAGCATCTGATTCAGGTGCAATCTGTGGGAATTTGCGGCTCTGACATGCATGCTTATCTGGGGCACGACAACCGGCGTCCTGCCCCGTTGATCCTTGGGCATGAAGCGGCGGGCGTCGTTGTAGGCGGTGCCCGCGACGGGGAACGGGTGACCATCAACCCGCTGGTGAATTGCGGAAAATGTGCGGCTTGCACATCCGGGCGTGAGAACCTCTGCCCACAACGGCAGATCATTTCAATGCCACCGCGTGAGGGCGCGTTTGCGCAATTCGTCTCGATTCCAGGTGAGAACCTCATCACGATCCCGGATGGCGTATCCATGGACAAGGCGGCGCTCGCTGAACCTTTGGCCGTCAGTTGGCACGCGGCGCGCCTTGGTCTTGCGGCCTTGCACCCATCAGATGAGCGCCGCGCCCTGATACTGGGCGGCGGGGCCATCGGGTTGGCGGCTGCTCTGGCGCTCAGGGCAATGGGGTGTGACGATGTTACGGTTGTGGAACCCAACGCTTCACGCCGCGCTTATCTGAATGAATACTGCGGCGTGACAGCGCTGGACCAATTCAGCGAAGCGGTGCCTCTGGTGGTTGACGCGGTTGGCTTTGCGGCGACACGAGCGGCTGCGTCTCAGCAGGTGAAACCCGGCGGTGTGATTGCCCACATCGGATTGGGCGAAGATACGGGGGGACTGGATGTCCGCCGCATCACGCTGCAAGAGATCACCTTCATCGGTACATATACCTACACCTTGCAGGATTTTCACGACACCGCGCAGGCAATTTTTGATGGCCGCCTCGGAGATCTGAACTGGGTCGAAAAGCGCCCGCTTTCTGAGGGGCGCGAGGTGTTTCAGGCCATTCGCTCCGGTCAGATTGCCGCCCCGAAAACCATCCTGCACCCGAACGGCTGATTTCGAAGAGGTCCAAATAGATAGAAATTCCAGGCAGATCATCCGACGAAGCACAGCTCAGAAAAGGAGAGCAATGTGTACAAGCATATTTTGATACCTGTGGCGCTGGACCATGAGGGATTGGTTGATCGAAAGATTGCAACCGCCCGCCGTCTTTTGGGTGAGGGTGGCAGGATCACCCTGATCACTGTGCTCGAAAGTATTCCGGGGTTCATCAACGAATTCGTGACCATCAAAGAGGCCAACCACCTGACGGACCGCGTCAAAGCGGCGCTGGACAAGGCCGCTGCTGGCGCACCCGATATCCGGACCGAAGTCGGGTCTGGAAAGCCGGGCGTACAGGTTGCCGAGTTCGCCAGGAAAAACGATGTCGACATGATCATCGTGGGGTCCCACAGCCCGGGGGCTCAGGGCTATGCACTCGGATCAACCGCATCACGCGTCGCCCGCCGCGCCACCTGCTCGGTCCTTGTTCAGCGCTAGAATGCCGGATCGATGTTGAGGCAGCGGTGATCGTCAATGAAAGGAGCTTGCGGTTCAACCCCTCCCGCTCTTGCATTCATGTATAACGGATTGAGCCACGGCCTCGGTCGGTTGAACGCATTGTCCAACATGAGCGTGCGGCTGTTTCTATTTATTCGACTATTCATGGAAAAGTGGCTGGGGTGGTAGGATTCGAACCTACGATACACGGTACCAAAAACCGCTGCCTTACCACTTGGCTACACCCCAACAGTGAGCGGCTATCTACGACTGTTGGTTTCCGGGTTCAAGGGCTTTTTTGGACAAAAATGACATCAAGATCGAATTTGCTTTGAATGGCGTCCGCAACGGATACGAACGGGCTGTAGAGTGGAATATCTGTCTTTGAACGCTCAGCTTCACAGGGATGGTTTGTACGTGAGGCTGATCCGTTCGGGTTGTATTCGGGGCGCGGTTCTATCTGTAGTTGCGAGTGAAAGTCATGTGCGTCGAAATGCGCGCAAAATTCTGTTATTAAAGGAAAATATAAGTATCAGATTGAGCGCAGCCTTGCAGGGTAATATAATGGTCTCATACGCTGTCCAGCTATCAGGAGATATGTGATGAAGCTGAATCCAAAAGTTGCCGAGGCACTGAACAAGCAGATCAACAACGAATTGCACGCCTCTTACACCTATTTGGCGATGTCGGCATATTTCGAGGCGCAGGATTTGCCGGGCTTTGCCAGTTGGTTTCGGGGTCATTCGGCCGAAGAGGAAACCCATGCAATGCGTATCTTCGATTTTGTCGCCAAACGCGGTGCGCGGATTCATCTGGATGGGATTGCGAAGCCGCAAACCGAGTATGAATCTGCGGTCGATGTGCTGGAACAGGCCTTGTCGCAGGAACAGACGGTGACCGGGCAGATCAATGCTTTGTTTGAACTGGCACATTCCGAGAAGGAATACAGCACGCAGAACATGCTGAACTGGTTCCTGGCCGAGCAGATCGAGGAAGAGGATTTGTTCTCGACGATCCTCGACAAGGCAAAGGCAGCCGGTGAGGATCGCTGGAACCTTCTGCTGTTGGATCAGGAACTGGCGCAGCGGGGCGACAGCGGGGCAGGGGAATAGCTATTCCCGAACCTCAGCGGCGTCGACGCCCCAGAGGTTGGTCTTGAGGGTCCAGCCGCGATAACCGCCTGCAGAGATTCGGCACCAGTCGGGGGTGCAGGTGCCCAGACGCGCCACCACTCCGGTCTCGAAATGTGCGTTGATCTGCGCGTTGGGATCCGGCGTTGCATAGACGGGCAACATATCCGATTCAATCAGCACCGTGCGGACGCCCGACAGCAGCGCGTAATGGACCCATCCACCGGCACCGTCACGGTCCTGCACCTTCCGCCAGTTGCCGTATTCGGCGGTGATCTGCAGCGGCATGCCGCGCCGCTTGAACACCCAGTCGATTCGATGGGTCAGGGACGGGCCGCGGCGAACATTGCCCTCGGCCGCTTTCATCGAGACATAGCGCGGAAGCGGCAGGTTGGTCACCGGGCCGCGCCTGTCCTGCGCGGATGCGGTGGCTGCGGCAAACGCGATCAGCAATGCGGTAAGCACCGCCACCACACGGTAATTCACTAAAATACGCGCACTCACTGCCTGCCTGCTCTTTTTGCCTGTCGATCGTGTTTCGAAAAAAGGTCGAGCCTATGCCCTAGGGGTTCTTGTGCCCCGTGTCATCCTGCGCCACGATGCCATGGCGCGCGACTGATTGCAAAGCGGTAGGAGAGCTGAGGTGCCAAGAGAACGTCTGAGTGTTGTCGTTACGCGACGGTTGCCCGAGGCAGTGGAAACCCGGTTGAGTGAGCTGTTCGACGTGCGCCTGCGCGACGATGATACGCCAATGACCCGCGAACAGCTGGTTGCGGCGGTGAAAGAGGCCGATGTGCTGGTGCCGACCATCACCGACACCATCGACGGCGGTATTCTGGGTCAGGCGGGCGACAAGCTGCGCCTGATTGCAAACTATGGCGCCGGGGTCGACAATATCGACGTGGCAACCGCCCGCCAGAGGGGTATTCTGGTGTCGAACACACCCGGTGTGTTGACCGACGACACGGCGGACATGACCATGGCGCTGATCCTGGCCGTGACGCGCCGTATCCCCGAGGGATTGGGCGTGATGCAAAAGGGCGACTGGGAAGGCTGGGCGCCCACGGCTCTGCTGGGTGGTCGGGTCGGCGGGCGACGTCTGGGCATTCTGGGTATGGGCCGGATCGGACAGGCCGTGGCCCGGCGCGCCAGCGCCTTCGGAATGCAGGTGCATTACCATAACCGTCGCCGCCTGCGCCCCGAGGTCGAGCAGGAACTGGAAGCGACCTATTGGGAAAGTCTGGACCAGATGGTGGCGCGGATGGACGTTATTTCGATCAACTGTCCCTCGACCCCGTCGACCTTCCATTTGATGAATGCGCGGCGATTGAAGCTGATGAAACCCTCGGCGGTGATCGTTAACACCTCACGCGGAGAGGTGGTGGACGAGAATGCGCTGACCCGGATGATCCGCTCGGGCGAGATCGCAGGGGCGGGGCTGGATGTCTATGAACACGGTACGGATGTGAACCCGCGTCTGCGGCAATTGCCCAACGTGGTGCTGCTGCCGCATATGGGCTCGGCGACGTTGGAAGGACGGGTCGAGATGGGCGAGAAGGTGATTATCAACATCAAGACTTTTGAAGATGGTCATCGCCCACCGGATCAGGTCGTGCCCGCGATGCTTTAGGCGCAAAAGGGGGATCACGATGGTGCAGGCATCCACTCTGCCACGAAATGAGGCCGGGATCGAAACGGTGATCGGAGTGTTGAAGCAACGCTTTGGAGATCGGCTGCAAACTGGTGCGGCGATCCGCGAACAGCACGGCCATACGACCACATGGATCGAGAATCAAAGCCCGGACGCGGTGGTGTTCCCGCAGTCCACGGAAGAAGTTGCCGAGATTGTGCGCGCTTGTGCTGCGCATAAGGTGCCGGTGATCCCGTTTGGCACCGGAACCTCACTCGAAGGGCATGTGAACGCGCCTGCGGGTGGGCTGTCGGTTGATCTGACCCGGATGGACAAGATTCTGGCGGTCAATGCGGGGGATCTGGATTGCACCGTGCAGCCCGGCGTGACCCGCGCCGATCTGAACACGCATCTGCGCGATCAGGGTCTGTTCTTTCCGATTGATCCGGGGGCCAATGCCTCGCTGGGTGGTATGGCGGCGACCCGCGCCTCGGGCACCAATGCGGTGCGGTACGGGACGATGAAGGACAATGTGCTGAGCCTTGAGGCGGTCATGCCCGACGGACAGATCATCCGCACTGGTCACAGAGCGCGTAAATCTTCGGCCGGATACGACCTGACCCGCCTGTTGATCGGGGCCGAGGGGACACTGGGGATCATCACCGAGATCACGCTGCGCCTGCAAGGCATTCCCGAGGCGATCAGCTCGGCCCGCTGTTCCTTTCCAACTGTGGATGCGGCCTGTCAGGCGGTGATGATGACCATCCAATACGGCATTCCAGTGGCCCGGATCGAGCTGCTGGATCAGATGTCGGTGCGCGCCGCCAATGCCTATTCGGGGCTTGATCTGCCGGAAACACCGCTGTTGCTGCTCGAGTTTCACGGATCAGAAAGCGGTGCCACGGAACAGGCCGAAACCTTCGGACAGATCGCCGAGGAATTCGGCGGTACGGATTTCGCCGCGACCTCGACCACGGAAGAGCGCACCAAGCTTTGGCAGGCGCGGCACGATATGTATTGGGCCTGCCTGCAATTGCGCCCCGGCGCCAGTGGCATTTCGACCGATGTCTGCGTGCCGATCTCGCGTCTGGCCGAATGCGTGACCGCTGCTCAGGACAAGGCGCAGGAACTGGGATTGCTGGCCCCGATCGTCGGCCATGTCGGTGATGGAAACTTCCACACTCTGCTGCTGATCGATATGCAGAACGCGAAGGAAGTTTCAGCGGCGGAAGATTTTGTCGGGTGGTTGAACGATCTGGCGATCTCGATGGACGGCACCTGCACCGGTGAGCACGGGATCGGGCAGGGCAAACGGCCCTATCTGGTCAAAGAACTTGGTATTGCGACAGACTACATGTCTGCGATCAAAGCGGCGCTGGACCCTGATAACATCATGAATCCGGGCAAGATTCTTTGACCGATCTTGCGTGCTGGCCATAGCGGCGCTTCAATTCTGAGCGAGTGATCCGGGCCAGAGCAGTATTTGAATCCGAGGTCATTCATGGCCGCCTTGCGTGTCAATGGGCTTTGTTGGTTGCCTGTGTGGTTGCAAGACCGAACAATCTGCAAATGGCCCACGGCAAAGCATTGAGGTGCTGCTGTGCTCGGACCAGAGCCAGGCCGAAAATAAGACCGAAGTCCGGACGCAAGGTAAAGGATTTCTGCGTGGGCTGATGGACAAGCTGCCCAAGTTCAGCTCGGGAAGCCGTACAGAGGTTGCCAAGATCACGGAAGTCCGCGTGCGCGAAGGGGGCGGGTCCGCGTCGTCCTGCAACATGTTCGGCTTGCTCAATCGCTGCTCGGTCGGCAAGAACTGAGTCGTCGATCCGCGCCAAAAGGTGAGCTGCGGCATGTGCGGGTCGTTTTTCTTATATCACTGGTCGGATGAATGTCGCGCCGGGGGCAGCAAATGCGCCATATGGTGTCAACTGAATTCAAGGGGAGACACCCGGCTATGAAAACCCAAGTCAAAGCACTGGTCGTTGGCGGCGGCGCCATCGGGACCTCGATTGCCTATCACCTGGCCAAGGCCGGCTGGGACGACGTGATGCTGATCGAGCGGGACGAGCTGACCTCCGGTTCCACCTGGCATGCCGCCGGTCTGCTTCCGCTGTTCAACATGTCCTATGCGACGACCCACATTCACAAGTACTCGGTCGATTTCTACAAGACGCTTGAGGAAGAGACCGGCCTGAACGCGGGCTTTGCCGTGGTCGGCAACCTGCGCATGGCGCAGACTCAGGATCGCATGGACGAATACATGCTCTATGCATCCACCGCTGAAACCTGCGACGTGAAATATGAATGGCTGACCCCGGATCAGATCAAGGAACGCTGGCCGCTGATTGAAACCGGCGACCTGAAAGGCGCGATCTATCACACCGAAGACGGCTATATTAACCCTGCCGACGTGACACAGGCGATGGCCAAGGGCGCCCGTCAGCGTGGCGTCGATATCGTCCGCAAGCTGCAGGCCGATGCCTTCCACTGGAACGGCACCCATTGGGAAGTCACCTGCACCAAGATGGTGGAAAAAGGCGGCAACCTGGTCGAAAGCGATGAGCAGGTTGTGATCACCGCCGAGCATGTGGTGACCGCATCGGGCAACCATGCGCAGCGCACGGCCAAGATGCTGGGCATCAAGATGCCTGCCATTCCGGTCGAGCACACCTTCATCGTCATGGACAAAGACCCCGAGCTGGTCAAATGGCGCGAAGCGGGCAATCCCGAACACCCCGTTGTGCGTGACGCCGACAACGAATCCTACGCACGTGAAGAGCGTGGTGGCTGGATTCTGGGCATCTACGAACACGGCGCCCCGGCTCGTTTCGAATACGGCGTGCCCGACAGCTTCCGCGCCGACCTGTTCCCGCTGGATCTGGACCGTATTGCCGAGCAATACATGGCGATGGCAGAACGCGTGCCGTCCTGCGCCGAATCCGGCCTGAAAGACGATTTCAACGGCCCGATCTGCTACACCCCCGACGGCAACCCGTTGGTTGGTCCTGCACCGGGCCTGCGCAACATGTGGCTGGCCGAAGGCTTCAGCTTCGGTATCACCGCCGCAGGCGGTACCGGCTATTATCTGGCGCAAATGATGGTCGATGGCGAAGCCGAGATCGACATGGCCTCGCTGGACCCCAAGCGGTATTCGTCGAACTGGATGACCACCGAGTTCGCGGCGCGCAAGAACGAAGAGTGCTATGAGCACGTCTATATCCTGCACCACCCGGATGAAGAGCGTGAAGCCTGCCGTCCGCTGCGCACCGTTCCGGCCTATGACCGTCAGAAAGCGCGCGGTGCGCAGTTCGGTTGGGTGAACGGCTGGGAACGTCCGAACTATTTCGGCCCCGTTGATGCGCCGGACAATTTCGACAAGGAAAGCCGCTCGTTCCGCCGGGGTGGTTGGTGGCAGTATGCCGTCGAAGAAGCCAAAGCGATCCGCGAAGGCGTTGGCCTGATCGATGCGTCGGCCTTTACCAAGCACGTCGTCAAAGGCCCCGGTGCGACCGCGTTCCTCGACTGGTTCACCTGCAACAAGCTGCCCAAGGTCGGACGCATCAACCTGACCTATGCGCTGACCTCGCACGGCACCACCCGCACCGAATACACCATCGTCCGCAACGGCGAGAACAACTACTACATCGTCTCTGCCGGTGCCTGGACCGAGTATGACGCCGACTACCTGCGTAAGGCGGCCGAGGACAAGATGGAGGAATTCGGCTATATCGAAATCCAGGACGTGACCACCCAATGGGGCGTCTTCGCCATCGCCGGACCCAAGTCGCGTGATGTTCTGAAAGAGGTCATCAAAGACGCCGATCCGGAAACCGCTCTGTCCAACAAGCGCTTCCCGTGGCTGTCGGCCCGTCAGATCGAATTGGGCATGTGCCCGGTCAACGCGATCCGCGTGGCCTATACCGGTGAGCTGGGTTGGGAACTGCACCACCCGATCGAGATGCAGAACTACCTGTTCGACCTGCTGGAAAAAGCCGGTGAGAAACACGGCATGAAGCTGGTCGGCGCCCGCGCCCAAAACTGGCTGCGGCAGGAGAAATCCTATCGCGCCTTCGGCACCGAACTGGGCCGCGACGCGACCCCGCTGGAAGCCGACCTGCCGCGCTTTGTCGATCTGTCGAAGGACTTCTACGGCAAGGCCAAGCTGGAAGAGACCGGTGTGCGCGTGAAATGCTGCACCTTGCTGATCGACGGGCCGGACGATGCCGATCCGTGGGGTCGCGAAGTGCTGTATACTCCGGAAGGTGAGCGTGTTGGCCGTCTGACCTCGGGCGGTTACTCGGTTGCGTTCGAGAAATCCATCGGCATGGGCTATGTGAAACCCGAACTGGCGGTTGAGGGCACCAAGCTGCAGGTCAAGATTCAGGACAGATTGTGGGATGCGGTCGTGACCTGCGACAGCCCCTACGACCCGAAGAACGAAACCATCCGCAAAGACGGTTAAATTGAAAAAGCCCCGGTGAAAACCGGGGCTTTATTCATGGGCGCGGCGGGAAATTCTGCCTGCCACACACGTCAAATGATTTAGTTGTACAGTTTCAATCGCGCCAACAAGGCCTCTGCTGCGTTAACCAAGGGGCGGCATTCAAGCGAAACGACCTGAATGAAACGTCCGCTGACATAGGTCTGGACGTAGTGGCCTGACCACCCGGCGCTGCAGGATCTTTTAATGTTAAGCTGGTCGTTGCCTTTGTAGTTTACTGAGAACTTTCCAAGAGAAACCTCGCTAAAGGTCGAGCGGTATTCAGCTTTGCGGGTAATCTTGGAAATACCTTTGAAACTGGTTTCGGGAAACGGTTCCTCGATCAGGACATTCGTACGGTTTGGCTCCCCAAGATAGATTGTCAGGCCGCTTCCCGGATCATGCGTATAGTCAACAATCAAAGTCGTATCGGCTGTGTAACCTCTGGGAAGTTCAACCTCCGAAATCGCCTGACTTTTATCAGCAGGTACAAATCGGCTGGCCAGAACATCGCAGAGAAAACGGCCCCTGATCGGATCGTCCTGGGCCAGCAACTGCGCGGGAAACAGCGTCAACAGTATAGCTAGTAAGACTTTCATCGCGGCTACACCTCTGTGTGTATCCTAGCAAGAAAGGCCGAAAAAGTCACGATCTGGCACCGGGTTCGGCTCCGGCTATGCGGGGGCAAGAATGCCTGTACTGTGTAAGCAGTTGAGTTCATTACCCCAGCAGGGGTGCCGTAAGGGGCGGCATTTGTCTTTGCCGCCCGGATAAGCAGCGTTTCCCGGGTTTGTCACGTGTTCAGTTCGTCAAAACACTCCAACGCTTTTGCGGCATACATCATGGACGGGCCCCCGCCCATCTGGATGGCCATGCCGAGCACGTCCGAAACCTCTTCCCGGGACGCGCCGGCTTTGATCAGGGCCTCGGTGTGCAATGTGATGCAGGGTTCGCATCTTACGGCGATCGACATGCCCAGCGCGATGAATTCCTTGGTTTTGTAATCCAGAATTCCGCCTTCCTTGACCAATTTCCCCAATGCCCCAAAGGCACGGGCTGTGTCAGGAATGGCGCCGTTCAGATTGCGCAGACCTTTGCGGGTTCCGTCCAATGTGTCCTGCCATGTCATGATGCTGTCCTTTCAATATATATCAAAAACAGCATATGAATGAGGAGGAGCCTGCGCGGCTTTGATCTTGATCAGATCGCAGGCTTTTTTGCGACGAAAGCCAGATTGTTGGCGGGCATCTCAGCGACTTCAATCAACCCGAGCTGATTTCTATGCAATAGCCCCAGTATCTCGGCATCGTTTTTGTAGCCGATCTCGGGGTCTTGCTGTCTAAGCGCATCGTGGAAGCGTTGGTCTCCGTCGCTGGTCAGCTTGCCGTCACGCATGAACGGGCCATAAAGGACAAGGCGGCCACCGGGTTTCAGGGCCAGCGCAGCCTCGGTAATCAGTGTCGTTGCCTCGGCCCAGCTGATCAGGTGCAGCAGGTTGATCAGAACGATAAGGTCCTGGGGTGCAAATCGGGTGTGCCAGCCCGCAGCGGTTGCATCCAAATGGACCGGCGCGGCGACGTTGCTCAGCCCGTCAGTATAGGCCCGGATACTGGCGCGCCGTTCCTCGGCAATCTCGCTGGGCTGCCAGGTCAGGCCGGGCAGGCGCTGGGCAAACGCCTGGACGTGCTGCCCGGTGCCACTTGCGAGTTCCAGTGCATTGCCCGTGTGAGGCGCGATGCGGTCCAACAGATCGCAAAGAACGGCGGCATTCCGGCTGGCCGCAGGCGCAATCAGTTTCGCGCCGTCGCCGTCATGGGCCACGCTGGCATTTGCAGGCAGTTTTCTTTCGGTCATCGACGCAGCCTTTCGGGCTTCAGCGCAGCAACCACGGCCGGGTCGATCTGAGGCGTCGAGTCCGACACCAGATCGGCGACCAGTTGGGACGCGGCAGGCGCGGTCTGGAACCCGTATCCGCCTTGTGCTGCAGACCAGACGAATGACCGGTCCGCCGGGTCCGGCCCCAGAACCAGAGTTCCATCGGGTGAGAAACTACGCAAACCGGCCCAGTTGCTTTCAACACGCGTAACGGCCTCGGTCACCATTTCCTCATAACGGGCCAGACCCTCGGCCAACACCATATCATCGGCATAGGCGTCATGCGGCGTGGTTGGGTCGGCCTCCGCGGGCGAGACCAGCAGCTTTCCGGCATCCGGTTTGGCATACCAGCTTTCACCCACACCCAGCATCATCGGCCAGTTGCGCACATCATGGCCACCCGGGGCGGGGATGCGCGCGACCGACCTGCGGCGCGGGCTGATCCCGATCGGCTCAATCCCGGCCATCAGCGCGATTTCATCCACCCAGGCTCCGGCGGCGTTCACAATATCGCGCGCTTCGAACGTGTCGTGCGCCTCGACGATCCAGTGCCCGGACTTGCGAATACCTGACACTTTCTGGCGCGTGAGGACCTGGCCTCCGTTGGCCCGGATCTTGCGCGCGAAATCCTGCAGCACGCGGTCTGTGTCGACATCCCGGGCGCTGTAGCTGAGCGCGGTATGCCCTACCGTCGCAGGATTCAGGATCGGGATGCGATGCTGCGCCTCTTCCAACCCTATCGGCTCAACACCAAGATCAACGACGTCTTTTTCGAATTGGTCCCCCTGATCCTTCGCGCCAACCAGCATCAGCCCGCGCGGGGTCAGGTAATCGTTTTCTTCGAAATAGGTGGCGCTCGCCTTGCTCAGCGCGACAACTGTCTCTGGTCCATACTCCGGTTCGAACAAGGCGGCGGAGCGGCCTGATGTGTGATAGCCCAAGGCGTCCTCGGCCTCGAGCACGGTGACTGCACCATGCGCCGACAAACGGGCCCCTGCGCTCAGGCCCGCGATGCCGCCGCCGATAACCAGAAAATCGATCATTCGCACCTTTCTGATTCCGGTGTTCGGAACCGCACAAACTGTCCTGCGCGGACCATTGCACGGGCATCGCCGTCCGAAAAGACACAAGTTCAGGGTATTGGAAACTTGATTGCATGCCGCCAGACTGGTTGAAGTGCACCAAACAACGGATTCGGAGACAGACGTGGACTCGGCAGACCTTCATCCAATGGCGACGGGCCACATTCCGTCTTATGTTACACAAGCCGACGGCAGTGATTTTCTTTTTACCTTTATGCTGATTTTCACTATTGCGGTGGTCGTCCTGATCGGGGTGGCGTATTTCACGCTGCATTCGATCCCGGAAAAAATGGCGCACGAGACCAACCACCCGCAATTCCAGCTGGTTGGCATTCTGGCGTTGCTGGCGCTGTTTACCCATAACGGCATCTTCTGGATTGCGGCGGTTCTGGTCGCAGGCTTCCAGTTCCCCGATTTCGCAGCCCCCCTGCGTTCGATTGCCGATGCAATCCGGTCGCTGGCGCCGGGGCAGGTCCCTGCACCGGTACCTGAGCCAGAACCTGAAACCAACGAAACTACGGCACAGGGGCACTGAACCATGATCGAGACTATGCTGTGCGCCCTGATTACGGTGCTTCCCGACTATCTGTTCCGCCGCTTCGTGCAAGGCAAACGGATCGGGCACGAGATTACTCTGTTCACCATGTGGTATGAATTGCGCTGGGGTCTGACCACCTGCGCCATTCTGGCGCTGACGGTGATCACCACGCTGTTTTACTTCCACCCCTCCAGCAAAACCGCGGCATCCTATTTCCGCACCGTGACAATCCTGCCCCAACTGGGCGGGCGCGTGTCCGAGGTGTATGTGCGCAATAACGAGCATGTCACGGCAGGCCAGCCGATTTTCCGGATCGAGGATTTCACCCAGACCGCACAGGTCGAGGCGGCGCACGCGCAGATCGCGCAGGTTCAGGCCTCGCTGAAAGTGGCCGAGACCGATCTGGCCGAGGCCGAGGCGGGTATCGCCGGGGCCAAGGCGGCACTGGATCAGGCGCTGGAAGATCTTGAGCGTAACACCACCCTGCGCGACGAAGGCTCCAGCGCGGTGCGGATGGCCGAGATTGACCGGCTGGAAAACCTCGTGGCCGAGCGAGAGGCCAAAGTGGTCGCAGCGCAATCGCAGCGCGCCGCCGTGGTGCAACAGATCGAGGAACTGATCCCGGCGCAGCTCAACAGTGCCAACGCCCAACTGGATGCGGCCCTGACCGAACTGGACAAGACCGTGATCAATGCCGGGGTGACGGGCCGGGTCGAGCAGTTCGGCCTTCAGGTCGGCGACTATGTCAGTCCGCTGCTGCGCCCCGCCGGTATCCTTGTGCCTTCGTCATCGGGCCACAACCGGTTTCAGGCCGCGTTCAACCAGCTTTCCGCGCAGGTCATCAAACCCGGCATGATCGGAGAGCTGGGCTGCATGACCAAACCCTTCACCGTGATTCCTGTCGTGGTGGTTGAGGTGCAGGATGTCATCCCCTCGGGCCAGATTCGCCCCACGGATGAGCTGCGCGACGTGCAGACCAATACCAATCCGGGTTCGATCCTTGTCTATCTTGAGCCGCTCTACAAGAACATGGCCGATGATGTGCCGCCGGGCAGCAACTGTCTGGCGAATGTCTACACGGATAACCATGCCAAGCTTGAAGAAGAAGGCCTCGGATTCTGGGAGAAGTCCTTCCTGCATGTGGTCGACACGATTGGCGTGGTTCACGCAGCGGGCCTGCGCCTGCGCTTGATCCTGATGCCGGTGAACACGCTGGTGCTGGGAGGGCATTGATTACGTCCCGAAGTCGCCTTTCAGCCAAAGTAAACCGCCAGCGGTTTGTTTATGAACGTCACGGTTTCTCTGGGGGCGTGCAGTTTGTGCTATAGTTTCTCCAGCCTATCCTCGGCCGCTTTTCTGGCAGGGGATGGGTTTGGTGATTGGAGATTGCTATGGTTGATACGAATACCGCATTTGTGGGTGATATCCCGGGAAATTACGACAGGGGGATGGGGCCGGTCATATTCGATCACATGGCCCGCGTTATGGCTGATAAGACTGCAGCCATTGCACCGCAGCGCGTACTGGAACTGGCGGCTGGCACAGGGATCGTAACACGGCACCTTTCGACAGTTTTGGGTGACGCACATGTGGTCGCCACCGACCTGAACGAACCGATGTTGGACATCGCACGCGGGAAATTTTCTGAAGCGGATAACGTGCGTTTTCAAACCGCCGACGCGCAGGACCTGCCGTTTGAAGACGCGACATTTGATGCGGTAGTCTGCCAATTCGGGCACATGTTCTTTCCCGACCGTGACAAGGCCTATGCCGAAGCGGCGCGGGTATTGAAGCCAGGGGGGCAGTATTTGTTCTCGACATGGGGAACAAACGCTGAAAACCCGTATTCCGAGATGGTGATCGAGACATTGTCAGCAGCGTTCGAAGGTGACCCGCCGGGTTTCATGAAGGTTCCGTTTTCGCTGAACGATGCGCCGGAAATTCTGAATGAGGTGGCCCAGGCGGGGTTCGTTGATCCACACCATGAGATCGTTGAACACGCCCCGTCTGTGGATAGTTACTACAGCTTCGCACAGGGCCTGATGCTTGGCAGCCCAGCCTATTTTGAAGTGCTCGAACGCAGCGGCGATCATGATGAAATCGCGCGTGAACTTGCGGGCCTGATGCGTGCGCGATTTGGTCAGGAACCTTCGACCATGCCGCTGAAAGCGCACTTCTTTCAGATGACCTCCGCTTGATATTCGGTGCACGGAAAAAGGCCCGCGCAATCGCGCGGGCCTTGATGTTGTTGATTACCTTATGGGCTTACTGTGGAATGTCGCCTTCCAGCCCTTCGACATAGAAGTTCATGCCTGCCAGCGTTCCGTCATCGGCCACTTCACCTTCGGCCAGCCAGTCGCTGCCGTCTTGCTTTTTCAGCGGGCCGGTGAAGGGATGGTATTCGCCAGCCGCCATGGCAGCCTTCAATGCCAGCGCTTCTTCTTTGACATCCGCCGGAACAGCGTCCGAAATCTCACCAATCCCGACCATGCCTTCCCGGATGCCGTCCCAGGTGTTCACGGTTTCCCAGGTGCCGTCCATTACCGCCTGTGTGCGCGCGATGTAATAGGGTGCCCAGTCGTCGATGATCGACGAGACGCGCGGGAAGGGGGCGTATTCGCTCATGTCAGAGGCTTGCCCAAAGGTGACAACATTGCCAGCCTCCTGCGCGGCGGCCTGCGGTGCGGTTGAATCGGTGTGCTGCAGAATGACATCCGCGCCCTGTTCGATCAGCACGGTGGCGGCGTCAGCCTCTTTCGCCGGATCGAACCAGGTGTAGGCCCAGACGATCTTGAACTCGACGTCCGGATTCACCTTCTTGGCGTGGATATAGGCCGAGTTGATGCCACGGATCACTTCGGGGATCGGGTACGAGCCGATATAACCGATGATGTTCGACTTGGTCATGTTGCCCGCAATGTGACCCTGCACGGCGCGGCCTTCATAGAAGCGCGCCGAATAGACCGAGACGTTGTCGGCGGTCTTGTAGCCGGTGGCGTGCTCGAACTTCACGTTCGGGAATTTCTTCGCCACGTTGATGGTCGGGTCCATATAGCCGAACGAGGTGGTAAAGATCAGGTCCGCGCCTTCCAGCGCCATCTGAGTCATCACACGCTCGGCATCCGGACCTTCAGGCACCGATTCAACGAACACGGTTTCAACCTTGTCGCCGAAATGCTCTTCCACGGCCAGACGGCCTTTGTTGTGCTCATAGGTCCAGCCGCCGTCGCCCACCGGGCCGACATAGACGAACCCGACCTTGGTCTTGTCCTGCGCCACAGCGCCGGTCGCCAGACCCAACGCTATCGCAGCGGTTGTCAGAAGTGATTTGAATTTCATGTGGTTACTCCCCAGGTTGGTTCAGTTGGCCCCTAGTGCGAGGCATGGAATGTCCGGCCCAGTGCGGCAGGTGCGCTGCTCTTGTCGGCCGAAAGGATCACAAGCACAAGGATCGTGATGATGTAGGGCGACATTGCCAGATACTCGACCGGAATGGCAACGCCTGCGGCCTGCAGATTCAGCTGCAACACGGTGATTCCGCCGAACAAATAGGCACCCAGCAACGCCCGCCATGGTTTCCAGCTGGCAAACACGACCAGTGCCAGGGCGATCCAGCCGACACCGGCGGTCATGCCCTCGGTCCATTGGGGCACGCGGATCAGGCTGATATAGGCCCCACCCAGGCCCGCGCAGGCACCGCCGAACAGGATTGCCATGATGCGGATCTTGATGACCTTGTAGCCAAGCGCGTGCGCCGCATCGTGGTTTTCACCCACCGCGCGCAGGATCAGGCCGACACGGGTATATTTCAGCACCGCCCAGACAGCTGCCGTCAGCGCGATCCCGACATAGAGGATCGGGTCATGCTGGAACAGAATCGGGCCAATCACCGGGATATCGCTGATCACCGGGATGTGGATGTCGCCCATACTGGGAGGTTTGACGCCGACATAGCTCTGCCCCATCAGGGCGCTGAACCCCAGACCGAACAGCGTCAGCGCCAGACCGCTGGCCACTTGGTTGGCCAGCGCCACCTGTGTCAGCAGCACGAACAGCAGTGACAGAACGGCGCCGCCGATGGCCGCGGCGACGAAGCCCAGCCAGGGTGAGCCCGTCTCGACCGAAATCGCAAAGCCGCTGATTGCGCCCACGATCATCATGCCCTCGACGCCGAGGTTCAGAACGCCTGCCTTTTCGACAACCAGCTCTCCGATCGCGGCCAGCAGCAGGGGGGTTGCGGCCACCATCAGCGAGGCGACTAGAAGGATGGGGTTAATTTCACCAAGGTCCATGGTTACGCTACCTCGCTACGGGCCGCACGGATGCGGTAGTTTGTCAGAAGATCGAAGGCAAGAAGGAAGAACAGAAGCATCCCCTGGAACACCTGAATGGCGGCGGCAGGCAGGCCCAGTTGAGACTGCGCGATTTCACCACCGATGTAAGTCAACGCCATCAGGCCACCGGCCAACAGAATACCCACCGGATGCAGGCGTCCCAGAAAGGCCACGATAATCGCGGTAAAGCCATAGCCGACGTTGAAGTCGATGCTGACCACGCCCGAGGGACCCGAGACTTCGAACATCCCCGCAAGCCCTGCCAGAGCGCCCGACAGTCCCAGACAGAACAGGATCAGACGCGCCGGATTCACACCGGCGAACTTCGCCGCCCTAGGGGCCTCGCCCGTCAGGCGGATGTGGAAGCCCAGCATGTGCCGGTTCAGCAGAATATAGGCAAAGATCACCGCAATCAGCGCGGTCACGACGCCCCAGTGCATCCCCGATCCGGCGATCAGTTCGGCATTATGCGCGCTGTCATAGGATTGCAGGTTGCGCGAGCCGGGAAAGCCGAACCCCTCGGGGTTCTTCAGCAAACCCAGCGAAACCGAGGCCAGCATCTGCTCGGCCACATAGACCAGCATCAGCGAGACGAGGATTTCATTGGTGCCAAAACGGACCTTCAGAAAGGCCGGAATCATCGCCCATATCCAGCCTCCCAGGGCCCCGGCCATGATCATGATCGGAAAGATGTACCAGGCATCCAGCGGATAGAAGGCCAATCCCGCAGCAGCACCGAAAATGGCACCCATGATATACTGTCCCTCGGCGCCGATATTCCAGATACCAGCCCGAAAGCCCAGCGACAGACCAATGGCGATCAGCACCAAAGGCGCCCCTTTCACCAGCAATTGCGGGCGATAGTAAAAGGCGAATTCGCCGAACAGGGGCTCCCAGAAAATGGTTCCGATTGCTTCGATCGGGTTCTTGCCCAGAATGGCGAACAGAATGCCGCCGAACACCATCGTGGCGATCACCGCAACCAAGGGGGTCGCATAAGACCACGCCTTGGACGGCTGAGGCCGTTTCTCCAACACTATCATCTGCTCATCCCCCTGCGTTCTTCATCTTTTTTCAAATTCTCTCGCCGAAGGCGACGCCACGGATCACACATGTGCCACCTCCATGCCATGGGCACCGCCCATCATCAGGCCGATCTCATCCACGGTCAGACCCGTGGTCGGGCGCGGCGCGCTCAGCCGCCCTTCGTTCAGCGCGGCAAAACTGTCCGAAATCTCCATCAGCTCATCCAGATCTTGGCTGATGCAGATCACCGCCGTTCCTTTGGCTGCCAGATCCAGAATGGCCTGCCGGATTGCCGCCGCCGCTGCCGCGTCCACCCCCCATGTCGGCTGGTTCACTACCAGCACATCGGGGTTCTGCAACACCTCGCGGCCTATGACGAATTTCTGCAGGTTGCCCCCCGACAGCGACCGTGCCGCGTTCTCGGGCCCGGGCGTGCGGACGTCGAAGTCCTGAATGATCTTCTCGGCAAAGCTCTTGGTCTCGGACCATTTCAGAAAGCCGTTGTTTTCCAGCCCTTCGCGCACCGAGCCGGTCAGCAGCGCGTTTTCGGTCAGGCTCATGTCCGGCGCTGCCGCATGGCCCAGCCGTTCCTCGGGCGCGGTCAGTACGCCCAGTTTGCGCCGCGCGGTCGGACCCAGTTTGCCGATCCGCTGCCCGTTGAACTTGATCGCATCTGCCGCCGTCGGGATTTCGCCCGACAGCACGCCCAGCAACTCGTCCTGTCCGTTCCCGGCAACGCCGCCGATTCCCAGAACCTCGCCCTTGCGCACGGTCATGTGTACGTTCTTCAGCGCGGTGCCGAACTCGGACGGTGAAGGTACCGAAAGTCCGCTGACGTCCAACGCAACTTCGCCGAATTCACGCCCCGACCGTTCCGGGGTTTGCAGGGTCGAGCCCACCATCATCTCGGCCATATCCCGCGCCGAGGTTTCGGCGGGCACACATTCGCCCACATTCTTGCCCAGCCGCAGAATCGTGGCGTGGTCGCACAGGGTGCGGATTTCCTCCAGCTTGTGCGAGATATACAGGATCGAGGTGCCTTCGGACCGCAATTTGTTCAGCGTCTCGAACAGGATATCCACCTCCTGCGGCGTCAGAACCGAGGTCGGTTCGTCCATGATCAGCAGTTTGGGGTCCTGCAGCAGGCAGCGGATGATCTCGACCCGTTGCCGCTCACCTGCGGACAAATCGCCTACCGTGCGATAGGGATCCAGCGGCAGGCCATAGGTTTCCGACACTTCTCGGATGCGCGAAGCCAGATCGCCCATCGGGGGTGGGTTCTCCATCCCCAACGCGATGTTTTCAGCCACGTTCAACGCGTCAAACAGCGAGAAATGCTGGAACACCATGGCGATCCCGTCGGCCCGCGCGGCGCGCGGTTCGGGAGGGGCAAAAGGTTGACCTCGCAGCAGCATCGTGCCGCTGTCGGGTTTCACCAGCCCATAGATCATCTTGACCAGCGTGGATTTTCCCGCGCCGTTTTCGCCCAGCAGGGCATGAACTTCGCCTTCTCCGATGTCAAAAGACACCTGATCATTGGCCACGACGCCGGGATAGGCTTTGGTCAGCCCTTGCAGGCTCAGAAGTGGAGTGGTCACGCGCTCAGGTCCTTCTTCAAATCGTTTTGCCGGGCGGGGCGCAGCAGTTGTGCTGCGACGCCCACGGCGATCATCTGCGGGTGCTTGCCCAGGCCGGGATCCCCTATGGGGCAGGTGATCCGGCTGATCCGTTCGGGCGGATGTCCAAGAGCCGCCAGCCGCGACCGGAATCGCGCCCATTTCGTAGCCGAGCCGATCAGTCCCGCAAAGCGGAAATCGTGCGAAAGCAGGCGGTTGCACAACTCCAGATCCAAATTGTGCGAATATGTCAGCACGAGATGTTCGGCATCGTGCGGCGCATGGCGTACCAGTTCGGCGGGTTTTGCAGCCGGAACCGCAGTTACACTGGCTGGAATTGCATCCGGAAACCGTTCGGGGCCGGTATCGACCCAGGTGATCGCCAGATCAGGCAGCGGTGCCAGAACATCGACCAAAGCACGCCCCACATGGCCCGCACCCCAGATCCAAAACTGGCGGTTCGGTTTGTGAACGGGTTCGACCATCCAGCCGTCGACAAGCTGTGGTGCAGGAACAATGCCCTGACCGCGTGCGGCCGCGAGGACGCGTTTGACCGACAGCGGCATATCTCCGCCCGAGGCTGACCGTGCGATGACGGTGTCGTCCAGCACCTCAACGGTTTTCTCGTCATAGATCTCGCTCAGCAGGGAAACCGCCCCGCCGCAGCATTGCCCCATGTCGGGCCCAAGCGCGTGATGCGTCAGGCGGGCTGCGGCGGCTTGCGTCCGTGCGGCCTCGGCGGCCTGATATTCCAGCGTGCCGCCTCCGATGGTGCCGGATTGCCCGCCATTCCAGACCAGCATCGCGGCGCCAACTTCACGCGGAGACGACCCTTTGATCCCGGCGATGACCACCCGGGTCACCGTTCCGTGGGTTTTGACCGCCTCCCTCAAAGCTTCCAGGTCAAATCCCATCAGATGCCTCCCTTCATCCTTTGGATGCCCTTCCAGACCTCTTCGGCCGTGGCCGGTGCATCCAATGCCGGATAGCTGTCTCCGCAGGCTGCCACCGCATTGGACAGCGCCAGCCACGCAGAGATGCCCAGCATGAAGGGCGGCTCGCCCACCGCTTTCGAGCGATAGATGGTATCCTCGCGGTTCTCGCCATCCCAAAGAGACACGTTGAAGATGTCCGGCCGGTCCGAGCAGGCCGGTATCTTGTAGGTCGATGGCGCATGCGTGCGCAGATTGCCTTTGCCGTCCCAGACCAGTTCCTCGGTCGTCAGCCAGCCTGCGCCCTGCACATAACCGCCTTCCACTTGCCCGATATCCAGTGCAGGGTTCAGCGATGCGCCCGCGTCATGCAGGATATCGGTGCGCAGGATACGGTTCTCACCGGTCAGAGTATCGACCGCGACCTCGGTGATCGACGCGCCGTAGGCGAAATAGAAGAACGGGCGGCCACGTCCGGCGATCCGGTCCCATTCGATCTTGGGTGTCTTGTAGAAACCGGTCGCCGACAGGCTGACCCGGCCCTGATAGACCAGCGCTGCGGCTTCTGCGAAGGTGTAGCGTTCTTCGCCGACCGACACATGGCCATCTGCGAAGACCACCACCGATGGGTCGGCTTGGTGCCGTTCGGCCAGATAGTCCGCCATCCGGTCGCGGATCGTGTCACAGGCTGCTTTCACCGCCATGCCGTTCAGGTCACTGCCCGAGGACGCCGCCGTGGCCGAGGTGTTCGGTACCTTGGCCGTATCCGTGGCGGTGATCTTCACCAACTCCAGCGGGATGCCAAAGCGCGAGGCGGCCACCTGCGCGACCTTCTGGAACAGGCCCTGACCCATCTCGGTGCCGCCATGGTTCAGGTGGACAGAGCCGTCCTGATACACATGCACCAGCGCGCCCGCCTGGTTCAGGTGGGTCAGTGTGAATGAAATCCCGAACTTGACCGGAGAGAAGGCTATGCCCTTCTTGATCACGCGGTTCTCGGCATTCCATTTCGCAATGGCGGCCTTGCGTGATTCGTAGTCGCTGGATTTCAGCAGGGCCTGAGTCATCCCGTGCAGCTCGAAATCGCTGACCTCCATCCCGTAAGGCGTGGTATTGCCGCCAGCGGGCAGAGGGCGCACGGGGGCGTCCCCGGTTTCAACCGCGCCACGGCTGGTCAGGTCCTCATGCGGTTCGGGATGACCCAAAGGCTTCTCGGACGGATCGATCTCGGCAACCGCATGGGCCGGCTCATAGTAGTTCCGGCGACGCAGTTCCACCGGGTCCAGACCCAGCTCATACGCGGCGTGGTCCATCACGCGTTCGATTCCCACCATGCCCTGCGGACCGCCGAAGCCGCGATAGGCGGTGGCGGATTGGGTGTTGGTCTTCAGCCGGTGGCTTTCGATCCGCGCATTGGGCAGCAGATAAGCATTGTCTGAATGCAGCATCGCGCGGTCGGCGACGGGCAGGGACAGGTCCTGCGCCCAACCGCAGATGGCATATTGATGGAACGAGACGCCCTGAATATGGCCGTTCTCATCAAATCCGGCCTTATAGGCGATGCGGAACGCATGGCGCTTGCCGGTGATGGTCATGTCATCGTCGCGGTCATAGCGCATCTTGCACGCCTTGCCGGTCGTGCGGGCGGCCACGGCGCAGGCAACGGCCAAAGCGTTGCCCTGGCTTTCCTTGCCGCCAAAGCCGCCACCCATCCGGCGGGTCTCGACCCGGACAGCGTGCATCGGAACGCCCAATGCATCCGCCACCTTGTGTTGGATCTCGGTCGGGTGCTGGGTCGAGCTGTGGAGCAGCATATCCGCGCCCTCATTCGGCACGGCCAAAGCGGCCTGACCTTCCAGATAGAAATGCTCCTGCCCGCCAAGCTCGAAGGCACCTTCGATCACATGGGCGGACCCGGCGATGGCCGCATCCGCATCGCCCTTGGCATAGATGCGCGGGCCGTCCTCGAACCGGCTGTCGGCGGCCAGAGCCTCTTCGACCGTCAGGATCGGGGTTTCCTCGGCATAGTCGATCTTACCCAACCGAGCTGCCTTGCGGGCGGCCAGATGGCTGGTGGCGACGACCAGAAACACCGGCTGACCGATGTAGTGGACGGTGCCGTCCGACAGCAGCGGCTCATCATGGATCGAAGGAGAGACGTCGTTGGCAAAGGGCAGATCATCCGCCGTCATCACCATCACGACGCCTTCTGCAGCCTTCACCGCAGACAGGTCCATTGCGGTGATCTTGCCCTTGGCAATCGGGCTGAGGCCAAAGGCCAGATGCAAACTGCCCTTGGGTGTCGGGATGTCATCCACATAGCGCGCGGTTCCTGAAACGTGCAATGGGGCCGCGTCGTGGGGAAGGGGTCTGGTCACGCTCATGCCGATACCTCCAGCACGTTGGTCACTTCGCCCTGATCCTCGAAGAAATAGCGTTCAAGCATCGCTTTGGCGGTCTCCAGACGGTAATTGGCCGAGGCGCGCATATCCGTCATCGGGGTAAAGTCGTCGGCAAAGGCCGGCAGAGCGACCTGTACGGTCTCGTGCGTCCACGGTTTGCCGGCCAGCGCGGCCTCGACGTTCGTGGCGCGTTTGGGAATGCCCGCCATGCCGCCAAAGGCAATCCGCGCTTGTGTGACAGTGCCGTCCGAGACGGTGATATTGAAGCAGCCGCAGACAGCCGAGATATCCTGATCGAACCGTTTGCTGAGCTTATAGGCTTTCAACCTGTCCGGCTGACGCGGGAAGCTGACGGCCTCGACGAATTCACCCGGGGCGCGGTCCTGTTTGCCGTAGTCGATGAAGAAATCTTCAAGAGGCAAGGATCGGCGTGCATCGCCTTTGCGCAGATGCAGGGTTGCGCCCAAGGCGATCAGCGCGGGCGGGTTGTCCCCGATGGGCGAGCCATTGGCGATGTTGCCACCCACGGTCGCGGCATGGCGCACCTGAACGCTGGCATAGCGGCGGATCATCTCGGCGTAAGAGGGGTGCAGATCGGACAGCGCGTCGCCCATGCGGTTCATGTCGACCATGGCGCCAAATCGGATTTCATCCTCGGTGATGGCGATCTGTTTCAGGTCGTCGCAGCGGTTCAGGAAAATCACCGGGTCCAGATGGCGCAATTGTTTGGTGACCCAGAGGCCTACATCCGTGGCTCCGGCGACGAGCGTCGCGTTCGGGTGTTCGGCATACACATTGGCCAATTCGTCGGACGAGCCCGGCAGCCTCGGTGAGGATACTTGCGCAGCGACCGGTTTGTCCTTGACCCAGACCGGTACAGGCTGTTCCTCGGCAGCTTTGGCGGCGCGGATGATCGGAGCGTAACCGGTGCAGCGGCAGAGGTTTCCGGCAAGTTGGGTGTCGTGATCGGTCGCGCCATTGGCATGGCTGGCGACCATCGACATCACGAAGCCCGGCGTGCAGAAGCCGCATTGCGAGCCGTGCAGGTCGACCATCGCCTGTTGCACCGGGTGCGCCTCATCATTGGGCCCGCTTGCCCCTTCGACAGTGCGCACTGCCTTGCCGTGCAGTTGCGGCAGAAACAGGATGCAGGAGTTCAGCGCCTTGTGGCCGTCTTCATCCGTCACCATGACGGTGCAGGCACCGCAATCGCCTTCGTTGCAGCCTTCCTTGGTGCCGGTCAGGCCGCGATCCTCGCGCAGCCAATCCAGCAGGGTGGCCGTCGGATTGACATCCGACAACTCCACTGTCTCTCCGTTCAGAAGAAACGTGATATTCATACGAGAAACCCGTCGCGTTACCCGGTTGCGCCCGTTCGGCCCTCCTTCGATGCGACGTAGAAAGAGTGGCGGGCGGTAGCTTGCCGTAAGATGTTAGAAACAGCGCGCCTCATCTGGCAAGAAAAACTACCTGCACGATACATCATTGAACCCAGCCGACGGCGGTGTGTCGTGTATTTCTAGGGATCAGCTGCTTGAAACTAAAGTATTTTCTGATTGCTGAATGTGCCGTCACCCGAAGCACCTTCTGAAATTTCCGAATAATAGGCGGTGATTGTTTGCCCATTTCAATGCTGCGGTTCCCGCTTTTGCAGCGCCGCTGGCTGGGATAGCGTAGGCGTCATGAGCAGTACCCCTAGATTCATTCACCTCCGCGTTCACACCGAATATTCCCTGTTGGAAGGCGCTGTGCGGCTGAAAAAGCTGCCCGCTTTGTGCGAAAAAGCAGAGATGCCCGCCGTTGCGGTGACGGACACCAATTCGATGTTCTCGGCGCTGGAGTTTTCCGTGACCGCCAGCGGGGCGGGCGTGCAGCCGATCATGGGCTGTCAGGTCGATCTGACATATGTGCAGCCGCAGCCCGGCGAGAAGCCAAAAGCACCCGCTCCGCTGGTGCTGCTGGCGCAGTCCGAGGCGGGGTATGAGAACCTGATGAAGCTCAGTTCCTGTCTGTATGTGGACAAGGGCGGGCAGTTGCCGCAGGTCACACTCGAGGAACTGGCAGCGCGGTCCGAGGGCCTGATCTGCCTGACCGGTGGCCCGGACGGCCCGGTGGGCCGCCTGCTGCAACAGGGGCAGCGCCCGGCGGCAGAGGCTCTGGTCGATCGTCTGGCCGCAATGTTCCCGGATCGTCTGTATATCGAATTGCAGCGCCATCCCGGCGAGGATGGCCAGCCCGAGGCTGAACGCCTGACCGAGCGCGGCCATGTCGAGATGGCTTATGCCAAGAACCTGCCTCTGGTCGCCACCAACGACGTCTATTTCCCGACCTCGGATATGTACGAGGCGCATGATGCGCTGATCTGTATTGCCGAAGGGGCTTATGTCGATCAGCAGGACGGCCGCCGCCGCCTGACCGCGCAGCATTATTTCAAGTCGCAGCAGGAGATGGTGACGTTGTTTGCCGACCTGCCCGAGGCGATTGAGAACACGGTCGAGATCGCGCAACGTTGCGCCTTCATGGCGTATCGCCGCGATCCGATCCTGCCGAAATTCGCCGATGACGAGGTGGCCGAGCTGCGCCGGATCGCCAACGAAGGCTTGCAGAAACGTCTGGCCGTGATCCCCCATGCGGTGAGCACGGAAGAGTATCAAGAGCGGCTGGACTTCGAACTTGGCATCATCGAAGGCATGGGGTTCCCCGGCTATTTTCTGATCGTTGCGGACTTTATCCAATGGGCGAAGGACCACGACATCCCGGTTGGCCCGGGGCGGGGCTCGGGTGCGGGGTCGCTGGTGGCCTATGCCCTGACGATCACCGACCTTGACCCGTTGCGCTATTCGCTGCTGTTCGAACGGTTCCTGAATCCCGAGCGGGTTTCGATGCCCGACTTCGACATCGACTTCTGCATGGACCGCCGCGAAGAGGTGATCCGCTACGTGCAGCAGAAATATGGCCGCGACAAGGTGGGGCAGATCATCACATTCGGTGCCTTGCTGTCCAAGGCAGCCGTGCGCGATATCGGGCGGGTTCTGCAGATGCCATACGGGCAGGTGGATCGCCTGTCCAAGATGATCCCGGTCGAGGGGGTCAAACCCGTTTCCATCGAAAAGGCGCTGAAAGACGAACCGCGCCTGCGCGAAGAGGCGCGAAACGAAGAGGTTGTCGAACGGCTGCTGAATTATGGCCAGCAGGTCGAAGGGCTGCTGCGCAATGCCTCGACCCACGCGGCAGGTGTTGTAATCGGGGACCGGCCTTTGGACGCGCTGGTGCCCCTCTATCAAGACCCGCGGTCCGATATGCCCGCGACCCAGTTCAACATGAAATGGGTGGAACAGGCCGGGCTGGTGAAGTTTGACTTTCTGGGTCTGAAAACGCTGACCGTGATCCAGAACGCGATGGATCTGATCTTCAAATCCGGACGTCCCCTGCACGTGGCGGCGGATGGCACGGAACTATATGAACCCGCCGACGGGGCCGAGAACCAGATCAACGCCATCCCACTGGATGACGAGGCGACGTATAAACTCTATTCAGCGGCCAAGACGGTGGCGGTGTTCCAGGTGGAATCCTCGGGCATGATGGATGCGCTCAAGCGCATGAAGCCCACCTGTATCGAGGATATCGTCGCCCTCGTGGCGCTGTACCGCCCCGGCCCGATGGAGAACATCCCGACCTATTGCGAGGTCAAGAACGGCCTGCGCAAAATCGAATCCGTGCATCCGCTGATCGATCACATCCTTGAGGAAACTCAGGGCATCATCGTCTATCAGGAACAGGTGATGCAGATCGCGCAGGTCATGGCCGGGTACAGCCTCGGTGGTGCTGACCTGCTGCGCCGCGCGATGGGTAAGAAGATCAAAGAGGCGATGGATGCCGAACGCCCGAAATTCGAAAAGGGCGCGGGCGAGAATGGCGTGGATGCCAAGAAGGCCTCCGAGGTCTTCGACCTGCTGGAGAAATTCGCCAACTACGGCTTCAACAAATCCCACGCCGCAGCTTACGCTGTGGTCAGCTATCAGACCGGCTGGCTGAAGGCGAACCATCCGGTCGAATTCATGGCCGGTGTGATGAACTGCGATATCCATCTGACCGACAAGCTGGCCGTCTATTTCGAGGAAGTCCGCAAGGGGCTGGAGCTGCCCTATGTGCCGCCCTGCGTGAACCGGTCGCTGGCAACTTTTGACGTGGTGAACGGAGAGCTGGTCTATGCGCTGGGCGCGCTCAAGAATGTGGGCGTCGAGGCGATGAACCTTGTGGTTGCCGGGCGCGAGGACAAGCCCTTTGTCAATCTGTTCGACTTCGCCCGCCGGGTCGATCTGAAGAAGGTCGGCAAACGCCCGCTTGAGATGCTGGCGCGCGCCGGGGCTTTTGATCAGCTGGATGGTAACCGCCGCCGCGTGTTCGAAAGTCTGGACCGGCTTGTCCAGTATTCTGCGGCGATCCATGAACAGAAGAACTCGAACCAGGTGTCGCTGTTTGGTGAGGCGGGCGACGATCTGCCCGAACCCCGTTTGTCCCCATCGCCCGACTGGCTGCCCGCCGAACGGCTGAGCGAAGAGTTCAAGGCCATCGGCTTCTACCTGTCCGGCCACCCGCTGGACGACTACATGCCCGCGTTGAAACGCAAACAGGTGCTGACGCTGGACGAGGTGATGGAAAAGGCGCGTTCAGGTCCATTGATCGCCAAGATGGCCGGTGTCGTCGCCGGGCGGCAGGAGCGGAAGTCGGCGCGCGGCAACCGGTTCGCCTTTGCGCAATTGTCCGACCCGACCGGAGCGTATGAGGTTACGCTGTTTTCGGAAACGCTGGAAAAATCGCGTGAATTTCTTGAGACCGGCGCACAGGTTGTCCTGACCGCCGAGGCGACGATGGAGGCCGATCAGCTGAAGCTGCTGGGCCGGTCGGTAGGTCCGGTCGATTCCGTGGTGGCCGACGCAGGCGCAACCGGTTTGCGCATTTTTGTGGACGAGGCGCAGGCGCTGCCCACTGTTGCCAAAGTGCTCGAAGACGCTGCGACCGCCGCCAAAGGCGCTTCGCGCGGGCCGATCCAACTGCTGCTGCTGGACCCCGGCCTGCCCGGTGATGTCGAGATGGATCTGGGCCGAGAATTTCCGATCAACCCGCAGATCAAGGGGGCCCTGAAATCGCTGGAAGGCGTGATGTCGGTCGAGGAAATCTGATCCCCACCCGATTTGTTGCCACAAGCGTTGTGCGCCGCTAGTCTGATCAAACAACCTTGGGGTCATTTCACAGGAGGGTTCCGAAATGACGAAATCAGGTATTGTTTTCAGATCATTTGGCTTGGCGGCCACGTGCGCGCTGATGCTGGCCACGGCTGCTCAGGCAGATGACAAGAAGAAAAAGACAATCACGGGCGCTTTGGTCGGTGCGGGTGTCGGCGCATTGATCGGAGACGGCAAAGGGGCAGCAATCGGCGGTGTCGCCGGTGCGATTATCGGACATAACTGGAAGTGACTGTCATGATACATAGCGCTTTCAAATCAGCCATTTGCGCCGTTCTGGTTGTTGCTCCGACATTTGCCGTGGCGGATGAGGCAGCAGAGCAACTGGTACAGGACGCATTACCTGTGATGCACTATACCTGCGCCTCGATTGCTGAAGAGGCGGATGGTGACGAAGAATTTGTTGTCGCCGTTGTCGGAAAGATGACGGCCCTGTCGCTCTACAATCGTCAGATCAATATCGAAGACCACGCGACCACGGATGAGGAAAAGGCCCAACTGCGTGAAGCTTTCATAGCCGCGCTGTCGGAAGGATGTGCCGCGGATAAGGATGCCCTGCTGGGCGGCGTGGTCGACAACGCGGTGAAATCCACGCTGGGATTGTAAGACTAATCGAGATCGAATTTGCCGTCCCATGGCCGAGTTATTCTCGGCCGTGCTTGCGCGTCATATTCCAGCCAACATCTTGAGTGACAAGTATCTGTAATAATTACCACTTGAGTATGCAAAGCATGTTTCGATTGATTTACAGGCAACGCCGCCGATTGCTGTTTGGGACCATTTTCCTGATAATGAACGCCGTATTGCAGCGTTGGAAGCAATTTGAAGACCAGATTGTCGAGATGATTGCGGTTTCTGGCCCCCTCATCACTTTATTGGTTTTCGCTCTGGCGACTGCGCTTGTCAGCGGAATTGTTTTCGCCGGACTTGCGTTGTTTGTTCTGATCTTCCGCCGCCTGCGAATGATGGTTGAATTGGTATCGTTCTGGCTTTTGCTCAATGAAGCACTCAAGCCTGCAGAGTATTTACGAAATTTGTTCAATTTGCCTGATGCTGCGACTGGAGTGATTTCACTTGTTTTGCTCCTGACCTTTATCTCCATCACATACGGGACTGTGTTGGATGGGTTTCGCTTTGGTCTGGATTGGAAATCCAGACGCCGTGTGCGGGTCCGGCGACCGATCGAAGAGGTCTGGCCTGCTTTTGCGTTGGCCGAGTGTGGCTCAAGCTCGAGCTGGGAACAGATTTTGTATGACGCGCAACCCGTTCCAGGAGAGCCTGCAAATCTCGATGTTTCCTACCTTTTGGGGCCATCCATTTTCCAAAAACAGCGGCAAACTGTGCTGGAATGCGATGCGCCAAATCGATACCGCTATTCCTTTTCTGGCAATTCAAACCCTAAGAACCGGCGTCTCACGGATGGAGAGTTCGATGTGACGCTTGAGCCAGATGGCAAGGGCGGAACTTTCGTCACCGTTTATCAGCACAACAAGGCCATGTTGCCGCGCACCGCGCAGGCACTTTGGTTCGATGATCAACTTGGTGATGCGCTGGATGGCTTTGCCGCAAGGGTGCGTGGTCGGCGCGACTGGTCAATGACCGGGTTGGAGCATCGCAAGATTCTAAGCTTGGCTTGACTTAGACCTCTCAATAATGCGGCGGACGTTCGTCGCCGAATACGACCCCGCCTGATCCTTCCTGCGCCCGTTCGGCCTCGCGCTGCAGCAGCATCTCGACCCGCCGGGTCAGGCGGTCGATCTCGGCCTGTTGTTTGGTCACGACCGTGTTCAACTCGTCCACGGTGCGGGTCAGGTGGGCGATCTGTTCTTCCAGATGCTGCATATGGGGTCTCCTTCGAGACCGGTCATAGCGACCCTGTGACGCCATGGCCAGAGAAACCCCGCCTTGCCCCGATGCAGGCCATGGGATAGACCGCGCGCGGAACACGTATACGCCCAAGGACGCCCGACATGGCCAAGCCCAAGAAACAGCCCCGCCCCAAGGCCGTCACGCCGAAAGGGTTCCGCGACTATTTTGGCCAGGAAGTCTCGCAGCGCACCGAGATGCTGCGGACGATTGCGGGTGTCTATCATCGCTACGGGTTCGACGCCTTGGAAAGCAGCGCGGTCGAAACCGTCGAGGCGCTGGGCAAGTTCCTGCCAGACGTGGACCGCCCAAATGAAGGCGTCTTTGCGTGGCAGGAGTTTGACGAGGGCGGCAATGGCGACTGGATGGCCCTGCGCTATGACCTGACCGCGCCTTTGGCCCGCGTCTATGCGCAGCACCGCAACGATCTGCCGACGCCTTATCGCCGCTATGCGATGGGTCCGGTCTGGCGCAACGAAAAGCCGGGGCCGGGGCGGTATCGTCAGTTTTATCAGTGCGATGCAGATACGGTGGGCACAGCGTCAATGGCTGCGGATGCCGAGATTTGTGCGATGCTGTCGGACACGCTGGAGACCGTAGGAATCCCGCGCGGCGACTATCTGGTGCGTGTGAATAACCGCAAGGTTCTGAATGGCGTGCTCGAGGCGATGGGTCTGGGTGAAGACGCCGCCGCCCGCGACAACGTCCTGCGCACCATCGACAAATTTGACAAAGTGGGCGAGGCCGGTGTGCGCGAGTTACTGACCAAGGGCCGTCTGGATGCCTCGGGCGCATTTATCGACGGCGTGGGCCTCAGCGACGATCAGGCCGAGCCTGTGATTGCCTTCCTGACCTCGAAAGCTATCGATACTGCCGGAACGCTGGCCAACCTGCGCGCTGCCGTAGGCGATAGCAAGATTGGCGCGGATGGCATTGCCGAGCTGGAACAGATCGGTGCCCTGCTGGATGCGGGCGGTTATGGCGCGGACCGGATCGAGATCGACCCCTCGGTCGTGCGCGGTCTCGGTTACTATACCGGTCCGGTCTATGAGGCCGAGCTGACCTTCGAGATTTTTGACGCGAAGGGCCGTAAGCGTCAGTTCGGCTCGGTATCGGGCGGTGGACGTTACGACGATCTGGTCAAGCGCTTCACTGGACAGGAAGTGCCCGCAACTGGTGTTTCCATCGGTGTCGACCGTTTGCTTGCCGCCCTGCGCGAAAAGGGTCGCCTCAGTGCGCAGGCAACCGGTCCGGTGGTCGTCACCGTGATGGACCGTGACCGCATGGCCGACTATCAGGCCATGGTGGCCGAGCTGCGCAATGCCGGTATCCGGGCCGAGGTCTATCTGGGCAACCCCAAGAATTTCGGCAATCAGTTGAAATATGCGGACAAGCGGAACTCGCCCATCGCAGTGATCGAAGGCGGTGACGAAAAGGCGGGAGGCATCGTGCAGATCAAGGATTTGATACTGGGCGCGAAGATCGCTGAAAGCGCGACGCTGGAGGAATGGAAAGAACGCCCCAGCCAGTTCGAAGTGCCGCGTGGCGATCTGGTCTCCAAGGTGCGCGAAATTCTGGACAGTCAGGACTGAGCCATGGCCAACCGTTCTCAGATACAGGCCCGCGCCGCGATGATGCGTGTCCGGTTCGAGGCCGCGGGCGCGCAGGTCGTGGACCCTCCGCTCCTGCAACCGGCGGAAACGCTGCTGGATTTGTATGGTGAGGATATCCGAGCCCGCGCCTATGTGACCTCGGACGCGCTGCGTGGCGAACAGATGTTGCGCCCGGATTTCACCCTGCCGGTGGTGCAGATGCACATGTCGGATGGGGCCGAGCCTGCGCGCTATACCTATTCGGGCGAGGTGTTCCGTCGTCAGGAACTCGACCCGGACCGGGCCAATGAATATATTCAGGTCGGCTATGAGGTGTTTGACCGCGAAGACCCCGCCGGGGCGGATGCCGAGGTGTTCTCGCTGTTTGCGCTGCAGCTGCGCGGGCTGCCGCTGCGAGCGGCTACTGGCGATATCGGCATTCTGACCGCTGCCGTTGCGGGCCTGAAGACCACTGATCGTCGTAAGGCTGCGCTGATGCGGCATCTCTGGCGGCCGCGCCGGTTCCGTGTACTGCTGGACAGGTACGCCGGACGCAAGCAAGGCCCCGAGGGTCGTGATGCGCTGTTGGATTCGACCGACCCGCTGGCGAATGACGCGCCGATGATCGGCAAACGTCGCGCCCCCGAGATACTCGAGCGCATCGAGGCGTTGCGCGAGGACCGCGCTGCGCCGCCGATTTCGGATAATGAACTGGCCGGGCTGGAGACGCTGCTGAACGTGCGTGAAACCATGCCCTTCGCGCTGGAACAGCTGCGCGACGTGGCGGTGGACCTGCCGCAAATCACTCCGGCTCTGGATCGACTGGAAGCACGGATCGCAGCCCTTCAGGCACGGGGTGTCGATGTCCAACGACTGGATTTCGAGGCCGCTTATGGCCGCACCTCGATGGAATATTATGACGGGTTTGTCTTTGGTTTCTACGCCGAAGGCCGCCCCGATCTGCCCCCCATTGCCACCGGCGGGCGCTATGATGCGCTGACACGGCGGCTGGGCGACGGGGCTGAAATCCCCGCCATCGGCGGCGTGATCCGCCCCGACCTGATGCTGGAGATTGAGGAGGCCGCGCAATGAGTGTGAAGCTAGGCGTGCCCTCAAAGGGCCGGTTGATGGACAAGACCTTCGCGTGGTTCGAAAAGCGCGGCATCACCCTGTCGCGCAGCGGGTCCGACCGGGAATATGCGGGCAAGGTCGACGGGATCGACGGTGTCTCGCTGATCTTGCTGTCGGCCGGAGAGATCCCGCGCGAACTGGCGGCGGGGCGTATCCATCTGGGCGTCACCGGAACCGATCTGGTGCAGGAAAAACTGCCGCGCTGGGAACAGCAGGTGGAAGAGGTCTCGCCACTGGGGTTCGGCAGGGCCGACCTGATCATTGCAACGCCCGCCTGCTGGGTCGATGTCGATACACTGGACGATCTGGATGCGGCGGCGGCTGGGTTTCGCAAGGCCTATGGCCACCGCCTGCGTATCGCCACCAAATACCACCGTCTGGTGCGGGAATTCCTGACCGAGGCAGGCGTGGCCGATTACACGCTGGTCGACAGCCAGGGCGCGACCGAGGGCACGGTGGTGAACGAAACCGCCGAGGCGATCGCCGATATCACTTCGACCGGTGAAACCCTGCGGGCGAACCACCTCAAGATTCTGTCGGATGGCTTGATCCTGCAATCGCAGGCGACGCTGTGGCGCAGCCGCGTGGCGAAATGCAGCGCGGGTGAAAAAGCGGCGCTGAAAGAGCTTCTGGACCGGCTGCGATAGCTACAGCACGCCGATCTCGGCCAGCGCCCGGTTCAGATCGTCGGGCAGTGTGTCGTCCTGTTCACGGCCTTGTGGCAGATCGGCAGGCGTGTCCTCGGGCTTGAGATAGCGCCAGCCCTGGAACGGGCGTTTCAGGGCGGTTTGGGTGCGGTGAACCTCGGGGTCCAATACGATGGCGCAGCGGCGAATACCGTCTTCGCCGCGCACTTCATCCAGCCGCAGGATGCGCTGACGGCATTGGACCACGCCCTTGATCACCCAATAGATCGATCCGCCGTTCAGAATCTCGGCCTCGCGTTTGGGCCACATACGGGTGACGTGGCGTGGGCAGCCGTCCTGATACAGCGGCTTGCGGCTGTCCTGCCAGGCCATCAGCGTTTCAACGCTTTCCGATCCGACGGACAGTTTTATGAGATTTACGTACTTATCCACAGCTTTCCCACAGAGTCGTCCCGAGGCTGATCTTTATATTGTAGCCCTCTATCTGCCATCATCAAGGTGTTGTGGTGGAGATGTGAAATGTCTAATCTGGATACCTCTTTCAAATCAGGGAATCACCAATGAGCCGCTTTGCCGCCCCCATCGCCGAGCAGATCTGGGACATGAAATACCGCTTCAAGCAGGCGGATGGCACGCCCATTGACCAGACGGTCGAGGATAGCTGGCGGCGCATCGCCCGCGATCTGGCGCGGGTAGAGAAAGACCCGGCCCATTGGGAACAGAAGTTCTACGAAGCGCTGGAGGATTTCAAATACCTGCCCGCCGGGCGCATCACTGCAGGCGCGGGCACCGCACGTCAGGTGACCCTGTTCAACTGCTTTGTCATGGGCACCGTGCCCGACAGCATGGGCGGTATCTTTGACATGCTGAAAGAGGCCGCGCTGACCATGCAGCAGGGCGGGGGGATCGGGTACGATTTCTCGACGATCCGTCCTCGTGGCGCGGATGTGAAAGGGGTCGCGGCGGATGCCTCGGGCCCACTCAGCTTTATGGATGTCTGGGACGCGATGTGCCGGACGATCATGTCCGCAGGTTCGCGCCGCGGGGCGATGATGGCGACCATGCGTTGCGACCATCCGGATATCGAACAGTTCATCACCGCAAAATCCGACCCCGCCCGCCTGCGCATGTTCAACATGTCGGTGCTGGTGACCGATCCGTTCATGGAGGCCGTCAAGGCCGACGGCCCGTGGGAGTTGGTGTTCGACGGTAAGGTCTATCACACCGTTCAGGCCCGCGATCTGTGGAACAAGATCATGCAGGCCACCTATGACTATGCCGAACCCGGCGTGATTTTCATCGACCGGATCAATCAGGCCAACAACCTGAACTATGTCGAGACCATCGCCGCGACCAACCCCTGCGGCGAGCAACCGCTGCCGCCATATGGCGCCTGCCTGTTGGGCTCGATCAATCTTGCACGGCTGGTTGCCGAACCGTTCGAGAATGCGGCGCATCTGGATGAAGAAGCCCTGAAAGAGCTGGTCGCCACCGCCGTTCGCATGATGGACAACGTGGTGGATGCCTCGAAATTCCCGCTGGCCGAACAAGAGGCCGAAGCGCAGGACAAGCGCCGTATCGGGTTGGGCGTGACCGGTCTGGCCGATGCGCTGCTGATGATGGGCCTGCGCTATGGCTCGGACGAGGCGGCGCGTCAGACCGAGCGCTGGTTGCATGCCATCGCCCGCGCCGCGTATCTGGCGTCGGTGGATTTGGCACGCGAGAAGGGGGCTTTTCCTCTGTTCGATGCCGATAAATATCTGGCCAGTGGCACCATGCTGCAGATGGACGAGGATGTGCGCGACGCGATCCGTGAACATGGCATCCGCAACGCTCTGCTGACTTCGATTGCACCGACGGGGACGATCTCGCTCTATGCCGGGAACGTGTCGTCGGGGATCGAACCGGTCTTTGCCTATGCCTATACCCGCAAGGTGCTGCAAAAGGACGGCTCGCGCACCGAAGAAGAGGTGGTGGATTACGCGGTGCAAATGTGGCGCGACAAGTTCGGCGACACCGAACTGCCGGATTTCTTCGTCAACGCGCAGACCTTGTCACCCTCGGACCATGTCAAAATGCAGGCGGCGGCGCAGAAATGGATCGACAGTTCGATTTCCAAGACCATCAACTGCCCCGAGGATATCAGCTTTGACGCCTTCAAGGATGTCTACATGCAGGCCTGGGATCAGGGCTGCAAAGGCTGTACCACCTACCGGCCCAACGATGTGACCGGTTCGGTTCTGACCGTCTCGGAAAGCGACGACAAGGCCCCGGGCGAAAGTGCCGATGCGCCGCATGAGGTTGATGGCGGCGAGGTGGTCTATATGTCCGAACCGCTGGACCGCCCGCAATCGCTGGAGGGGTCAACCTATAAGTTGAAATGGCCCGACAGCGAGCACGCGATCTATCTGACCATCAACGACATCGTTATCGGCGGCCGCCGTCGTCCGTTCGAAGTGTTTATCAACTCGAAGAACATGGAGCATTACGCCTGGACACTGGCGCTGACCCGTATGATTTCGGCGGTGTTCCGGCGCGGTGGCGATGTGTCCTTTGTGGTCGAGGAACTGAAAGCGGTATTCGACCCGCGCGGTGGTGCCTGGGTCAAGGGCAAGTACATCCCTTCGATCCTGGCCGCGATTGGCGGAGTGATCGAACAACACATGGTCAATATCGGCTTTTTGGAAGGTGAGGGCATGGGCCTGAAATCCGATCCGCAGGCGCAGGTGGTCAACATGGACGCCCCACGAGGGAAGGCCTGCCCATCCTGCGGTCAGTTCGACATGGTGATGATCGAAGGTTGCATGACTTGCCGGAGTTGTGGGCATTCCAAGTGTGGTTGATACGACGTGTATTGCCTTTGAACAGCAAGGCAATATGAACTCGATTTCGGTGGTAATGGCGCCGACACGTAGGGCCATTACCACCCACAATTCGTAATTCTACAGTTTTGTCGGGAAGAAGAGGCGCCGGATCCTTCATCGTTGGGGTCTTTTTGCGCCAATACGAGTTTGAATGTATGTCCCGAAGCCTCACAAGATTTTGTGGCGGCAGGCGTCGGAAAGCGATGACTATTGCGACTGATCGGCTTTGGCGATTCTATACGCGAAGACCTAGCAGAAAGTGCGGTAACGCCTTGTAAGCATTTCGGATCTTAGCGTGCGGAAGGTCTCTGCCGATGATCTGTCCAAAGCGCCGCGGGGAAACGCATCCTATCCCTCAAATGGTCGCGCATACCGTTTGTCTCTATTTCGCGAACAACATTAACTGAACGTGAACAATGTATTCTCAATGTGTTCAACCGGGTTGGGGCATAGTGCTTTTGTTGGATCGAACGAATGATCATCCGTTTGATTGCAAACAAGGGGAAAAGCATGATGAAGTCTGCCTTTATGACTGAAGACTCCAGCACTACAGCTGTGATGCAAACCTCTGGCGGAATCGCCGACGAACGTTTGTTATCCACGGCCAAATCGAGCACCGGTCGCTTCCCTCCTATCGAAAATACACTGTCTGAGATCATCAAAAACGAGCGACTCTCTGAGGCACACAATAACGTCTGAAGGTAGTTCAGCAGACCCCCACACAATTCCCGGTATTTGTCCTGATATTGGAATTGAAAACTGAATCCCGCTCCATCCTGGGGCGGGATTTCTGTTTTGTCCGATGCCGGAACGGGGTCAAAGCACCGAGTCGGATCAGCCGGATGTCGAAATAAGATGGGCCAGCCAATCTGCTCTTAATAAAGCAATTGGCTGGCCCGGTTTACAGTACGTCCGTGAGCACTCAGTACTGTATGGAATTAGCCTGACGTATCGGTGTCCTCTGGTGACAGGCCCAGGAGCGATTTGACCTCAGCCTCGACAGCATCCGTGACGGGCTTGTTCGCGGCAGCTTCCAGTGCCTCCCGCTCGGTCAGTTCCTGTTGTTCAACACGCTCGGCAAGCTCCTGCGTTTCATCCACAGTTTCCTGGTAGTCCAGGGCCGCCTGCTGTTCATCGGTCAAATCCTGCGCATCCTGGACCGAGTTTTCGAGGTCCGTGCGGGCTTCATCAAGCTGTTCCTCGATCTCGGGATCGGTTCCACCGGCATCTGCCAGTTCCTGTTCAAGCTCTTCGACGCGTTCCTGATTGCTTTGAACATCATCGAGTGCTGCTGCCAGATCATCCTCGATCTCAGCAACGGACCGTTCCGGAGGCTCCAGACCTTCGAGTTCCGCCAGCTGTTCTGCAAGTTCCTCGCGCAGGGCATCCCCTTCGAGCACCGTATCGCGATAGGTGGCAATCCGGCCGACGCGGGAATTGGGGGCGGCATTGGCCAGCGCGGTTGCGCTTGCGTTGGCCGCATTCAGAGCGCCCAGTTCAGATGGATGGGCGCCAAGCAGATCAGCTATCCGGTCGCCCTTTTTACGGTTGGATGGATGAACAGAATCCTCAACAACCGCTGTCTTCGATGGCGCTTTGTAAGTTTTGGTCTTTTGTTTGCTAACCTTTGTGGTGGTGCTTTTCTTGGTAGATGCAGTCGTTCCGGATTTGTTTTTACCGCGGAACAGGTCCTTCAGTGAGAAGCCACCGCCCTTTTTCGACCCGGCCCGCTCGGATTTGGACTTGCCACTGCGAGAGGTCGATTTTCCAGCCTTCGAACCGCCACGGCCTTTGTCGACACCTTTGCCGCCGCCATTGCCCGAGGCACCTTTTCCGCCGCCGTCTCCACCTTTGCCGTTTCCGCCACCGTTTCCGCCGCCGTTTCCATTTCCGCCGCCGTTTCCATTTCCGCCGCCGTTTCCTTTTCCTTCCTTCGCATAAGCAAAGTCAGGTGCCGCGACTGTCGCGATAACTGCAGCGGATCCCAGCAGGGCAATCGCAAGTGTTGAGGCCTTCAGTAGCCCATAAGAGGTTCTTTTCATAACTAGCTCCTTCAGCGCGCAGCTATGCGGTTTCCAGTACATTCGACAGACGCACTTTGCTTTGCGCACCTGAAGCGTGCGCGAATCGCGGTCTGTTTGGTCCATTTAACTTGAGGTCTCTTGAACGCAGCGCTAACTGCCTGTTCATCATCGGTTCACGTCCCGCACAGTAATGTTGCGCGAGATGTATGAGGTTTGAATGCGTTTGAAGGTGTTCGTGTTGGTTGCAGGTTTGCTGACTGCGTTCTCCGGTGGAGAGGCAGCTGCAAACGCGCGCGAACTCAAGCAAGGCGAGCTTCGCAAGGCGACCCTTTCCGGAAACGCCATCCGGCTTACGCGTGTAATAAAAGGTGTGCAGAATGCCTATGGCGGCACCCCGATCGATGCGCGCGCTTTTCAGGCCGACGGGATCTATTATCGCATTTTGGTCAAAAAGCCCGGCGGAAAGATCGTCAGTGTCATCGTGAACGCGAAAACGGGCGCAGTTGTCTCCAACCGGTCCAGTATCGGGCGTCAGATATCGGAAGCCGCGCAATCCAGTTCGGCCAAAGCCAAAAGTGATCGTAAGAGCAATAGCGGCAAGGGCTCGGCGAACCGCGGAAACAGCGGAAACAAAGGCGGCAATAGCGGCGGCGGTAACAGTGGTGGTGGCGGCAATAGCGGCGGCGGTAATAGCGGTGGTGGCAACAGCGGTGGCGGCAATAGCGGTGGCGGCAATAGCGGTGGCGGCAACAGCGGTGGCGGCAACAGCGGCGGAGGCGGCGGCAACAGTGGCGGGAATTCCGGTGGGAACGGAAAAGGTAACGGTAAAAATTAGGGCTTAAATCGACAGCGTTGTGCCTGTAGTTTCCGATTATGAGAGTACTTCTTGCCGAAGATGAACCGCAGCTCAGTGAGCAAATCAAAAAACTGCTGACTGCAGAAGGTCGCGTTGTTGATGTGGCCGCCAATGGAACGGACGCCTTTCATCTGGGTGCAACCGAGCCCTACGACATGATCATCCTCGACATTGGCTTGCCCGAACGTGATGGCATTTCTGTCTTGCGTGAGTGGCGCAGTTCGGGGCTCAAAACACCAGTCCTGATCCTGACAGCCCGGGACGGATGGAGCGAGCGCGTTGATGGGCTTGATGCCGGCGCAGATGATTACATGACAAAGCCGTTTCACATGCCGGAACTGGCTGCGCGCGTCCGGGCGATCCTGCGCAGACAGAGCGGTCAGTTGAACCCTGTGATCGAAATGGGAGAGGTCTCTCTGGATACGCGGAACGGTCGTGTCAGCGTGGGCGGAATTCCGGTAGACCTGACGGCACAGGAAATTGCCGTCCTGACCTACCTCGCGCATAATATCGGGCGCATGGTGTCGCGCACTGAGTTGTCAGAACATATCTATGAATATGACGGTGACAGGGACTCGAACACCATTGCTGTCTTCATAACCCGGTTACGCAAGAAACTGGGCCCGGATCTCATCACAACGATCAGAGGGCGCGGCTATATGATCGATACCGCCTGATGCTGTCGCTGCGCCAACGTGCCTTGCTTGGCGGGCTGGCGTCCGCCGCGCTGTCGGTTGGTGTGGGGACACTGGTGGTGTTTTCGTATATCAACACGCGCGTCCTGCAACAATTCGATGAGACGTTACGTGACCGGCACACCCAGCTTGTCGTCGGCCTGAGCGCCACCACGGATGCCCCCGATGCTTTGCGGGACCTGATGTTCGACCCGGCCTATTCCACACCTTATTCGGGCAGGTATTGGCAGGTAACGGACATTGACGGAGCGACCTTTACTTCTGCTTCCCTCTTTGACGAAACGATTACAGAGCCCGTGCTTACAAGCGAAGAGGCAGCTGTGTGGAATACCACCGGCCCGGATGATGAGGCTGTTCGCGGCGTTTATCAGATAATTACGTTCGAAGACGGCGGCGAATGGGGTGTCACCGTGGCCGAAAGCAGGCTTGAGTTAATCAGAGAACGCCGGGCCGCACAAAATAACCTGCTTCCCGTATTTGGTCTGGTCGGCTTGATCGGCGTTGCCGGTTCGCTGTTGTTGATGTCTGCGATTGTCGGTCCGCTAAGGAAATTACGCACGGATGTGGCGCACCGCTGGAACAAAGGCGACGATCTGAGACCGGAAGATTATCCTGAAGAGGTATCGCCTCTTGTGGAAGATCTCAATCATCTGCTGCATCGAAATCGCGAGATCGTATCCGCCTCTCGTCGGCAAGCGGCGGACCTGGCGCATGCCCTTAAAACACCAACCGCGATACTCCGGAACGAGTTGACGAACTTATCTGAAACCGGAGCCGACACCGCGCCCGCAGAAGAGGCACTTGGCCGGATCGATGCTCAACTCGGTCGCTCGCTCGCACGTATGCGGGCGTCAAGCACAGGAGAGCTGACGCATTCGAGAACTGATATTTCGAACTCGGTTGAAAGGTTGTCGAGGCTGTTTTCAGTTATGGCCGAGCGCGAAGGCAAATCTCTGTTATGTGAGTGCGAGGCGGGTCTGTGGGTGCGCATGGACACTCAGGATATCGAAGAGGTTATGGGGAATCTGCTCGACAACGCCCTCAAGTGGTGCCGAACCACAATTCATATTACGGCAAAACGCGTGGACAGCGGGATCGAGCTTTGCATCGAAGACGACGGCCCCGGAATACCTGAGGACGCGCGACGAGAGGTGCTTTTATCTGGAAAGCGCCTTGATACCTCTGTCCGTGGAGCGGGGCTGGGATTGACCATATGTGTCGATTTGTTGAACGCCTACGGCTGCAAACTGAAATTGGAAACATCACAACGCCTGGGCGGGTTGGCGTGTCGGATTCTGATATCAAGATAGCGAAGCAGCGCGCTAATGCTTTGAAACAACATGCGCAGATCAACGTTAGATGTGACGGACGTCAGGCACTGAATCGAGCAGCGCAATTTTTCGCGACAACGTAACCTATTGATATATGTTGGAAAAACATGGTGCTGCTGGAGAGAATTGAACTCTCGACCTCTCCCTTACCAAGGGAGTGCTCTACCTCTGAGCTACAGCAGCGCCGTGGCGGGTGATTAGACTCAAACGAAACGCGGCGCAAGGGTGTCTGGACGGTTTTTTTCCACTCCTGTAGAGAAAGGCAATGGCAGACAAAAATTCACCCAAAAAACACGGCAAATCCGGGGATGCGCGCGAAGAGCGGCTGAAGGCGGCGCTCAAGGCGAACATGGCGCGGCGCAAGGCGCAGGCCAAGGCGCGGGCGGCATCCGGGGACAAGACCGGCAAGGACGAGGGATAAGAGCAAATGGATTCGATTCTGGTGACGGGCAATGGCCCGCTGAACGGGCAGATCCCCATTGCAGGGGCCAAGAATGCGTGCCTGACGCTGATGCCTGCGACGCTTCTCAGCGAAGAACCGCTGACGCTGACCAATGCGCCGCGCCTCAGCGACATCAAGACCATGACCGCGCTGCTGCAATCGCTGGGGGCCGAGGTGTCGTCGCTGCAGGACGGGCAGGTGCTGGCCATGTCCAGCCACGACTTGACCAGCCACACGGCGGATTATGAGATCGTGCGCAAGATGCGCGCCTCGAACCTGGTGCTGGGCCCGATGCTGGCGCGGTTGGGGCAGGCGGTTGTGTCGCTGCCCGGCGGTTGCGCCATCGGCGCGCGCCCGATGGATCTGCATGTCGAAGGGCTGGAAGCACTCGGAGCCGAGATCGAGCTGAAAGACGGCTATCTGCACGCCAGGGCGCCGGGCGGTCTGAAGGGTGCGGTGCACGAGATGCGCTTTGCATCCGTGGGTGCGACTGAGAATATCGTTATGGCCGCTACGCTGGCCAAGGGCACCACGGTGCTGAAAAACGCCGCACGCGAGCCCGAGATCGTCGATCTGGTCGAATGCCTGCGCAAGATGGGGGCTCAGATTTCGGGCGAGGGAACCTCGACCATTGAGATTCAGGGCGTCGACCGGCTGCATGGCGCGACCCATCAGGTGGTGACCGACCGGATCGAACTGGGCACCTATATGCTGGCCCCGGCTATTTGCGGGGGTGAGGTCGAATTGCTGGGCGGGCGCATGTCGCTGGTCGAAAGCTTTGCCGCCAAACTGGACGCGGCAGGGATCAGCGTCTCTGAGACCGACAAGGGCCTGAAAGTGACCCGCAAGAACGGGCGCGTGGCCTCGGTCGATGTGGTGACCGAACCCTTCCCGGGCTTCCCGACCGATTTGCAGGCGCAGATGATGGCGCTGATGTGTACTGCCGAAGGTGTGTCCGTTCTTGAAGAGCGTATTTTCGAAAATCGCTTTATGCACGCCCCCGAACTGGTGCGCATGGGCGCGAATATCGAGGTGCATGGCGGCACGGCGACCGTCACCGGGGTTGAGCGTCTGAAAGGCGCTCCGGTCATGGCGACGGATCTGCGGGCTTCGGTTTCGTTGATCCTTGCCGGTTTGGCGGCCGAAGGTGAGACGGTGGTCAGCCGGGTCTATCATCTAGACCGCGGATATGAGCATGTGGTGCGCAAGCTGGAAGGCGTGGGCGCAAAGATCGAACGGATTAAGGGTCAATGACAGACGCGAGTTTCAAAGACGGACGCGAGGCACCGCTGAACCTTGGGGCCGAGGATGCAGATGACCTTCAGGTCATCGCGACGCTGACCCAGGACGCGATTTTCCCGGTCACCGAGATGACATGGCAACCCGGTCAGCGCCGCTTTGCGCTGTTGCTGAACCGCTTCCGTTGGGAGGACAAGGATGCCGCCGCCCGGCGCGGGCGCGCCTATGAACGGGTGCAGGCGGTGCTGATGTTCGGCTCGGTTCTGTCGGTGGCCAGTCAGGGCATTGACCGCGGCGACAAGGACATGATCCTGTCGCTGTTGTCGGTCGAATTCGAGCCCGGCGAAGATGGCGCGGGACAAATCCTGCTGACTTTGGCGGGCGACGGCGCGATCCGCCTGTCGGTCGAGGCCGTCGATGTCACACTCAAGGACGTGACGCGCCCCTACAAGGCCCCCTCAGGCCACGCGCCGCATCACCCCGAGTGAACAACAAACGCGGTATAGCGCAGGCGTTTTCGCAGCCACCGCAAGGTGCCGAGCTACGGCGCGCAACCGTGTTTGATGTGTTCGGGATGAGCCGTGTGCTGATCCGTTCGATCGAGCAGTTATGTGGTGCGGATCATAACGGTGACGCCCAGACGATTGCCAATTGGACGGCGAACAAGGATGCCGCCAGCATTCGCGATTGGGTGCAGTCGGGGGTTGAGTTTTGGGTTGCAGACCAGTCCGGCCAAATAGCCGCCGTCGGAGGCATCCGTGACGCCGAAATTACATTGCTCTACCTCGATCCGGATTTTACAGGACGCGGAGTCGGGTACGCCTTGTTACAGCGGCTTGAACAACAAATCGCCAAGGCAGGGCATACCGAAGCATTTCTTGAGGCGACAAGGACGGCTCAGGATTTCTATCTGCGAAATGGATGGGCACCAACGGGAAACTGCAGCCAACGCGACGACCTTTCCTGTTTTGCGATGCGCAAATCGCTGCACCCCTCTGGCGAAGGGTTGAGGCCATCCCGCACGGACGATAAGACCCGTTGAAACGCTTCCGGAGTCCCTCACATGCCCGTTTTCCTCGACACGACCTCCGCTGATTTCGAGCCCGCGTTTCAGGCGCTGCTGTCCGCCAAGCGTGAGGACAGCCCGGATGTGGATGCGGTTGTGGCGCAGATCATCGAGGATGTGCGGGCCCGAGGCGATGCGGCGGTGATCGAACTGACCGCGAAATTCGATCGATTGGAGCTGACGCCCGAGACCATGGCCTTCAGCGCTGATGAGATCGCTAAGGCCGTCGCTCAGGTCTCGAACGAAGACCGCGCGGCGCTGGAACTGGCCGCTGACCGCATCCGCGCCTATCACGAACGGCAGATGCCCGAAGGGCAGGAATGGACCGATGCGGCGGGCGCAACGCTCGGCTGGCGCTGGTCGGCAGTATCGGCGGCGGGGCTTTATGTGCCCGGCGGCCTGGCATCCTATCCGTCCTCGGTGTTGATGAACGCGATCCCGGCCAAGGTGGCTGGGGTTGAACGGCTGGCCATCGTCGTGCCCACACCGGACGGTCAGGTCAATCCGCTGGTTCTGCTGGCGGCGCAGCTGGCGGGTGTGGATGAAGTTTATCGCATCGGCGGCGCACAGGCTGTCGCTGCGCTGGCCTACGGTACGGAAACCATCGCGCCGGTTGACAAGATCACCGGCCCGGGCAACGCCTTTGTCGCCGCCGCCAAACGTCGTGTGTTTGGTAAGGTAGGCATCGACATGATCGCCGGCCCGTCCGAGATTCTGGTGATCGCCGACAAGGACAACGATCCCGACTGGATTGCGCTGGACCTGCTCAGCCAGGCGGAACATGACGAAAGCGCCCAATCGATCCTGATCACAGATGACGCGGGCTTTGGTCAGGCCGTGGCGCGGGCGGTCGACAAACGCCTCGAAACCCTGCAGCGCCGCGCCATCGCGGGCGCAAGCTGGCGCGACTATGGCGCCGTGATCACCGTGCGCGATCTGGACGAGGCCGCCGCGCTGTCGAACCGCATCGCACCCGAACATCTGGAACTGTGCGTCGCCGATCCGGTGGCGCTGAGCCAGCAGACCATCCACGCGGGCGCCATCTTCCTGGGCCAATACACGCCCGAGGCCATCGGCGATTATATCGGCGGCCCCAACCATGTGCTGCCAACCGCACGCTCGGCGCGGTTTTCTTCGGGCCTCAGCGTAATGGATTTCCTCAAACGCACCACGCTCAGCCAGATGACCCCCGAGGCCCTGCGCGCCATCGGGCCTGCGGCTGAACAACTGGCCCGCTCGGAAAGCCTTGAGGCACATGGCCTGTCTGTCACGGCGCGTCTGAACCGGTTGAACGGCTGAAGTGACGCAATCACCCGCAACCTATGGCGCTTCTGCGCGTTGCCCATTGAATTCTGTTGTTATAGGTCTGTGCAGACGCAAGGATTGTGACCGTTAAGATGACCCGTATTTCGCATATCGAACTGGACGACCGAAACCTGCCCCCGCCGACCCCTGAGATCGAGCAGGAGCGCAAAGTCGCCATCTATGATCTGCTCGAGGAAAACTCGTTCACGCTGCCCGCGCGCGACGACCGGGCGATCCCCGATGGCCCCTATCACGTGCAGCTGTCGATCCGCGACAAGCGGCTGGTCTTCGACATCGCCACCGAGGCGGACGAGAAGGCGGCTGAATTTCACCTGTCGCTGGGGCCGTTCCGTCAGGTGGTCAAGGACTATTTCCAGATCTGCGAAAGCTATTTCAATGCGGTCAAGAACCTGCCGCCCAGCCAGATCGAAACCATCGACATGGCCCGGCGCGGCATCCACAACGAAGGCAGCCGCGTGCTGCAGGAACGGCTGGATGGCAAGGCCGAGATCGACACTGACACCGCCCGCCGCCTGTTCACGCTGATCTGCGTGCTGCATTTCGGAGGCTAACGGGTGACGCCGCTGCCGCAGTCGATCCTGTTCTGCTGTGACCACAATTCGGTCCGCTCGCCCATGGCCGAGGGCATCATGAAGAAATTCTACGGCACCGGCACCTATGTGCAATCCGCCGGTGTGCATAACGATCTTGAGATCGACGGCTTCTGCATCGCCGTCTGTCAGGAGATCGGCGTCGAACTGTCCCGCCACCGCAGCCGGTCCTTCGATGAGATGGAGCAATGGGGCGACGACCTCAGCTCGTTCGACCTGATCGTGGCCCTGTCGCCCGCCAGCCAGCGAAAGGCGCTGGAACTGACCCGGTTTTTTCACCTCGATGTCGATTATTGGCCAATTATGGACCCTACCGGATTAGGCGAGACACGCGAGGACAAGCTACGTCATTACCGACAAACCCGCGAACAGATCATCTCGCATCTGAAAGACCGCTGGGGCGAACCGACGGAGTGACCATGAACCTGACCGTGAAAACCTATTTCGACGCCTTCAATGCCGGTGATGTGGATGGCATGCTGGCCTGCCTGTCCGATGACGTGGCCCATCACGTGAACGAAGGCCAGATACGCGTCGGCAAAGAGAAATTTGCCGCCTTTTGCGCCCATATGAACCGCTGCTATCGCGAGAACCTAACCGATATCGTGATCTTCGAGGCCGAAACCGGCACGCGCGCCGCCGCCGAGTTCATCGTCAACGGCACCTATCTGGAAACCGACGAAGGCCTGCCCGAGGCCCAAGGTCAGACCTATCGCCTGCCGGCGGGCTCGTTCTTTGATCTCAAAGACGGCAAGATCACCCGCGTAACCACCTTTTACAACCTCGCCGACTGGACCAAACAGGTCTCGAATGGCTGAGATCACTGATGTCCGCCCCCTGACCGGAGCGGCGCTCGAGGCTGCTCTGGACGATGTCGCCCGTCTGCGGATCGAGGTGTTCCGGGTCTGGCCCTATCTCTATGATGGCGATCTGGCGTACGAGCGGGACTATCTGCAATCCTACCGCGGCAGCGACAAGGCCATTGTCGTCGGTGCCTTCGATGGCGCCCGGCTGGTCGGGGCCTCGACGGGCGCACCGCTGACCGATCACGCAGACGATTTCGCCGCTGCCTTCGCCGGGACAGGGCTGAACCTGTCCGACATCTTCTATTGCGCCGAATCCGTCCTGTTGTCTGACTACCGGGGGCAAGGCGCGGGCCATACATTCTTTGACCAGCGCGAAGCCCATGCCCGCACGCTGGGCTTCACCAAAAGCGCCTTCTGCAGTGTTCAGCGCCCTGCTGACCACCCAAAGCAGCCCGCTAGCTATCGCCCGCTGGATGCGTTCTGGCGTGCCCGGGGCTATGCGCCTTTGCCCGGTGTCGTCGCGCAGTTCTCGTGGAAGGATGTGGGTGAGGAAAGCGAGACCCAAAAGCCGCTGCAATTCTGGATCCGGGATTTGTGAGGCCGTTGGGCGCAAGCCGCCCTCTTGCCGTGATCCACACTGCCCCATACCATCCTGCATATGTGTGGAAAGTTTGCAGCCGGTCACCTGACGCAGCGCCAGATGTTGGCGATCCTTGAACATTTTCTCTACGGTAAAGTCTCGCCTCATCTTCCCGAGTCCTTGCCCTCGGGCGGCTATAACATCTCACCGACAAACCGCGTGGGCATGATCCGCTGGGACGGCGACAAGGCCGAGCTCAGCACTGCACGCTGGCAGATCAGGGACCCGCGCAGCCAAAAGCCTCTGATAAACTCCAAGATCGAGAACACCGGGTTCTGGCAAGACTACTGGGATCGCGGTCGGTGTCTTGTTCCGGCGATTGGCTATTATGAATGGCCGAAAGATCAGGGCCATGATTGCCCGGTCTATATCTCGGTCAAACACAATGCCCCGGTGATGTTTTTTGCCGGGTTTTATCGTACCGATGACGGCAACCATTCCTGCACCATCCTGACCCGCAAACCCAGCCCGCAGATCGCGCATATCCACAATCGAATGCCGGTGATCCTGACCCCGGATGAAATCGAAAGCTGGCTGTCAGGCGTCACCACGGCGCAGGACGCCCAGCAGTCTCTGGGCACGGGGTATGAGGGCCGCTTCCAATACCATACGGTTAAACCGATCAAACGCGGCTCGGACGGAGAGACCCTGATCGAACCCTTCACGCCCCCGGTTCAGACCGGGTTTGATTTCTGACAGCGAACCGTGGTCAGGGCTTTGCGCCCTCGGCACCGGGTGGCGACGAAAAGTACGTATCGCGCTCATGGAACTTGCCGCGGATTCCTGTTTGCCAGTGATCTGAGAGGTGTCTATGACACTTCTATTACATTCCGGCCGGTCATTGACCCAGCCCGAGTTAAGAATAATTCACCATCTATTGGCTGACCAAGTGTCAGGAAGTTAAGGAATTCAACATGCTTGGCTTACGGAAACTGACGAGTCGCCACATCATCGTGACAGTGACCATTCTGAACCTTCTAATGGTGGTCATTGGATATATCGGGCACGACAATCCCACCAAGCATTACCGGGAAGGCTCGGTCGGAACCCACATCTCAATTCTGCTGCTGGCGCTGATTGCGCTGGTCAACTTCCAGATTTTTCTGTGCAGAAACAAACAGGTTATCTGGCTTCTGATATCGCTGGGCTTTACGTTTCTGGCGTTTGACGAAGGCCTCTTGATTCATGAGAACACCGATAAGGCCATCCACCAGATTTTCGGGATCAAGCAAACCAGCCTGACCGACCGGATTGATGACATGCTCATCGGCCTCTACGGGCTTATTGGTGCCGCGGTCCTTTATCGTTATCGGAAAGAGGTCCTTCGACACAGGGTCCTGTTGCGCTTTCTGATCCCCGGCTTCGTGTGCCTCGCCGCGACGGTTGTGTTCGACGCCATTTCAAATGATGACGCCCTGTTTCTGTGGGTCGGGATTTCCGAAGAAAATGTCCTCGATTACAAGCTGGCGTTCCGGGGGCTCGAAGAGGTGTTCAAGCTGATGGCCGAAGCGGTTTTCCTAGCCGGATTTGTTGAGGTGCTGAGGCGGGTCAAATCCGACGCCGATCCCTCGGCGAGCGGTGATCAGGCGATTTAGGTTTCGCGCTTGTTTACGTGAGTTCACCAGCGCGATCTGACACGCGAATCCGCATGACACGCCTCGGGCTCCTCCCTTATGGTGATGCGGTGCCTAACCGGGAATACGCATGATGAAAGTCGCAACTGCCGCATATGATCTCGACTGGCTCGACAGCTGGGCGCAGTACGAAGACAAGCTGGAACGCTGGGTCGCGGATGCGGCAGGGCAGGGGGCCGAGCTGTTGGTCTTTCCCGAATATGGCGCGATGGAGTTGTCGACCCTTGATGGCGCCGATGTGGCCGGTGATCTGGAACGCTCGATCCGGGCGGTTTCGGACCGGATGGAAGATGTACAGCACGCACACCAGCGCCTCGCAAAAGAGTACAACACATACATTCTGGGTGCTTCGGCCCCGGTTCTCGACGGACCGGGCCGCCCGGTGAACCGGGCTGCGTTTTACGCGCCGGATGGGGCTGTTGACCATCAGGACAAGCAGATCATGACCCGGTTCGAACGTGACCTCTGGGACATCGCACCGGGCGGTCCGCTAAAGCTGTTCGACACTGCGCTGGGCAAGATCGGAGTTCTCATCTGCTATGACAGCGAGTTCCCGCTGCTGGGCCGCGCCCTGCAGGAGGCCGATCTGATCCTTGTACCCTCCTGCACCGAAGCCCTGTCAGGTTACTGGCGGGTGCGCGTTGGTGCGATGTCAAGAGCATTGGAAAATCAGTGTGTTACAGTCATGGCATCGCTTGTTGGTAACAATGACTGGTCCGAGGCGGTGGATGTGAACACCGGCATGGGCGGCATTTTCGGTCCGCCCGACAAGGGCTTTCCACAGACCGGTGTTCTGGCCGAGGGGGATCTAAACCGACCCGGTTGGACCTATGCGGACATTGATCCGGGCGCAATTGCCGCTGTCCGCGCGGACGGCCATGTGCTCAACCGCACCCACTGGGCCGAGCAGGATGCAAGAGTCAATTCGGTCACAATATCACCCCTTTAGGCGATTCCGCCCTTGAAATAAGGGAAAAATAAGCTCATTTAAGCGCACATCCCCGCAGATTCTGCGGGTGCAACTTAAATGTGGAGACAACATGGCCAAGGAAGATACGCTCGAATTTCCCGGTGTCGTGAAGGAACTCCTGCCTAATGCGACGTTTCGGGTCGAGCTGGAAAACGGCCATGAGATCATCGCACATACGGCAGGCAAGATGCGCAAGAACCGCATCCGTGTTCTGGCCGGCGACAAGGTTCAGGTCGAGATGACCCCCTATGATCTGACCAAGGGTCGGATCAACTACCGCTTCAAGTAACGCCTGCCGCAATGGCGTTTATTCTCGGATCGGGCAGCCCAAGGCGGCTGGACCTGTTGGCGCAGCTTGGCGTGCAGCCCGATGCGATACACCCTCCTGAAATCGACGAAACGCCTCTGAAAGGCGAGTTGCCGGTTCCGTATTGCAATCGCATCACGCGCGAAAAAGTGCAGGCTGTTCAGGCGGATAGTGACGATGTTACCCTGTGTGCCGACACCACGGTCGCGCTGGGGCGGCGCATTCTGGGCAAGCCCGAAGATGCAGCCCAGGCCGCCGAGTTTCTGTATGCTTTGTCCGGCAGACGCCACCGGGTGATCACCTCGGTGGCCGTCCGGCGTGGTGAGAAAACACTGCAGCGTGACGTCGTCTCGCAGGTCAAGGTCAAGCGCCTCTCGGACACCGAGATCAACGCCTATCTGGCTACGGGTGATTGGCAGGGCAAGGCCGGCGCCTATGCTATTCAAGGCCCCGCGGGTGCGTTCATTCCCTGGATTTCGGGCTCATTCACCGGCATTGTCGGGTTGCCCCTGTCCGAGACCGCCACCCTGCTGCAGGGTATCGGCTATCCACTTTATCGCGAGGAACCATGAAGGGTCGCACCATCGTTCTGGACCACATCCAAGGCCGCGAGGCCGCGGCGCTTATGGTCGACGGCAAGCTGGATGATTTCCTGATTGCTGCAGATGCCCCCGCACCCGGCACGATCTATCGCGCCCGCGCCGATCGCCCGGTGAAAGGGCAGGGCGGCATGTTCCTGACCACTCCAGACGGCCCCGCCTTTCTGAGGCAGGTCAAGGGCTTGGCCCCCGGCGCCCTGCTGCTGGTGCAGGTGTCAGGCTACGCCGAACCCGGCAAGGCCATCCCGGTGACCAATCGCAACCTGTTCAAAAGCCGCTATGCCATCATCACGCCGGATGCACCCGGCCTCAACATCTCCCGCAGCATCCGTGACGAGGATGAGAGAGACCGGCTGCTGGAAATCGCGCATGATCAGATGGAGGACAGCCCATATGGGCTGATCCTGCGGTCTTGTTGTGCTGGCGCTGACAGTGGCGAAATCGCAGATGATGTTGCCGCCATGCGCCTTCAGGCCGAGCAGGTGTTGAACGATTCCGGTGATCAACCCGAAACCCTCAGTGAAGGCGACGGCCCCCATATCCTGGCATGGCGCGACTGGACCGACCCGGCCGAAGTTGTAACCAGTACCGGAGGGTTCGAAGCCCATGGCGTACTGGATGCCCTGGATGTCGCGCGCGGCATCGCCGAACCATTGCCGGGCGGCGGATATCTTTACATCGAACCCACCCGCGCGCTGGTTGCGGTGGATGTGAACACCGGTGCGGACACCTCGCTTGCAGCGGGAATCAAGGCGAATTTCGCCTGTGCAAAAATCCTGCCACGCGCATTGCGTGTTCGCGGTTTGGCGGGACAGATTGTGCTGGATCTTGCCCCGATGCCCAAGAAAGACAGGCGCGGTTTCGAAGCGGCCCTGCGAGGGGCTTTCAAGACCGACCCCGATGAAACCACACTCGCGGGCTGGACCCCCTTGGGCCATTTTGAGCTGCAGCGAAAACGGGCGCGCGTGCCGCTGTCGGAGATCCTGAAATGAGCTGCCCGATCTGCGCCGGTGATACGGTCCCAGAGTTCCGTCCCTTTTGCTCCAAACGCTGCGCAGACATCGATCTGGCCAAATGGCTGAACGGTTCATACGCAGTTCCGTCGCAGCGGGAAGAGGACCCCGATATCGAACCTGACCCGAGCGATTTCACGTCAGGGCGACCGCACTGAAAAAATGTGAAAAAGCCTCTGGACACTGCTGGTAGCAAGTCATAGAAGGCCTCCACCCAACGTCAAAAGTCGTTCCCGTGCCCGGGTAGCTCAGGGGTAGAGCAGTGGATTGAAAATCCTCGTGTCGGTGGTTCGATTCCGCCCCCGGGCACCATTCACTCCCCAAGGTCTAAACTTATCAGTTACTTAAGGGTCGGTTTTGTCCCACCGCCCAGCTCGACTTTGAAAAGTGGGACTTTTTTGTTCGGCAAGCGTTCGCCTTGCCGCCGCTGCTTGCTGAACTTTGGCGGTGTGTTAGCCTGTCTGCCGAAGTCCTTTGGGGCGATTATTGACGCGTATTGGAGCACGGCATTGGCGAAGGCAAAAACCATTAGAACCGGTAAGCTGGGAAAGCGTGATCTCCGGCTTGTTGAACAAGGCGGGGACTATTACGGCCTAGCTGACGGCAAGATTTGTGTCACAGGTCCGGATTCCGAAGAAGTCTGGCGTCAACTACACAACGATGCAGGCAAATCTGACCCCAAGTATTTTGGCTACCAAGGCGCGCGTACGCGCTTTCTCAAGTTTTTCCCGAATGGCTTTGATTCCGATGGCTACCGCGGCCAAGAGCGCGACTACAAGCTTGCTGCCAAGCAAAAGCTGGACGAAGGAGCGCCTTTAGAAAAGGCCCTAGAGGGCTCCGGCTTTGGAGAGGCCGTGCTCTCGGTATACAGAGCAACCAATATGCTTTCACCGTTCGAAAAAACCAAATTGCAGGACGCGCTTCGAGGTGATGATTCCGATGCCATAGTGCGGGCGCTGGCGCGCTTCACAGTCGAGGGCGATCAGTCTTCCCTGACGAGTTTGGCCGCGGTTCTTAAGCCATACGACAGCGCAAAATGGACTGTCGTTACTTACCTTCCGTACTTGTGGCGCCCACAACAGCACATGTTTCTAAAACCAGAAGCGACCAAAGATTTTGCCACTCGGGTCGGCCACCCCTTTGCTGCGGTCTACGAGCCTCGCCTTGAGCTGGGCGTGTATTCATCGCTACTTGAACTGGCTGAACAGACAGCAAAGGAACTAGCGGATTTGAACCCGCTAGACCGCATTGATATCCAGAGTTTCATATGGGTCGTTGGTGACTACCAAGAAGACCGCGAGGATGTTTACCCATAGCGCAGCTCCAAGAACGCTCTATCGGGCGCGAACCCAATTCCTCCGAGCATTTTGATTTCTTGTCTACTTAGCTGGCGTATTCGATCCACCTCTTTTGGCTGGAATAAGCGATACTATCTCGTTCTCGTTTTGAGCACGGCGGAGGTGTTTCATACCCGCAGCCGCGAGCACTTTCTGCCTTGCCGCCTTGGTGTAGCGCTCCGCTTCCTTGACAGTGGACCAACCGAATATCGCCATGAGCTGGTGCTCGGTTGCCCCGTTCTCTGCGGCCAGGGCCGCACCGGCCTTTCGCAGCCCATGGGCCGAGCAGTGCTTGAGCCCGGCTTCATCGCAGCGCTTGCGGAACCAGTTACCAAAGCCGTTCGATGTGAAGGGCTTCCCAAATTCCGTTACCAGGAAGGCGAGGTTTTCTTTCGGTGTGGCGTCGATCACCGCCTCCAATTCCGGCAGCACCGGGATCGCCATCTTCACCGGCTTGCGGTTACGGTTCTTCTCCTGCGTGAAATGCAACCAGCCTTCCTTTAGGTGCTGCGGGCCGAGCCGCACAATGTCCGAGCGGCGTTGCCCGGTATAGAGCAAGAGCGCCAAGGCAAGCCGCGCTTTGCTCCCCTCTTCGTGCCGTTCTTCGAAAGCGCTGATCTCTTCGAAGCTCCAGCTATGATGCCCCTGCGAGCTTGAGCGCAGATAAGGCACATCCTTGGCCGGGTTGCGGTCCGCGAACCCGTACTCCACGGCAAACCGAAAAAGCTGACGCAGCGCTTTGATCATGCCATTTGCTGCCTCCGGCCGATCTGTCATCGTATCACGGCGGGCGCGAATGTGGCGCGTTTCAAGTAACCCGTAGGGCTTGCCGCCATCCTTTTCGCAAAAACGCTCAAGTATCCCGCGGCGCACATACTGCGTACGCGCAGACAGCGCCTTGTAATCCGCGCCGGTGTAATACTGTCCGCACAGCCAGCTCAGGGACTTCTTATCGACAGGCTTTGATGCCGGTCGTGTTGCTCGCACTGGCGCGCTGTGGCCGTCCATGGCCTGCCAGTATTCATCAAGGAAGGCGCGGGTGCCGGGTTCTTCACGCAGCCGGATTTTCTTGTGGCCGGGCCTGCGCAGATAGATACGCACATTGCCGTGCCGATCAGTGTCCTCAATGAGATATTTCAGCGTGAAGGTGCCGCTTCCGTCTTTCATCAGGATTTTTGCCATGTCTTCCTCCGCTAATCCAAATCCCATGGATTGCCGGGCTGCTCATCATCACCCGGCAGCGCTTCAAAGGCCGCGTCTACGCCCAGCCGGTCCCATACGGTGCGGGTATTGATCCGCTTCGGACCCGGCATACGCCCGTCCCTGACCATCTCATCGAACAGCCAGGGCGATACGCCGATATACGCGGCCGCCTCCCGGCGCGATAAGCCGCGCGGGGGCAATCCGGCGCCAAGGCATAGCTTGCGCGTAATATGGCCCTTGTCTTCGGCCACCGTAGGGACTCCGTAGCATTATGGAATTTCCGATCAGCCACTAAGATATCCTTTGTTGGTGCGGGCGCCGATGACACGCACCGGACGCAGTTCAGGGCTACTCCTGCACAAATATCTCCGCGTAGAGGCTTTCAAATGCCTGCGCTTCGTCATCGCTCAGCGCTGCGAACTCACCTTCCCGCGCGCGCTTTGAAAGCCTGCCCTCGTTCTGGTGCAAGAAGCGGAACAACAGATCGATCATGCGCTCCGGCATGTCGATTTTTGCGTTCACGGCCCCGGCAAAGCGATCATAGCGAGCCAGGAACGCCGCCTCGCGTGGTAAATCCACTTCAATCGTGCGCTTCACGCAGGCGAACAGAAACTCGGCATGCGCGGTCGCATCGAAATAGCGGTAGAAATCTGCCGTATCGTTTAAAACCCGCACGTTTTGCTTTTCGGTCGGCTCCCATTTGATGTGCGGCAGCAGCCTGCGTGAATAATCTTCGAGCACGCCCCTGTAAGCCGTGATTTCTTCAAGGAAGGCTGCCGACACCGGAAACACCACGCCGGGCGGGTTAAAGCCGTTCTCAGCAAGCACGTGATGGATCAGGTAACGATGTATCCGCCCGTTCCCGTCTTCGAAGGGATGGATATAGACAAAACCAAAGGCGAGCATCGCCGCGGCCATGACCGGATCAAGGCCGTGCGCGGCGGACCTATCAAAGGCGATCAGGCCGTCAATCAGCTCCGGTAAATCCTCGGCGCACGCGCTGACATGCTCGGGCAGCGGCGCGCCGGTATCGCGTTCGTGCTTGCCGACAAAGCCCCCTTCCTTGCGCAGCCCCATATGCACAAAGCGCGTGTCTTCGATCACCATACGCTGCAAACGCAGCAAGTCATCAGCTTCCAGGGGACGCAGGCCCGCTTCACGGATCGCTTCGCCCCACCGCCTGATACGGTCATGCGGCGCCCTTTCGCCTTCAATCGCAAAACTCGCCTTTGAGTCTTCCAGCAGCAGGAAAGCCGCCGTTCGGGACAGCACGTCTTCGGGCACCGCGGCGGCGGCGGCCTGGGCCTTTGCGCGCAAATCCTCGGCCAGATAAGCGTCAAGTGCCGCTGTGCGGCTGACGAGCGGACAAAAGGCGGGGGTTCCGGGGAGGTCGTTTATGATCCGGTGACGCTTTGAGCGCACACCTTTTCCGGCATATTGCAGTTTCGGATTGATCAGCGGCGCAAAGCCGACTTCACCGGCGCCATCGGGGAGATCAAGTGTTTGCCCGGTCAGCCATTCATAAAGAAACCAAATCTGCCGCGCGAACTTTCCGGTCGGGCTGCCGCGCACAACCGCCTCGATGGGCTGCGGGCCTGTGGCTGCAAACAGCCGCCTTAGTACCGCGAGATCAATACCCTCATGGCTCAGCGCGAACACCAAGTGCCCTTCCAGGCTGGACTTGGGCTGATAGCGCGGCCCAAAGTAGCGCCAGCGCTCTTTTTCAAGCTTGGGGCTTTTCTCGCGGATCGCGCACAGAAGGCGCGGCCAGGGCACTTCAAGGCCATAGGCATCGATGAGCGCCGCGTAGCCGACAGGAATACCGGGTTCCGGCATCGCTATGTCGTGAAAAACGCTCTGGCGTCCTGAAAACTGATCTGTGGCCTCTTCACTCATGAAAATCAATTGTAAAGCAAGATTCTTAATCTGTCAGCAAGTATCTTGTGAAAATCGATTGCTTGTTAGGCGATCTGTGAATTTCCATAAATATAGGCGCTCTTGAAGAAACTCAACCGGCCGCGCGATCATCGCGCCTGGGCCAGCCCAAAAGCCGTTCCCAAAGACCCATGGACTGGTAGGCCTTTAATTTGCGCTCTAGTTCTTCGCTTCTCTTGCGGAACTTTGCCGCGGCTTCCCGCTCTTTCTGGCGCTGCGCGTTTTCAGAGGCGCGCTGCGTCTCGTCCTTCTTCCGGCGGTCTTCAATCTGTTTCAGTCTTATCGACTCTTGTTCTGTCAGGGCCTTTACCTGTTCCTTGAGGAAAGCAATCTGTTCCTTGTGGTCCTCACTGGCCTCTTGAAGCATCTCAAGACGCGCCTGCTTGATCTCAAGCTGCGCGGCGAGTTCGGCATCCGCAGGCGTTTGTGTGCGGCCCTTCTCCCCTTTTTTGGGTGCGCCCTGCTCATCGCTTTGCAGCCGCTCAGGCCAGCAGCGGATCAGTTCTGACAGATCGATCACGGGATCGCCATTCTCGTTCTCTTCCATGGATGCCGGAAAATCATCGCGCTTGCGCCAGTTCCGCCAGGTCTTCGCGGTAATGCCGAGCCGGTCGGCCGCCTGCGTCATATTCAATTTCATAGTGACTGCCCTGTAAAAAGATGAATAAAAATCAACCCTATAATACCAAATCGCCCGCCTCTCCTAAAGCGTCACTGCCCGTATCTGCAAAATATCCCCAGAAGAGATTTCCGCCCTGTTCTGCCGGAAAAACCCCGCACCCTTTCCTCCACTTTCCGGGGCAGGAAGCGCCCGATTTCCCAATAAGCGCTGATGTGCGCCCTTTCCCGCCGGAATTTCCCCGCACCGTTTCCGGGCACTACCCCCGTCTTTTTTCGGTACGGAAACGGCCGGAAATTTTCCGCCCCCTACTCCCCGGAACGTTACCGGAAAGCGGCGGCGTGCTGTCTGGGTTGATCGCGCCGCAGCCTTGTTTTTGGCGCGTTGGCATAGCAGCTAGGCGCTCTTTGTTTTCCGGGGTAAAGGGCGTACCTTTTCCGGTGCTTTCCCTATGAATCCTCCCTCCCATCACAGCCTAAGTGGCGGTAATTTATACAGAAATTTTCCCCAACTTCTTGTGGATAATATCCCGCCATGGTAGAGTAAATTTCTTCCGGCGCCCAGAATCGCCGCATAGTTTTCTTTAGGGGCGGGCTCGTTCCCGCCAGTTTCTCGCAACAAAACTTTTCAGAAGGGAGGCCCATTAGGCCGTACAGGCAACCCATTTAAAGCAAGCGCTGATCTGCACAGCAGCTTCTACGCCAACACACAGGACAATCCTTCTCAATTCGTCAGGGAGTAGGGCGCGTAGCGATTGTTAACGCCGCGCTGCCCGCAGGTTCTTATTGTCTGCCTCAATTGTCTGCCTTGCGCCTTTTGCTCACGCCATGAATACCGTCCGGTTCGAACGTTTCTTGTGTCTGTTTGTCTTGCGCGCCCGCACGCGCCGGAGAAGGGCCGACTTGTCTCGAATTGCAATTTACTTCTGGTTGTGGAGGGATAGTCAAGTGGCGCTCGCCACTGATTCAGTATTCCATATTCTTTTAACACCGAATTTCGCCCGCGCTCTATTCGGGGGTTTCATTTATTTAACGCCTTATCAAGGGAGATTATTTTTCGCTCACCAATAGAAAACCCGCCAGGGGCGGGCCTCAATTGAATTTAGTCTGTCTCACAAACTGACTGTCTCACATCCTTATTTTTATTGCAAGTTATTTGCTTGCAGCGGATTTTTGCGGCCTGATTTCGGCGCGGGTTTTCTTCTCACACAAGAAAGGAAACCAAGCATGAAAAACATACAGAGCTTTCAAAGCCTCGCCTATACGGCGCCCATTGCCGCGCTCGCGCCATGGCGTGCCGAATGTGGCAAGGCAGGCGCGCCGTATCGCAAATCCATTCACCCTCCGGTTGATAATGGAGCCTTCGTGCTGCCGCTCAAACAAAGCTTGGTCAAGAACCCACGGCTGATGCCCGGCACCAAGATGCTGCTTGCATTACTTGTCGGCTGGGCCGGGCACGACCGTTCGGTAGAAACCACAAGAGAAATTCTCGGACGGCATCTGTGCCGCTCCGCACGGCAAATCTACCGCTATCTTTGCGATGCTCGCGAAGAGGGGCTTTTGATGTGGTCGCAGACCGCCAACGCTATGGGCTACGTCAATGGCATCAAGGTTTGGCTTAACGTTAAAGCGCTGCGCCACGATACGCGCATAGACCGGCAAAGACGTGCCAAGCGCGCGGAGACCCGCACAAAGCAGGGGCGGACTCAAGAGTCCTGCACTAATGAATTTTATACATACTTAGAGAAGCAGAAGGGCCATATCGACAAATTCGAAACCAAGATCGCGGCCATTGCGCGGTCCCATGGGTTCGAGCTTAACGGCTTTCCCGACACTATGGAAAAACCGCCGTCCTGATAGCCTTCATCACTTGGCATAATCGCGGTCCATGGCACACCGAACGGGATGCCGCCGCCTTCTTTTTGCCTGCGAAGGAGAGAAAACCGCATCGTTTGTAGCGTTATGACAAGATGAGGGGCGTCACCGGCAAAGTGCTTTCGATGGGCGCGCGGTGCAGGATGATTCGCTGCCGCGATGGCTCTCATTGGACAAACGATCCGCCGGTGTAGTAGGGTCGAGCCTGCGAAAAAGCCTTTATTTTATTGATGTTGGCATTCGGTCATCATAGCGGAGCGCGCGAATGGAACTTACAAAGACCGGATTCATTCAGTATCTGAATTGCCCCCAGTCACTGTGGCTTAGCCTGCATAAACCGGACATCTACCCCAAGGGCGAATTCAGCGATTACGCCCGGAAACTGACCCAGGAAGGGTATGAGGTCGAAGGCTACGTTAAACAGCTTTTGCGCAGCGGGCCGGATGCTGCCCGCTATGACTTTCAAAGTGTTTTCAAGACCGCGGAGGGGATGCTGGCCAGAGCGGACGTCGTCCGGACAAACGATGATGGAACGATCAATCTCTACGAGGTGAAATCATCGACATCGGTCAAGGACAGCAATCCTCACAACCAGCTCAAGGACGCCGCATTCCAGACAATCGCCGCCGAAGCGAACGGCGCGGCGGTGGATCGCATTTTCATTGTTCATCTCAACGGCGCCTATATCCGCGCGGGTGCTATCGACCCGCAACAGCTTCTCACCTTTGCCGATGAGACGAGCAGAGTGCGCGGCTTGATCGATGAAACGCGCGAGCAGATTAGCGCGGCCTTCGCCTTGCTGGCCGAAGAACAGATTGATGAAAGCGCTTGCTCTTGCCTTCAGCTCGGCAAAAGCAAGCACTGCGATAGCTTTGATTACTTCAACCCCGGCATACCCAAGCCGTCGATCTATGATCTGCCACGCCTGCACAAAAACAAGATCGTCCAGTTTTCAAATGAGGGCCGGTTTGCCCTCGACCAGATCGGGCAGGACGAGGTTTCGGCCAATCAGGCATTGGTTCTATCGGCCGCTCAAAACGGCGCGCCGATCATCAACGCAGATGTGCTTGCGGCGTTCTTTGCGCAGGCGCAGTACCCGCTCTATTTCCTTGACTACGAAACCTATGCCTCAGCGATCCCGCTCATCGACGGCGTGAAGCCGCAGTCTCAGTTGCCGTTTCAGTTCTCATTGCATGTGAAACAAGCGCCGGACGATGTGACGCTTGCGCACCATGAATATCTGGCCGAAACACCGCAGTTACCCTTGGCCTTCATCGAGGAACTTGAGCGCCGGGTAGGGCCGCGCGGCAGCCTGATCTCCTGGCACAAGAGCTTTGAGAACACCCGAAACCGCGAAATGGGTGATCTCTATCCGGACAAAGCCGCATTCCTCAGCGACATTTCTGCCCGCACGCTCGATCTCGAAGACATCTTCAAGACCGGATATGTGGACATCCGCTTTGGCGGCTCGACTTCGATCAAAAAGGTGCTGCCGGTTCTGGCGCCTGATCTGACATATGAGGGCATGGACATTGCCGGGGGCACAGAAGCGATGGACGGGTGGATGAAATTCATCGACCAGCCACCCGGCCCGGAGCGTGAGCGCTTACGCGCGGCCTTGCTCGAATATTGCAAGCTCGACACCTACGCCATGGTCCGCATTTTCGAGGAGATGGAGCGGCTGATCTGATGCGCCAAAAGATATCCACGCCGCGTTGCCGCTTGGCCCGTGAAATTTCTTGGCTGTATGTGCAGGCTGTGGCAAAATGAACGCTGCTATTTTTGCGGTTAACATCATATTCTTAAGAAGAAAATTATCGCCATGGCGGTCAATACGCCCAATGAAATCGACAGGCTGATCGGCGAAAACCTTGCCCTCATCAGACAGCGCACCGGCGTGTCCGCCCAGAAGCTTGCCCTGGCCATAGGCGTGTCCGCATCGGCGCTTTCAAAGTGGGAGCAGGGGAAGGCCCGGATTTCCGGTGCCAATCTTTATGATCTCAGCCGCCTTCTTGACGTTGAGGTCGCCGCCTTCTTTAGCGGGCTTCCCGGTTCAGGCACCCGCAGCGCAAAGGACGTTCTTGCGCTTTCACCAGAGGAATCCGAGATCGTGCATCTCCTGAGCGGTCGCACGAAGGCTGAGCACAAACGAGTGGCCGCGGCAATCAGGGCGCATTTTTCTCCCGATACTTGAAGATTATTTTTTGGGCGCCTTGCCATCCCGGACGGGAATGGCAACCGGGCTCTATGCGCGCCGCGCGCACCGAACCCGCACAGCGGTTTCGGCCCCAAGGGTGACGATCCCTGGCGCGAAGTGTATGCAAGTGCCTGGGCATATCGAGATATCAACGGCCCAAACGCAGTTTGTATTGCGCCTGCGTTTGCGAAGGGGCCGATCACAGGACCAACGCCATGATTATTAAGGACGAAGAACTTAAATTTGCAGCCGAAAGCCGTCAGAAGATTATCGATCTGATTGCCGGTGTAGAGAATGCGCCGAGTGATCGGTTTTGGGACAAATCTCCCAACTGGCTCACAAAAAACCGCCTTGATACGCTACGCGGCGAATTCGAAAGCGGGCTCAGATCGCTTGGCGCGATAGGTGTGAGCGCCCACGCACCCTGCGGCGATCCACACCACGAAGAAATGGCCACATGGGAGCTCGATGGCGATACCGGCTATTGGCGGTACGTTTTGGACGACGGGCGTACCGACGCCGATTTGCTGGAGGATGGCGAGCTCGTCGTCGACGGCGTGGTGATGGATTCCGAATTTGATGCCATGCTAACAGGTCAAACCGCCTGCCGTGATGCTTGTCCCTGCAATCCAGGTCAACGCGCAGCAGAGCATTCTGTTTCCCGGTACTTTTTGTGGCCCCGTGATAGTGACAGCCGTTTGCGGGAGCTGTCAGCCCTGGTCTTGAGTTTGCGCGACGCGGTAAATCAGGCGGGAGACCGCCGCCCCCGGTCAGCTATCAGGGAGGAGCTACTCTATGCTCTCATCTCTCTCGAACGCCTAATTTCCCCGGAGACGGCGTCTGAGCACATTGATGCGCGCGGTGTGCTTTGAAGAAAGCACCGCTAACTATGGCTGTTCGGCTCTACGCAGATTTTCAGTAACGTCCACAACGCCTGGGATGTCCCAAACGTTGTCGCGCAGCAGAAATCTGTGGCTGTTTGTGTGGCCGGTGTAGGCCGAGTGCGCGCGAACTACTTCGGCGGGAATTAGCGCGGCGCGCCATACCCTGTAATCATCATCAAACAACACAGCGGCAAGGGTGTCGAACCCTTCAAGATCACGGATCGCGGATAGCTGCCGTGATTTATTGCGGCGGTGCAAGCGGCGGCCCTTTATCTGGTAGCGCGCGCCACTTTTGTCGCTGGCATCGAAGGCTTTTGCTGAATTGCTTTCCTGTGCCCAGCCATAGGCTGCGCAAAACAAGTATTCGGCGAGATCGCCGGTTGGGTTGTTCGCAGAGCGTAGTACGCCACGCGTCCGCAACTCCTCCAAAATGGCGGCATGCAAGGAGAGCAGTTCAGGCACTGATTTGTCGCGCAGTCTATCCATGATTTCAGTATGTCGGACTTGATTGCCCATTTCCATGTTGGCGGGTGTTGCGCTGCCGCAATTTAGCGACGTTCAGGGTCCGCCAATTTATTGCGGTCACACCATCGCCGTTTCACCAGGCGCTGATCCTTTGTTTTCTTTTTCAGTCGGGGGCCAGGGAAACCTAGTTTTCCCTCCCCATCGAACCGCTTTTTGAGAAGGGCATGGCAGGGCTGCGCCCGGTCGCAGGCCAGGTGTGGCCCGCGCCGGAGCGCATCCCGGCTCATGCTCAAAAAGACACTTCGCCCCGGACCCATCCTCGCTCGCCGCTCAGGCAGGGTTGCAAGCGCAACCCACCCTTAATTTTTGAAAGGGCTTGAGTGAGAAAGGTAGGAAAATCAAATGAGTGAGAACATTACACCGCGTATCTATGTTGCCGATCTAGCCGCCTACAACGCGGGAAAACTGCATGGCGTGTGGATAGATGCCACGCAGGACTTGGAGGACATAAAAGCACAGGTTCAGGCCATGCTTGCAGACTCCCCCGAACAAGGGGCGGAGGAATACGCAATCCACGATTACGAAGGATTCGGCAGCAATGGCCTGTCCGAATATGAAGGTTTTGAACAGGTACACGAGAAAGCCGCTTTCATTGCCGAAAACGATCTCGGCGCAGCGCTGCTTTCCCATTTCTGCGGTGATTTCGACGATGCCCGAACCGCCGCCGAGAACTACGCGGGAACCTATGAGTCACTTGCAGACTACGCGCAAGAACTCACCGAGCAGACAACGACCATCCCTGAAAACCTGGCCTATTACATCGACTATGAAGCCATAGCCCGCGACATGGCGCTGAATGGCGATGTGTTCACCATCGAAACAGGATTTCAGGAAGTCCACGTCTTTTGGAGCCACTGACTAATCACGGAAAAGGAGAAAGCCCATGTTGCTCGCATCAGCACCAACCCAAAACGCCCTGCTTGCCAGTATCAGGAAATTCTATTGCGGCACGGATATTGAAATCACCGAAAGCGGACTGATCCGGCGGCTCTCGGACGGCAAGATTTTGAAATCCGTTCATGTCGTCAAAAAAGGCAAACAATACCAATTCAGAGCGAGGGCGTAGAGCATGGATATCTGGATTTTGAGCATTACGCACCGCTACGGGTGCAATATTTCGGCCCATATGAGCGCGCAGGGCGCGCGAAAGGAATTATTCGCCTACGTCGCCGAGGAATGGGACAACGGCCTCACAGAGCAATATGGGGCGATTGACAGCCATTCCGCTGACGAAGCGATTGACGCTTATTTCAGCGCATGGCGCGAAGGGCTGGACCCAGAATTCTACGAGATTTCGCGCCTTCCGCTTCAAGGATTTGATGAGCAGTCCCGTACACGCAAGCGCCTTGCATAGACGCAGGACGCTGCCGTGTGCCGGATTGGCACAGATTTAAACCAAAATATTAAGAAAGGAAAAAACTATGTCATTACAAATAGTTAAACTGGAATCCTTGATGCCGTCGAAAGAAAACCCGCGCAAGTCATTCGACGACGACGCACTAAACGGATTGGCGATCAGCCTCAAACAGGACGGGGTTCTTCAAAACCTCGTCGTCATTCCGATGAAGGGAAAAGGGGGGCGCTACCGTATCATTAGCGGGGAGCGCCGCTACCGTGCCCTGAAAATGCTGGCCGAGCGCGGTGAGATCGCCAACGACTTCGCCGTTCCGGTAGAAATCAGGGCAAAACTTAGCAAAGACGATACGGCTCGTATCGCCACTGTAGAGAATGTGCAGCGCCAGAATTTAGCGCCTTTGGAAGAAGCCGAAGCCTTTGCCAAACTCATTCAAAACGGTGTCAGCCTTGGTGATGTCATGGCGCAAACCGGATTGGGGCGAAAAACGATTAAAAGGTGCTTGAGCCTGAACGGGCTTTGCGCCGAAGCCAAAACCGCCTTGGCCGACAATCGCCTTAGCCTTGCCTGTGTCGAAACGCTGACCCTTGTACGCCACAGCCAAACGAACGGCTGGAACAGGCAAATAACTGGCTTCCCGAACCCATGCAGTTTCCGGCTATCGATCCCGATGGCGCCGAAAAGGAAGCGGCTTAACGCAGCCACAGATCGTCTGCGCGTTTTCCCCCGCGCGGACGATCTGTCCTTCCTTGCTGACATCCAGGCAAGGCCGTAAGTTTCCATAGTGCTGAGATTTCGCCGCGTGATGTGCGCGTCAAGCGATGTGCATCAAGTGCTCGTTCTCAAATTCGCTCAGCGCACGTCCAATCAGAGCAGCAGCCTCATCGACATCTTCTTCGCTTGTGCCGCGCCCCAAACTGAATCTGATCGAGGCGTCCGCCTCATCATTTGTAAGCCCGATTGCGCGCAGCACGTGGGACGGTTCAGGAATGCCGCTCGTGCAGGCGGCACCGCTCGACGCCGCAATGTGAGGTTGGAGCGCACCGAGAATGTCTTGCGCTGAAAATCCCTCAAACCGGATGTTGGCATTACCAGGGTGGCGCATTTCTCCCGAAGGTGGTCCGTTCAGTGTTGCTGGATAGGGGAGAGCCATCAGTTTTTGGACAAAACGGTCGCGCAGACGTGCAAGGTGCGCACGCTCAAATGATGCATTATCACCGCCCAGGAGCGTGGCCGCTGCGCCCATGCCTACACATAGCGGGGTGGGAAGGGTGCCGGATCGCAGATTGTTTTGCTGCCCCCCACCATAGATCAGTGGCTCGATGGCGTCTTGCAGATCGCGCCGGATATAGAGCGCACCGATGCCCATCGGGCCGTACATTTTATGGGCGGACAGGCTGACCATATCGGCATGTCCGGCCAAACCTGACATATCCATCGCGCAGGGGGCCTGTGCGCCATCGCAGTGGAACACGGCGCCGCAGGAATGCGCGATCCTACCGATGGCCTCGATGTCCTGAATCGTGCCAACTTCATTGTTCACCGCCATGACCGAGACGGCCAGAACATCATCGCCGATCAACTCTTCAAGATGGTCCAAATCAGCGCGGCCGACCGCGTCGACCTTGAGTGCTTCAATTTGAAAACCAAGCTCTCTTTCGATGGCGCGCCCGGCGGCAAGGACGCATTTATGTTCAATCGCGCTCAGTAATATCCGGCGCCGCTTGCCGCGCGAAGCACGGCGGGCAAGCCCCAGGAGCGCGAGATTGTTGGCCTCGGTGGCGCCGGAGGTGAAAATGATTTCATCGGGGTCTGCGCTGATCAGCGCGGCAATGCGACTCATGGCCATTTCCACAGATTGCGCCGCTTTCCAGCCGCGCGCATGATCGGCAGAATGCGGATTTCCGAACGACTCCGCGATATATGGGGTCATCTGCTCGAAAACTTCTGAAGCGAGCGGTGTAGTGGCCTGGTGGTCCAGATAGTATGAGTTTTTGTTTTTCATAATAATTATAATGTCTTACGGGAAATCTTCCCGTTTCCTCCCGCTCTTCCTCAAGGTCGCTGAATATCTGGGGGATATCTCCAGCTCCAAGATTGACCATACCAGATATTGTGCGTTAGTGTCGACCTGGATCAATCCTCCAGTTCGAGAAAAACAATGCCACGCGGCCCAATTTTTTTAGATGATTACACACCACAATTGTCCGGTCATGAGACCTTTCCGCTGCGATACGGATGGCTGAAAAAGGCCTTCGACGCAATTGGTGAATGCGACGGTGAGCCGGGCAGCAAGTCTGTTTTCTTGGCCGATGAGGCTATCGCTCGCTTTGGCCTCGGTAAAAATATGGTGGCGTCCATGCGCCATTGGGCGACGGCGGCAGGTATCCTTGTCGACAGTGAGGCGCCAAATTCCATGGCTACCACAGCCCTTGGCAGAAGGCTCTTTGGTGCAGCCGGACTCGATCCATACATGGAACATCCCGCGAGCTTGTGGCTCATTCATTGGCAAATTGCCGGGCACCCCAAGAAGACGACTTGGTATTGGAGTTTTTGCAACTATCCCGGTGCAAGCTTCGAGCGCGAGAACTTGGCCAAAGGCATTGAAAAGGTTGCAAAAGATCGCGCATGGACGCGGGTTGCCGCAACAACGATCAAACGCGATGTTGAGTGTTTCGTGCGCACCTATGTGGCGCGGCATGCGACCGCTCAGGCATCGCACGAAGACACTCTTGAATCGCCGCTCGCAGAGCTTGGACTTATCAAGGCGACCGGGAAAAAAGACGGTTTCCGATTTGTGCGTGGCCCGAAATCAACGCTTGGCCGCGGCGTGTTTCTTTACGCACTCATTGATTTTTGGAGGGCGCACTCGCCCGCGCGCACATTGTCTTTTGAGGCTATTGCCCATGAGCCGGGTTCGCCGGGGCGCGTTTTCCTTCTCGATGAGAACGATGTAGCAGGCAGGCTTCTTGATCTCGAAGAGTTCACAAACGGAGCATTCCGTTGGTCTGAAACGGCAGGTCTCAAACAGGTCATACGGGAAGGCGATCTCGACCTTGAGGCGGCCTTGGCTTTTGTTGATGCGGACTATGGCCGCATGACGGAAAGGGAGGCGGCGTAATGAGCCTTGCTGAACGCATCCATGTTGCCCGCCGCTTTCAACGCGCCGTTAGGATCGATGCCGATTTCAACGATTCAAAGGCGCTTGAGGGCTTTATTTGCCCGGAATCTTCCGCGGCAGTCCTGGCTTCCACCGCGCATCATGTCGCGGAAACAAGCCATGGTGCTTTCACTTGGACTGGTCCGTACGGCAGCGGGAAATCAAGTCTCGTTGTGGCGCTTAGCGCGCTGCTAGGCCACGACAAAGCCCTGCGTGAACAAGCGAGCGCTGCCATCGGGAAGAAAACCGCGCAGGCCGTTCTCGAAGCACTCCCACCCAAGACAAAAGGGTGGCGTATTCTCCCCGTTGTCGGGCGGCGAGACGATCCGGCGCGAGTCATCGGAGAAGCTATCGAAGCCGGGGGGTATGCACAGTGCGGTAAGGGCAAGACATGGAACGATAAGAAGGTCGTTGCCGCTTTGACCGAAATCGCCTCAAAGCACCCGCGCAGTGAGGGCGGCTTGGTCCTGTTCATCGATGAGATGGGGAAATTCCTGGAGGCCGCCGCGCAGGACGGCTCTGATGTTTACCTCTTTCAGCTTCTTGCCGAAGCCGCTTCACGAAGCGGAGGGCGCCTTGTCCTGATCGGCATATTGCACCAGTCCTTCGAGGACTATGCCGGGCGCCTGTCCCGGGAAATGCGCGATGAATGGTCGAAGATCCAAGGGCGATTTGTCGACCTCGCCGTCAACGTAGCGGGCGAAGAGCAGATCGAGCTCGTTTCCCGCGCCATCGAAAACGGCCGCGGCCCCGCCAAGCCGGGCGCGCGGGCAAGCCTTGTCGCCGATGAAATAAAGCGGCAAAGACCGGCATCATCGGCCTATCTGCCGACAATCCTTGAAGGGTGCTGGCCTCTGCATCCCGTTGTGGCGTGTCTGCTTGGGCCGATTTCTCGCAGGCGTTTCGGCCAAAACCAACGCAGCATTTTCGGGTTTCTGAACTCAGCCGAACCATTCGGATTCCAGGACTTCATTCGCCACGCGGCTGATGAAGATATTTTCGAGCCGGATCGGCTTTGGGATTATTTGCGTGTCAATCTGGAACCTTCGATCCTGGCATCACCTGACGGGCACAGATGGGCGATGGCCGCCGAAGCCGTTGAACGCTGCGAAGCCCTTGGCGGTGATGAAAGCCACGTGCGGCTGCTCAAGGCCGTCGCGCTTATCGACCTGTTCAAAGAACGATCAGGGCTTGTTCCTAACATCGCTTTGTTGCGTTGCTGTGTAGGAGGGCTCTCCGAAGCGGACACAAAAAAGGCCCTGGAACAGCTACGAAAGTGGTCGTTGATCATTTACCGCAAGTTCACAGATGCCTACGCGGTATATGCCGGTAGCGACTTTGACATCGACCGCGCTTTGGGTAACGCCCTTGAGCATGTTCGGGAAGTCGATTTCGGCGTGCTTCAAAGGCTCGCTGGCCTGCAACCTATCCTTGCCAAACGGCATTATCACGAGACGGGCGCCTTGCGTTGGTTCGACGTTCATGTGGCACCGCTGAACGGACTCATCGACAAGGCCACCGCATTCAAGCCGCGAAAAGGGACGATAGGCCAGTTCCTGCTCGCCATACCGACAGACGGTGAAAGCGAAGAACGTGCGCAAAAGACCTGCCGTGAAGCGGCGCGCCAATCGCAGGACTGGGACATCGTCGCCGGGTTATCGCAGCGTGCCTGGGCGATCACCGATCTCGCGCGCGAGCTCATAGCCCTTGAAACCGTGAGGGAAGAACATCCGGACCTTGCGGGCGACCCCGTTGCGCAGCGCGAAGTTCAGGCGCGGCATGCGGTACTGCAAGGGCAACTCGAAGAGGAGTTGCGCCGTGCCTTCGATCATGCCACCTGGCATCGAAAAGGCCGAAAAGAACGGCATTGGTTGCACGCTGAACTCAACAGCATGGCCTCCGAGCTAGCAGACGCTCGCTATCCGAAAACACCGCGCATCCACAATGAGCTGCTCAATAGGATTAAGCCGTCAAGCAATGCGGTTGCGGCGCAAAATGCACTCTTGCGCCACATAGTCGTAAATGAAGGTGAAGAACGCCTGGGTATAGAGGGTTTTCCCGCTGAGGGCGGACTCTACGCTTCGCTTCTCGAAGCGACAGGGCTTTACATCAAAGATAGAACAGGCTGGCGTTTCGCCCCACCAGAAAAGGGCAGTGACCCATGCGGGTTGATGCCTTTGTGGGAGGCGGCCGCCGATCATCTTGCGGCTTCGGAGGACAGAACGGTCGATGTGGCCGAACTCTACAAACTTTGGGCTGCACCGCCATTTGGCGTAAAAGACGGCCTTATGCCTGTCCTTGCTGTCGCCTTCATAATGTCGCGGCGCGACAAAGTTGCTATCTACCGCCAAGGCGTATTCCAGCCCCGCTTCAAAGACGTCGATGTCGAAATGCTGGCCACGGACCCGTCCGAAGTTCAGCTTCGTTGGATGGACCTGTCCGCCGTGGCGCGGCGGCTTCTGTCCGGCATGGCCGATGTCGTCCGTACGCTTGATGAAAGAAACAGCCTGTCGCACCTTACGCCCATCGACGTCGCACGGGGGCTTATCGCCATTTATGAGCGTCTCCATGCATGGACCAAACGCACGACGCGGCTCTCGGCCAACGCGGTCCATGTGCGCAACCTGTTCAAGCATGCGAGCGATCCAAACAAGTTCTTGTTTGACGATATTCCCGCCACGTTTGGGGCAGATGCAGGACTCGGTGATGAAGCAGTCCTCACAGCAATCGTAAAGGATGTGCGCGAGGGCCTTGAAGAACTTACCAACGCCTATCCTTCAATGCTGCGCAGGCTTACTGACTTGATGCTGGAAGAATTGCAGGTGCCTAACGGTTCGCCGCAAGCCCTATCAGAATTGCGCGCAAGGGCTGAAAACATAAGAGCGCTTGGCGGGGATTTCCGCCTTGAGGCCTTTATTGCCCGCCTCTCTCAATTCGAGGGAAGCGTGGCCGATATTGAAGGTATCGCCAGCTTTGCGGCCGATAAGCCGCCGCGCTCCTGGACTGATCCCGATCTGGACAAGGCGGCCATTGAAGTGACCGCCCTGGCGCAGCAATTCATTCGCAATGAGTCCTTCGCGCGCGTGAAGGGCCGCCGCGACAAACGACAAGCGATGGCTGTGGTCGTGGGTGTTGATGGCCGCCCGGCGCCAGTGCATGAGGAATTCTCGATCACCGATGCCGACCGTCAGGATGTCGATGCGCTTATCGAGCGCGTTGAGGCCGCCCTTTCAGGTGCCGGACCCGACAGGCGCAATGTCATTCTCGCGGCCCTCGCCGAACTCAGTGCACGGTACATGCTACCCGCCACGAATGCGGAAGCGGAGACCAAGGCCGATGAAAGGGCTGCTTCATGACCGCACCTTTCGAGAAGCACGTCCTGGGGCTTTCGGGCGGCAAGGACAGCGCCGCCCTTGCGGTCTATATGCGCCAGCACCACCCGGAATTGGATATCGAGTATTTTTTCACGGATACCGGAAAAGAGCTGCCTGAGGTTTATGAATTCCTGGGTCGATTGGAGGGGTTCCTCGGCAAGCCTATTCTAAGGCTCAATCCGGACAGGGATTTTGATTTCTGGCTCAAGCGGTACAAGAACTTTTTACCTTCGCCACAGACTCGGTGGTGCACCCGCCAACTCAAACTGCGCCCGTTCGAGCATTGGATTAGGCCGCTACTTGATGAGGGTATGCGGGTTTACAGCTATGTGGCCATCCGCGCCGATGAAGAATACCGCGAAGGCTACAGCTCCAAGAATGACAATTTGGTCATCAAGCTTCCGTTTAAGGACGACGGGGTCGACAAGGCCGGTGTCACTGACATTCTCGAAGATTCCGGGCTGGGCTTGCCGCGCTACTATGACTGGCGCTCCCGCAGCGGTTGTACGTTCTGTTTTTATCAGCAGAAGATTGAGTGGGTCCGGCTCAAGGAGCATCACCCCGAGGCTTTCGAGGAAGCGAAGTCCTACGAAAAGGACGCTGTCGCGCACGGCTCGCCCTTCACCTGGTCCCAAGGAGAGTCTTTGGATGAGCTGACGGCGCCGGATCGCGTGGCCCAGATTAAGCAAGACTATGAGAAGAGACTGGAGCGCCTCAGGGAGAGGCGACAACTCAATCCTCTGCGCCAAAACGGTGAGGAGTTGGACTTGGACGAATTGTACGGTTCATCAAAAATGTGCCTGGCCTGTCACAAGTGAAGGCGCTAAGAAATAGTGTATGATTTTTAGGAGCTTATAATACAGCAAGAAAAGGGCTAGCGGAGAAGTATATGTCCCATTCGAACAGCCTTGTCGCCTTTTTAAGACATTACGGTCCGATACCGGCAAGCGACAACATGTATGACGAGCTCATACAGACTGAAATTGAGCACTACGGCATAGAAAGACCTATCAATATACCGCCCGCGCGGTTGCGTGAAGTCATTGAGAACTTTGAAGCCGAAGAGCCTAAAAACGTCATCCTGACCGGCACGGCCGGGGACGGAAAAACCTACCACTGTCGCCGGGTTTGGGAACATTTTGGCGGTGATCCTGATAAGTGGCGAGACGGAACCAAAGCCGCTGAGTTACAGCTTCCGTCTTCAGGGAAACACCTGCAAATTGTAAAGGACCTAAGCGAACTCACGGTCGCGGAAAAGGAGCGCATTCTGCCCGAATTGGCAGATGCTGTCCGCGATAAAGACACGCGTAACATCTATCTTGTAGCCGCCAATGACGGGCAATTGCTCGCAAGCTGGCGCGATTTCGCAGAATCCCGTGGCGGTGAATACTACCAGGACTTTAAGTCCATCGAAGAAATGCTTGTCGACGAAAAGACCACAAGCAAGGACCTGTCTCTCCTTCTCTATAACCTGAGCCATCTTGACGGCTCAGAGCACTTTGAGGAAATCCTAACGGAAGTAACTGAACACCCGCAGTGGCGGCAGTGCGAGGGGTGTACGCTGCTCTCCGAGGACGGATCGACGAAATGCCCAATCAGAATTAACCGCGACAGGTTGCGTGGTACGGATGAAGGTGTCTCGCCCTTTCGCCACCGTTTGTCCGAGCTTCTCAAACTCGCGCGTGCTAATCGCATGCATCTGCCTATCCGCGATTTGTTGCTGCTGTGCGTAAACATCATCCTGGGGGATCATGAATCGCGAAGCCTCCTCACATGCCGGAAGGCAATGAACCGAGCCGAAAGCGAGGCCTATCGCGAGACAAATCCTTACGCCAACGCGTTCGGAGCCAATCTGCGGCCGCGCCAGCGCCAACAGTATCAGGCATTTTCCACACTGGAAGCCTTTGGTATCGGCCGGGAGACCGACAACAAGATCGACAACCTTCTGATCTACGGCCCCTATGACGATGAGCAGAACTACCAAGCCCTGATTGCAAATGACCCCTACTATGGCGGTAGCGCTTACAGGAATTATCTCCGCGACTACCTCGAAGGGGAGCGTGAGAACTTGGGAGAATTCATGCGCGCCCTCGCGCTGCAACGGCAGCGGCTTTTCTTTTCTTTGCCGCTCGATAGCGATCTTTCGCCTTGGTCGCTAAGCGTCTATCAATCCTCTGGAACGTTTCTCGAATTTGGCAAAAGGCTTGCTGCCGGTGATGACGCCTCACGCATCGCTGAAATCCTTGTCCGGGGCCTGAATCGAACGTTCTGCGGCATGATGATCGACGAAGGTGATAGGCTCTACCTCGCCTCATCAGGTGGTGACGGCAGAGGCCGCATTGCCTCGATTTTGAACTTCGACATCGGCGTCTCCCGCCACAGACGCGATCCTTATCTCGATTTCGGGCTCGCGCAGGACGGCCTTACCCCGCGTATGATGATTGTCGATCCAGCAGCCGACGGGGATAGCGTGATCGATGAGCTAGAGCTTCAAATTACGCACTTCGAGTACCTCATGCGCGTGGCTAAAGGCAGCTTGCCCGCGAGTTTCTCCCGGCAATGCTATGAAGATCTTCTTGATTTCAAACTGCGTGTCATCAAGCACCTCATGCCGATTATCGGTGATGAACCAAGGCCCAACGAAATTAGGGTTCAAGCAGTCAAAGTCGATGAGCACGGAAGACCCCAGCCCGACAATATTCGCATCAGAGTGGGGGAAAAATGAGCATGATCCCTGCACCTGAAAAATTCAAAAAAGATGTCAATGTCTGGGTCGATGAGGCCATCTGGGGGCATCGGTTTTACAACGATCAAACGCCTTGGTTGGTCTTCCTTGAATTCCTATCCGTATTTCGGGGACGGCATCTTGATGGGCGTGCACTCGACGAACCGCGCGCGGACGGCGCCCATGAAGTCATAACCTACCATGTGCCGCGCCTTATCCCGCTCCGCGATCTTGTTTTTAACAACCCCCACATCCAGCATATTGACGCGACCAAGCGCAACGACAGCGAGAAATGGTCAGCCTGGCTGAAACAGGTCAATGGGGATTACGATTTCTCGTTTCTGCGGGACCGCTTCGGGGAGTTCTCAAGGCTTACTCATGTTGTCGAGTACTTCCAGAACACAGCCGTAGAGCCCCACAGGCAAAGGCGATGGACATCGCGCTTCATCTTTCCCTACGGACCGAATTGTCTTTACGCCGACTTACCGGGAAATCCTCAAGGTAGCCCGGATCGCCGCTTCTTCGCCCGCGGCGGTGAATTGCTTTATCTGATGCTCTGCCGCAGCGGTCACGGACCAGAAATCGCTGAACTGATTAACAAGCGTTTGCTTGTAGAAACCGACCCTTGGAACCGCGTTGCAAAGGCCCTTTTGCCCGAAGATTATCGCAGCGATTCTGGGGCAATATCGAGTGCAATTGGCTATCTGCCGTACGCGGACAGGGACGAATACAAAGAGCTTGCACAAACCTGGCAACAACTCTTGCAGCTCGATCTTCCCGGCGCCGCGCTATTTGATCCGCTCGTCAGACTTTCTTCGCTGCATATGCTGCTTTATATGCTGCGCCGTGCAGGCGAAGAAATCGGTGACAATGCTGAGCCGAAATTTGTGCTCGAAATTGCGGCTCCAAGCAAAACGACGCTGTTTGAACTTTCCTCCGAGAGCCTTCGCGCGAACCGCATGGGAACGCTACGCGCGGTGCGTGCACATGTCGAAAATGCCAAGAATGATCAAGGCTGGCACGACGCCCTCGCTGCACGTGTTCCCGCGGATGCCGTGCGCACCTATCTTGCAGACCGCTTTGCCTGGAAACCCGAAGATGCCCCTGTGGGTGGCGATCCAAATGCAATTTTTTCTGTACTTCGTTCTTATGCTGAAAAGCGACACCAGCAACACGTTGCGAAGGTTCACAACGAGTGGACACGCCAGATCGGCTTGACCGTTTCGCGGCGCGGGGTTGGGACATGGTACGCGCCAAGCGATTCTCTTCTCAAAGCATTGGTCATGTGTACCGTCGAAGATGGCCGCGAAGAGTATCACCGTTTTCTCGCCAAGCTCTATGAGCGCTTCCGCCTTGTTATTGCGGCGCCGGAGGCGGAAAAGGCTTTCGGCAGTCTGCCGACAGACCAACACGCATTTACCCAAAACGCTCAACGTCTCGAACAGCGCCTTCGCACTCTCGGCCTGTTGCGCCGCCTGTCGGACGATTGCGCATATGTAGAAAACCCATTTCGGAGGCGCGCATGACACGGAATGAGCTCATCGCCGCAGTTGCGCTGAAACACATTAAGACACAGCTTGACAATGAGCCGGAAGGTACGCTGCGTATCTGCATGCTAGGGCTAGAGCCGACTATCGTTCGCGCGATAGCGTGCGCCGCTGACAGCGATGCCGACATACGTGCCGTGATGCTGAGCAAAATCGCGACGGCATTTGATCCCGATAACGAGCTTCCCGCAGACCTACGTAGCGATGAATCCATCACGCACTGGCGTCATTGCCGCCTCCCGGAAGGTAAACGTGCCGTTCTATTCGTTGCCTCCCAAGAAGAACTGCAACGCAACGATAAGAGCGTTGAAAAGATAACGAAAATTGAAACGGATGCGCTGCGTACGCTCTATGAAACCTGGATCGAACAAGCGGGCTTAACACAAGCGCATCTAGACAAGCTAAAGCGCGCCCACCTTCGCGCCGCCCTAAAAGCGGCGAATGAAACCTATGCTGCACGTACGATAGAGCATTTTGCCGACTTCGTGCTGCAAATCGCCAATGCCACCCTTTCAAAGGGGCTGCCGCTACAGAAGGCCGTAGACAGCGCGCTCCCCGCGTTGCGCCTGCCGAGCTATGCAGGTCAATTTGATCGCATTGCAGAGAACAAACGCGACAACCCTTCCGAATGGGCAAAGATATTCAGGCGTTTGCATCAAAAAACCCGGCCACTTCTCTCTCGTGAGAGCGAGCGTGGCGATCCGCTTGACGAAACTCTGGCAAAAAATTTCGATGCTGTAAGCGAGCGGTTAACGGATTCGGAAAAAGCTGTCATTTCAGCTTTTTTGGACAGTGACATATCCGCAGACGGCTGGACGAGCAGCCAAACTGACCTTGTCAATCTGGATTGGCGCTCAATCTATGAGGTTTTTGAGGGGCTGAAAAAGGTCGATAGCCTTCCATTGGGTGAACGTACGATAGAGTTCTTTGAAGACGAATTCGATGATCCGCTCAATGAAGATCAACGCAACCTTTTAGGTTCAGCCTTTCCCAAAGATCCGACAAGTGATCTCAAGGATTTTTTTGAAGAGCACCAAGAGCATATTGCGCGCGATAAAAAGCTCTACAGCACTTGGGAAAAGTATATTTACAGTAACCCGCAGCAATTTGACGACTTCTTTGTCGGCTTTATCGCCACGCTGCACCGCTTGCGTGAGCGAACGAGCGATGACGAGATTACCGAGAACAAAGTCGTTGTACGAATTCCGCGCAGTCGCGAGAAGAGTTTTTGGCGCTCAAAGAACGCGAAGATCGCGCGCTATTTCGCGGTGCGTTATCGCGGCATTCAGGAGCTATTTGGGGCGGATGTTACATTCGACTTCGGCAAGTTGAATGAGTTCTACTTTCCGCATCTCGATAGCGATCTTGAGAAAAACACCTCGGGCGCCCGAGAGGCCCGCAGTCTGAAATTTGAGGTGGAACTTGATCCGGCCGGTGTGAAGGCCAAGCTGTTGTTCGTTTGGGAGATGCCGGTCGGTGCTCTTGCAACAAGTATGGCCGATGATCTTGTCCGCATCGCCAATGAGACCGGCGATCACGCCCTTCTTCCAACAGCGGACATCACCAGACAGTCGATAAGCGCCAAGGGGCAAATCCAGCGTATTGATCTAACCGATGTGAACACCATTCGCGATGTTTGCAATGGGAACGACGGCGTCATGGTCGCGCCGAATAGCGAAAGCGGCGACCGTGCGGCAGCTTTTCTAGATGCCTTGGACGATTTATCGAGCGTCCTTGCCGCGCCGCGCATCGATGCGATCCGCACGGCTTTCCTGCAATTCACAGAAGGTTATGAGCTGGCCATTCGCGATTGGGCCGGAACCGACGGCAAGGGGATTTCATCAGAAGCATTGCTGATCCAAGCACAGGCCTTCGGGGAGCTTCTTCATGCCTTGCATGAAAATGCCAACAACGACCGTGCGCGCGAGAGTCTCTGGAAAGAGTGCATGCGCATCGGTACCGCGAACGTCGGCAGCGGGGCACCGGCTGCTATCGTTTTGCCCTGGCATCCTCTGCGGATGGCAGAGCTTCACATTAAAGCCGCTCAGGTGGCGAAGACAGTAAATGCGGTTCTTCATGCGGGCGAGGAAGACATCTTCCGCGCTGATTTGTTATTCCAGCAAAAACAGGCGGAATTGCTTGCGGATTACTATCCCGAAGTTTGCATCGGGTTTGACGACGGCAAGCCCACCTTGCTTTCCCTCACCGAAAGCAAGTTTGATTACTCGCTCGCCGAGCCTCCGCAGCGCAGAGCAAGCGCAGACGGCGACGACGCCCTTGATATCGAACCCGGTATTGCAGCCCGTGCGTTCAGCGCCGTCGGCGAACAGTTTTTGAAACTCTTGCCTCACGAGCAGAATAACTTCTCAGTTGTTCTCTACAACGCGGAATCGAAGGCTTTGCCGGGCGCTTTGGCAAGTGAGCTTTCGAACAAGGTCCAGCAAGAAAACGATCTCCAGTGCGACCTCTTGCTCACGCACTCACATCCGATGCGGATGCGGAAGATTTACGAGCAACAGAACGTTGCCGTCGGGGACGACTCCGGGTCAGTCATGGCCAGCGAAGCTGCGAGGAACTTCCTTTCGCGCCTACGGGTAGGCTTTCTGGACTCGAATGATCTTCCCGAGGGCGACAATACGCGCGCGTCCGACCTCGTTGCCCTTCAAGATGTCATTGCACGCAATGCTAAGGTCGTCTGGAAAAAGGCACCCGTAGAGCGGCGCCCGGAGCTGCTCGAACACATCCCTCACACGTGGTCGCGCCGAAGGCCGGTAAGTGCGGTTGACAATTCCACGTCAGTCTATCTGACGGCACCCGTCCAGCCTTGGATCGGTCAAGTCTATCTGAACGCGGTCCAAACATTTCTTCACGGCGAAAATGCTCAGAGCGGTGATGTCATTCCGGCGCGCGAAGTCAACTTCTCGGATGCCGAGGTCGGAGATGTATTTAACGATGCACATCGGATCGGTGAGTGGGTTGTAAACTTCGATGAGCTTGTTGACCGGCGACTACTTGCAAACAATGGCATCCAGGTCATTCGCCACATCCATGATCGCAGCGTAGATCGAAACATCACCGTTTCTACGACTTCCAAGCCGCGTTTGCTTCAAACCCTGCTTAGGGAACGCCTTAATCGTATCGATCCTGGCATCGTTAACGCTCATGGCGATACGCCCATCACGAAGCTGATTGACGAAGCTACTACGTTGTCCGGGCATGTTGTGATGCGGGCCGCCCGCTATGGTCACTATGCGAACGAGCTTCTCGGCATTGTCCTGTCGATGGAAATGTTAAAATCTAGTCTGGGCGACCGTGCCCTTCCAATCGGGTGGTATTTCCTTGACGATTATGCGTCCTGGTTTGGCCAGCGCGAAGAGCAAATCGCCGATATCATGGCGATTGCCCCTCGTATTGAAGACGGCGAGCATGTTTTGCGTATCGCAATCGCTGAAGCGAAATTTGTGGGTTCCAACGGTTACAAAGGACAGGCCAAGAAATCCGCGAAACAGCTCGAAGAAACCATTTCGCGTCTCGGACGCGCGCTTGATCCTAACCACAAACGGATCGACCGGGAATCGTGGCTGCATCGCCTCGGGGATTTCATCATCGAAGGTATGGAGCCATTTGATCCTGCCCTGTTTGATGGCTGGGACTTGCACCGATGGTCTGATGAAGTCAGGCAAGACAATGTGAGAATTATTCTTGCTGGATTTTCCCATGTATTTGTCCACGACGATGACGAATATGTCGATGCAGGCGAGCCCGTGCCGCTCAGTGGCATGCCCCATTGTCATCAGCAGGTTTTTGACAAGCCTCGCGTCGCGGCGGCGCTAAGGTCGTTTGCTGCCGGAACTGAGGAAAAGGTGGGAGGGGCCAAAGACACGGACGATGTTTGGGCAGCAGCTCTTATTTCTGTTGATGTTGACACGACTACAGACGAAACCGCCGCCGAGAAAAAGCCCGCTCCAGAAAAGACAGCAGCGAAGGAGACTGCAACCGTAGCCCCCGAAGTCAAACCGGACGAGGCAATTGTTGAACCTGCGGACGCGCAAACTGAGCCGGTTCAGCCCGCGCCGCCACCCGCCACGGACGAGCAACCTGACACGCCGCCGCCGTCAACATCAGTTGCATTGCCACCGGATTCAAAGCTGCCTTCCGCGCAGCTCTTGCAGTGGATTGGCGAGGAGTCCGCTGAAAGTGATGACGAAGCCGAGCAGTGGCTGAAAAATACAGTCTCGGCGCTCCAGCGCGCGCTCCGGGGCTACGACATGACCGCCGAGCTCATAGGTTCACGGCTGACACCCAATGCAGCACTCGTGCGCTTCAGGGGCTCTGATGATCTGACACTTCCTAAGGTCGAACGGCGACGCCAAGAGCTCTTAACTTCACACGCAATCAATGTGATCAATGTACTCGCCGCGCCCATGGAAGTCATCATCATGGTCGGGCGTCCGAAGCGAGCCGTCCTTCATCTCAGAGACCTCTGGCGTCAGCGCGAGCTTCCGGATAGCGCGCCCGAAACTAACACAAGCCTTCTTCTCGGGGCGCGTGAGTCAGATGGCGAATTACTCTATCTGAATGTTGGAGATGGATTTGCAGGCCTTCATCCACATGGCCCCCATACTCTGATCGCGGGCGAAACGGGCAGCGGGAAAGGTGTTCTCGTCCAATGTTTGCTTCTGGACATCTGTGCTACGAACTCGCCTAACAGCGCACGCATCCGAATGATCGATCCGAAAGCGGGAATCGACTTCCCTTGGCTGCGCCGAATGCCGCATCTTGATGGTGATCTTATCACTACTCGGGAAGAGGCCGTCGAAACGCTCCAAGAGCTTGTTGAAGAAATGGAGCGGCGCAATCGCCTTCTTGCTGATGCGGGCGTAACCAAACTCGCGAACTACAACAAGAAGGTAGCACCGTCCGAGCGCTTGCCACGCATATGGGTGTTCCATGATGAGCTTGCCGATTGGATGTTGATTGACGATTACCGCGATGCGGTTGAACTGAATGCCAGTCGTCTCGGCGTGAAAGCACGCGCAGCAGGGATCAATCTGGTTCTCATCACACAGCGCCCTGACAAAGACGCTCTGCCGATGCAACTCAGGGCGAACCTGACCAACCGGCTCGTTCTCAAAGTTGCCGACAAGCGCAATTCCAACTTGGTTCTCGATGAGCCGGGAGCCGAACGCTTGCTTGGACGCGGGCATCTCGCTGCCAAGCTCTCAGGTGAAGCCGATATCATGCTCGCTCAGGTTCCATTTGCTGATGAGGATGAAATGGCTGAACTCGCGGCACTGATCACCGCGGCTTGGCGTGATGGAGGAACTTTGTAGCCAGCTTGGGTGCTACGCCGCATCCCGGCTGGGAACCACTTCCTTATTTCGTCAAGTCGTAGATGAAATTCCACCAAAGAACGCCTTCAATGAGTATTGAACAGTCCGCCTACGAACAAAATTACCAACAATTTCGTTCGCTCAACCAGATCATTGTCTGTCATCAAATGATTTGGAACACGAGCGGTTGATTGGCTTTGGAGGCTCAGGCTCGCTGTAGTTTCAATTTACGCCGCGTTTTGAT